>NZ_JXYC01000014.1:0-179210 GCF_000967665.1 Marinomonas sp. S3726 | reverse complement strand
CTTTACTGGCCATGAAATGCTAGATAATGTCGGCCTAATCCACATGAATGGGCGTGTGTATGACCCTGAGTTGGGAAGGTTTGTGAGTGCGGATCCTAAAGTTCCTGATCCCTTTAACTCACAAGCATTTAACCGTTATACTTATGTGTACAATAACCCACTGAGTTTTACCGACCCTGATGGGTTTTCACCTAAATCTGGTGATGATTCAAGCTCGTCAGATTTTGGATTTGGTTGGGGTGACCTTGCTTCTTTTGCTGTAGGTTTTACGCCAGCAGGTATCGCGGCGGATATTTATGGAGCCGTGACTGGTGAAGATCTCTTTACGGGAGAAAAACTGACACCTTGGGAAAGGGCAACGAATGTAATACCTGGTGCAAGTGAAGCAAGGAAAATAGGTAAAGCGGCCAAGGCGGTACAAGAAGCGGCAGAAAAGCTGGCAAAAAAAGAAGCGGATGCGAAAAAGGCGGCAGGGCCTAAGGGTAAAGGGAGTGGTAATGGAAAGGATTCTAAAGATCCTAAAGATCCTAAAGATCCTAAAGTTACAAAGAGTACACTCCATAAAAGAGGTGACAAGCCTCAGCCAGGGGAAAGAACTTTGGAAGGCTATGTTTCCAATGCTGCAAAACAAAAAGAGATCGGGCTTAACACAAACTCAACAGGGTTTGATGTGACCGGGCCAAAGCAATTCAAGAGGTTTGGGGCAGATTCTCATGCTGGAATTTCACCTCATGTGCATCAGCCTATTCGTAACACCACCCCTAAAGGGCCTAGAGGAACTACCGGCTCTAAAACAAAAAATGGTGGTGTTACGTCTCCTTCGCAAAAAGACGTTAAGCAACTTTACAATCATCTAAATAACGGAAAATACTGATATGGATTACCCATTTGATTGTACACAAATCGTAGCTGTAAGTAGGAAAAATAGTCTGGTCAGCGAAAATGACGTGTGCGGTGCCCTCTCTAAGGTATGGGGAGGAAGCGTTATTAAGAGTGACAAAATCCACGCAGCAAAATCCGAGTATGTAGCATTATACTGTAAAGCTCCTGTTGAGCTATTTGAATTCCAAGATAAGGAGTTTCAAGGGGAGTTTGAGGATTGGAATGATATTGAATCGGTACCAGAGCGTGTGACTGATTTTGAAAACTGTATTTCAATGTTACTGATGTATGGCTACGATGTAGAGAAGATCTTTATCATACAAACTCCTTCTGAAGATGCAGACAGGGTTTGTGAAACTAGCCTAGATTCACTATCGAAGGCTCTATATTGTATGTCTCTGTTTTATACAGGGGACGGTGCTGGCTGCGAAACGTTGATTGTTAATTTTGATAGATAGAGTAATGTTACAAAGAAGGGAGGTTTCCACGAGGTATTAACGGAAGCACCCATAAGTGGCACAACACGTAGTGCTCATAGAAACTCTGCCAATAAAAAATTCGCTAACGCGTTGGAAGGTGACGCAAACTTTGCACAAGGAATGAATGAACTTCTTGGTAAGGATGTTCTCCAGCATATGAAGTCCGGTAAAAGCGGTTTGAAAAATCCACCTAGGACAGAGTGGCATCACCCGAAAGGTAACTCCGGATCAATGCAGTTGTTGCGTAAGGAAGTGCATCGAGACAAGAATCTTCAAAATGACTTACACAAAGATGGTACAGGTGGATTCGCCGACCACTTTTAATTGAAGGACATTATGGATTTTCAAAAGATACGAAAAAAATCATTAGCTAGTGCCAAAAAGCTGGGTTACGAAGTTAACCCAGCCCTGCCATTACTCGATGATGATTTAGAGCTGCGGCCACAGGAAGAAATTGTGGCTCGTAGCTTGGCGCTTTTTGCTGTCATCGCTAGCTCTTACGGTTTCGATAAGTCTTCGGCTATCCAATGGTTAGAGCAGGAAGGCTGCATTGAATATCTGAGCGAGTCAGAAAGAGATTTTATTGAAAATGATGAGGGTGATACTGCTTATTTTCAGTCGCAAGTGGAGGGGCTAAATGCTTTCGCTTGGGTATTGGGGGTTGTTAAATCGATACCTTTTGATTCTGTTTGCGACAACACATTAATTAGACGCTTCCCTGATATTAAAAATGGTAAAAGCACTTCAGACTATAAAGCTCAGTCTGTAGTCCGTTCCATTGATAAAATAATATCTGCTTGTGATTTATCTTATTGCCTTCATTGGGCAATTGTTGATTCAGGCATGAATACTAGAGAGCTGCCTGGTGACGTAGGCGGCCACGTTATTATCGAGAGACGTAGGGCTTTAGAATGGATGCTAAGCACTACTGATTGGGATGAAATAGGCCTAGATACTTAAACGTATAAAGCCAGCCTCACACGTGCTTTTTTTATCCCTTATCCGCCTGCCTTCCCGAATCCCTTCGCCGTGACTGGTATTTAGCTATACGGATATCAACGGCCAAACCACAGCCACAGAGGTGGATATACTTGGTCGTGTTACTAAGGTAGCTTGGTCGATGGTGTGAGAACTTGAAGCCTATAGGCAACTGACTCTCTTATCTATACCGAGTGTGTCAGTTATTACTGCAATCTAGGATCTAATATGTTTAAGAAATTATGCTATATTCATAATGATGTTAGAAAATAAAAATGATGATATGCAGAGTCGTATAAAGGCGTTAAAAAAGCTTGCAATAATGCGTAGTGAGCGATTTAAATGCGCTAGTGATCCGTTACAGGGTCTTGCTGTCTCTATAAAGGAAGCGAAAAAATCTGTAGAAAAAAGTAGAGCTTCAATACGGGTAAGATCTGATAACAATTGTAGTTATTAAGTTGAGAGAATTGTTCGCTAACCTGAAAATATAAGTAGTGAAGTCTATTCAAGTCTATTCAAGTCTATTTTTGATCTTTTCACGTGATCTATAAACTTGCGTTTAAGTTTTTTGGAGGTGCCATTATTGGTTCAAGAAAGTAGGCAGGCCTTAGTATTGAATTAAAGCTTGCCTATTGGGTTTAAACACGAACTCGGGCTGGGATTGAAACTCTAGGCTTGATTTTCGTCAGAATTCCATCGTATTTGCTCATGATGTCACTAAATATGGTTCTGTGTTTTTGAGCTATTAATGTTACTACAAAGGCGTATTTAATAGATGGAGCCTTGCTCCCTCCTATTGCGGCGCCACAGTCTCTTGCCATGTAATGAATTTCAAAGTATGGATCGTCTAACGATTTGCCATATTTACTTAACTCTGCATGTAGTGTTGTTTCCCATTTAGCAGCATCCTTTCTTAGTTCTGCTTCTGTAGCTTTTTTCTGTTGTCTAAAAAAAGATTCTTTCTTTTCTCCTGCTTTTGGGCTCCATGATATTTCTACGCCAGCTTTTGTATACATTGAAGAGTCTTGAGTGTCTATCTGTGTTGCAAAGCAACAGGTTGCTTGGATCATTACTTTCCCTGATATTCCATTCTCGGGCAGAGGTACTGGAACTTTTAGATATTTTCCTGGCTGCAACTCTCCTTGATAAAGAATTCTAGCAACTCCATCAGGAGATTCTATTAATGATTCGATGTTGTCAGGAGCTTTACCCCATCCAACTTCTTTTTCATCATGGGCGTTTTTACTCGCACTATTAATTAATAGTGCTTTTAAAGCTACGGCCGATATTGAGTGTCCCATTAATGCTCTTATTCCAGCTGCTTTACGAAGTAAATATGGTGCAGCGAAGCTTGTGCCTTGTACGGGAACTAATTCATTGTTTGATGAATTGCTTAGAATATGAAAATACTCGTTGAGTGTACCTCCAAATGCTACCAGATCTGGTTTTACTCTTCCTGGAGCTCTGCCTGGTCCAATTGCACTATAGGGAGCGCGCGTCCACATATCACTAGTTGAAGTGGTAGCGCCTACTGCAATTGCATTTACGCTATCAGAAGGAACCTGTATTCTGTTAAGTCCCAACTCACTATTTAAGTCTCCATTATTGCCTGCTGCAACAGTCATAAAGGTCTCGCCGTCAGCTAAGTAGGTGTCTATCAAAGATGTCCACGGATGTATGTCGTCATCGTCAACTGAGAGTACAGGACCTAAGCTGAGGTTTAAAAATTCATATTGACGAGACAGTAAAATGTCTTCTATATGCCCTAATGCTCGATATAGTTCATAAGGGTCGTCACTTTCCATTGATGAGTCTAATATTCTGTGATGATCTACGTATGTGAAAGGTTGAGCTGCCTGCTGGTTTGGCTCTAATGGTCCGAAGAGGAATGCTGAAGTTACTCCCTGGCCATGATGGATTCCATCTTCTAAACTGTTTGCTTCGGGATCAGATTTTACATAATTGGTAACCCAAGGTGAGAGATTGGAGTTATCTGGAATGCCTCCATCTAAAATAGCCACATTTACGTCATTGGCGATTGGTAGAGCGTTAGGCATAGGAATGCTAGATTTTACTCCAGAAGTTTTAAAGTTCGGAATAAAAGATCTCAGTTGAGGTATAGGTCTCAACACTCTTAAAAAAGAGTGATTTGCTAATGTAACTAGTTTTTCTTCTGGCCCTGAAAATGGAGCGAACCAAATATTTGAAGTAGTTATTGATAACTCTTCAGCAATTTTGAAGCCTAGGCTGTTCGCAAAATCTATAAATGATTTTTTAATAAAGTCAGAGGAGGTTCCTGGGATTAGGTGCAATCCGGCTTCATAAAAGCCTTTTTTTTCATGGCCTAAACCTCTTTTTATCTTCTCTTCTGGCTGAATTGTCGAAATACTCCAAATTTTAGATAAATCGTCTGCTCCAGGAGTTTCACTACTAAAATGATCGATTTTCTCGGAGAACGTTTTTAGTTGTGACCGTTTGCCTGCTATGAATATACAGGTTGTTGGTGAAATGATTGGAGGACCTTTTTTTGTCCATTTATCAGGTTTTACCTTTACGCTCTTGCTACCAATGGTACGGCTACTCATCTCGCGTAATAATTTATTAGGGAAATGTCCTTTTGCAATATAAGAAGGGTGTAGGGTCAGTTTAGTAACTGCATAGTCTTTAGGACAAAATTCTGATGGGAGCTTTTCAATTTGTTTGGCCGTTTCCTTGAATTGTGGAGATAATCGACTTAAAACTTCATTAATGTTATATAGCTCGCTGGTGTCTGGATTTATTTTTGGTGGGGGTGTTAATTTTGTTAGAGCTTCAGCGTGTCCAATTAAATAGTTTCTATTTTTAGTCATTACAGCGATCCCTTATTTTTGGTTTTCCTTTAGCTTCTTTCGAATTGTATCTCTACTTACCCCAGTGAGCTCTGAAGCTTTTACTTGAGATGTTTTAAACTCCAATACAAGACGTGTAGCAAGGTCGATACGTTCAGATCTAGTCATTGTTTCTGTATTGGAGAGTAAGTTCTTGATTATCTGTTTTTCAAAAGAATTAGGCTCTAAAATACGCATTTTTCTAAGCTTATGTATGCGTTTTTTTATATTGCTATATGAGTCTCCTTTGAAAGCTTGAATGCATAGAGGTATCCAGTGGCTAAAATGCTCTAGGTCGTCTCCAAGAAAGTTATTAATGGCTAGCGTTGTTTGCTCTGTTGATGGAAGAGAGAAGCTTACTTCTAAATCGAAGCGCCTCCAAAGAGCTGGATCTACTAGTTCTGGGTGATTTGTCGCTGCTATTAATAGTCCTGTCGAAGGCCAGCTTTCTAGCTCTTGAAGCATAACTGTAACGAGCCTTTTTAGTTCTCCTACATCGGCATCATCACTACGCTTCTTGGCAATTGCATCAATTTCATCGAGTAGTAGCACGCATGGGTGTGACTTTGCAAAATCGATAACTGCTCTAAGGTTACTGCCAGTCTTTCCTAGATAACTACTCATTACTGCAGTTAAATCTAGAGTGTAGAAAGGTAGTTGAAGTTGAGAGGCTAGCCAATTAGCTGTCATTGTTTTTCCTACTCCAGGCGGGCCTTGAAAAATGATTGAGCTGCATGGTGTTAGTCCTAATTTAGATAGTACTTGAGCGTGTTTCCTTTCTTTAATTATCTGCGATAGTTGCTCTTCTAGTGATGTAGATAAAATTGGAGATGGGTAATTTGCGATGTTATCAGAAAATGATTTTAGCAACGGAATAGCGCTATCGCCAGATGTACCAAGAACGCTTGAGTTATGATTGTCATTTATTGATTTGCGCAGTACTTCATTCGATCTAGCCGGATTGTCTTTTAGTAAGGCCTCTATTTTTTTACTTGTTTCTGGGTCTGTTGTTCGAAGCTTTCGTACGGCTTTTGCTAGGTACATTCTAATGTCTGCTTCTTTTCCTGAAAGCGCGAGCTTGGATAGGGTAACTATATCTATTTCAGATTTCATCTTGACTACTTTTTTGATTTTTTGAATATTTAGTCATTATATATGTATATGTAATGATTTTAAAGTACTTTGACTATGGCTAGATTTTGTATTATTTTGAAAATTAGTCATTTTGGAGGTCGTGTAAATTGTTTGAATCAAGAAAACTAAAGTTTGAGAAAGGAATTTGGCGAGTTGATGCCTTCGGTGGAATTGAGCTTTCAGCATATGGAATTCCCAAAATTTTTATTTCGTTATCTCAGATTCAAGACGTAGGCTTGAATAGTCCATTGGTTAAGGGAGTTCAGACTGGTGAACAGAAATGGATAAAAGAGCCACTTAATCGCATTTCAGAGTATTTAATTGGCTCATGTTGGGAGCACGGAAAGCGCATAAGTCGTCTTAGCGCTTTTGAAAATACGTTTGAGGTTGATACCTCTAAAATTCAATTTGTTCATGCGGGAGATAATATCCATTTAAACGGTATTGATTATCCATCGGCAGTCCCCGATAGAGCTATAAAACTTGGTAAGAATCTGAAGGGGCTTTCTAAAAAGTCTATTTATGCAATTGTCCCTGTACTTAATAGTAATCTTACTGATTTCTTAGTTGTTCCTTGTGTTGAGTTATATCGTTTCTATATTGGCGTAAGTAGTGGCTTCATTAATAAAGTATTAACCAACGATATTTCTCAATACTTTTGTTGGGAAAAACCTCATTTGAGAGTTAAGACGCGACTTAGTCGTCTTGAGCAGTTCGTAGCTTACCGAGGTTATGATACTGAAGAAGGAAAAGCCTGGTTCCAGTGTTCCTCGGACCATATCAAGAGAACTGCAATAGAAAAACGATTAGTTGAAGATGATGATCCTGAGTCAATCACCACAGCAGAATTAGCTTCAAATTTTTCTGCTGGAAGAGCTCCCTTTTCATTAAAATCGAGGTTTCCATTTTCAGATAGTACGACATTAACTGTTTGTGGAAAGCGGTTTCGATATTTTATGGATGGGAAAAAAGATACATGGGCAGTTTTTGCTGCCAATATTATTAATTGTGATCATAAAGAGTCTTTTTCCGTCAAAATATCTAGTGATAGAAGCTTGGATGAAGCTCAACCTTGGTCTCCTGAAATAGGTGATTCGGATGACTTTATTGACAGTCCATTTGACGGGGAAAGTGCATTGCCTGAAACCGATGAAGATCCTAATGTATTTGTGGGTGGAGTTGCGGTTCTGAATTCAAGTAATCGCTTTACTGCTATGAATGATGTGGACTTTATTCATACTGCGACAGGAGAGGTTAATGATCCTGTTTATGGTCAAGGGGCAGAAGGAGAATCCATTTGCTATTCTTATGAAGATGTTGTTGAAACAGATACCAACGAAAATACTCTTCATAAAAAAGATTTCGATTCTCATGTGTACGAAATTGATCGTCTGATCACTGATTTTGTTCGTCTGATCCCTTACATGAGGGTATATAATAGTGCCAAGGGCTGGGAGGTTGCGTCCCGAGGCTGCGAGTCTGTTTTGGAGCAATATGGAGAGATAGTGACTACATTTTTGCCATCTCGATCTAGAAGGCACTCTTGGCGAACCATAGAAGATAATGGTTCTAGACGTCTTCGACAAATTGTGTGGTTAGAAATCTGTATTGCGCCAGATAGATTTATTTATTTGGCTGAAATGGAACTGAAAAAATCTGAACTTGGACGAAGTACTTTAGGAATTATCAGAAACAACTTCGAATATATGTCTGAATCAGATTTTAAGATCTTTTTGGAAATGACAGCGGTTAAAAATCGATGGCCAAAAATGTCTCATGGATGGAGGAGTGAAAAAGCTCGAGCAAGATCTGCGCAGTATTTCTCAGAATATTCTCATGTAGGTTTTAGTCATCCTGAATTTATCTCTGATACAGATTTGCTATCTGAAGAAAAATTGGCCAAATGGGCTGAGGTCCTTAGTAAAGGTGTTCTAAGTGAGGTGAATAAATACTTAGCGGTCATATAGATTAAAAAAGGCGTTTCAGCATCTTTTCTTTTTAGGCTGAGTTAATTAAATAGTTAGGTAATACTTTAATGTTTGGAGCGTCTTTGAACTATTAATGTACTTTTGTTTAAAAACAACAATAGTCTGTCTAGAGGCTAACATAAGCCTCTAGACTAAATTTCACTTATTCCATGATTGCTATCTCTTATGTGCAGTAGATTAATGCTGTAACCTATTTGCAAGGTATCAACTTTGATCTCTGCTTATTCTCTTGAAATGATTACTATAAAGGATTTTGTTATTTAGCTGTTTTCAAGTATTGTAAATCACAGTGGTTTAAAAACATGACGTAAATATAATATTTAGAAAGGATTTCTATGAAAGGTTTTTCATTTGCTCTCGTTTTATTTTCTTTGATGGCTTTTACGTCTAGTACAGTTAGCGCACACGGTGGCCGTTTAAACTCCTCAGGCTGCCATAATGAACGAAAAACAGGTGGTTATCATTGTCATCGCTCCTCTGGCTATAGTGCCTCAAGAAACTCTTCTAGCAAAAGTGGTATTAATGCTACTAAACCTATAAAGAAGGATATAATTAGAACATCAAGCAACAAGGTTAATTCTCTTTCTAAGAAAGCCACTATTCAAATTAGTTCAGATCTCACTACAACAGATATTATTCAACTCCAAACTTACCTTGACTTGTTAGGATACGATATTGGTGTGATTGATGGCATTGCTGGAGAAAAAACTAAGCGAGCTTTAGAGTTATATCGCTTAAAACATTCGAACAGTAGTAATCAAGTGTTTTCTAAAAAGAGTCTTACCCTATTGAAGTCAAGGATTAAACTTTATTTTCCGTAGGTGTTTACTATCGATTTATATAATGAAGGCGCTAATTTGTTTGATTTTATCTAATTAGTTATGCTCCAGAAGCTTGTGAATACTTATCTTGTCATTGGGAGTAGCGCAACATTCCGGTTTTGTGCAATGTAGGCAAGGATATGCAATCGCTTACAACTACACTTTGAAGTCTTCAGAGAGGGGATTATACCTTCTGGCAAGAAGGTGCGATTTCTTTTCTTACTCCTCATAAAGTATTAAAAGCAATTCAACCAAACAAATAGCTGCTTTGAATCCATTAATGCTATTGAGGTAAAATCTGGCTTTGAATTCTTATCTTCATTACCTGTGATGATATAGGAGATAGCATTGAATCTATAAAACTAGAAAAACAGCGCTAAAGCCGCGTCAAGTCGTTTGGGTTATTTAGGTTTTTTTGGGAAACGTTGGGTTAGATAAATTTGCTACAAAACCAACTTTCTTTCTGAGTGTGCCAACATACATGTTTGCATATAGACTAACTGTTCTATCGGTTGTAGGGATTCTATGTTTCTTGAGGTATTTAACAATACTATTCAGTTCTTCTATATTTGCTGTATAAATGCTTTTATCTAAATCTGAAAAAATAACTTGTCTCAGCCAATAGCATAAAGGCCTGTCAAAGTCAGAGTATGCGGATTTGGAAAAAATTGTTCCTTCAGATAGTGTAATTAAACGATTTGGCCAATCATCTAGAAGCCACAATACAGTAATTAGGATTTTTAGTCTTTCTTCACTAGAGCGTAGTTCAAAACTAGGGTGAGATTTCTGATCTATACTGCTGGCAATGTCAATATTGAGGATCTCCTTTATTTTTGTCTTTATACCACCCTCAAAATAGCGCCTTTTCATTAGGCCGGCTATTAATTCCCATAAACCATTGAACTCTTGCAAAGCTAGAGGTTGGTTTAGAGAAGGAAAGCAAGGCTCTCCTTTTGTAAATTGTTTAGTAAAGTGAAGGCACAATCCGATATAAGGCTCCAACTCTGATGATATTTTGCGATTATTCCCCTGCCATAAGGGCCGCTCACAAAAGGAGCATAGGGACAGGTCTGTTGCTGGTGTTTCGTATTGTTGGCTACCTATGCCTCTGCGTTGATAATCGATAACGTTATTACAGTGAGGGCACTTGTCCCTTAGTAAACACTGATGCTTTTCACAAAATAAGCAGAAAGAGAGGCGCCAGTGTTTTCTGAAGTAAGCTGTCGAAGAATCCTTTAAGCATTGAGGGCAATACTGAATTCCATGCTTTTTTCGTGTTCTATGGTAAATTCCAAGAGGTAGTATCCATTTAGTGAACCCGTTTGAATTTATTTTTTCGAATAGTTGACCTTCAAAGCTCGTAAGCATTAGGTTCTTAATTTGCTCAGCATTTTGTTTGGTCTTTACCTCAAGCTTATTAATTAATTCAGGGATATATAGTCGATCAATGTCTCTAGTAAAGATTGAGGAATCTAAGTTTAAGACCCCTTTGTATAAGGCATGAGAATACATACCGTTCTCGATAGCTAACCTTGTAGCCCATGAAGATAGAAGCTCATCCTTGAATGGTTTTGGATGAAGCGGTAGAAGCATAACTAAAGAGCTATTCCCGTATCCCTAACTCGGTCTGATGGCGGAGTAAAACCGCAGTTAGAAATGGTTTCTGGGGTAATTTTCTCCTCTCCATTTTTTAGAGCGAATGTAGCAGCTTTATTGAGAAGCATGGATAGCTCTCCGATACTCCCTTCTGAAAAGGCATAGATCTTTTTACTCAACAAACCACTATGTAGATTTGATTCTTCTTTTAGGGGGGTAATTGATTCGAAAGTTCTTAATAGTTGCCTAAAGCCTTTATCTAGTTTCCATTTTGGAAGAAAGATTGGTTGAAAGCGGTTTTGAATTTGTGGGTCTGTACTTGTTGCTCTTAGTAAATCTTCCGTACCACAGGCAATTATAGAAATGCGTAGTTCATTTCCAAGATATTTTAGTGCATTCAAGAATTGCTGTCGCTTTAAGGTGGAGCCAGCAAGAGAGTTGTGCAGTTCGTCAATACAGAGAACTTTAAGACCTATATCCTTCAAAACTTGAACTGTTCGCGTTCTTTTAGCTGACACAGAGGCTGCAGGTACCCTCTCATAGAGTGATGATAGGATCGATGCATATAGGTCTGACTCATTGGGCGACGGTGGAGATTGAACATACATTACAGGAATTATAATGCGACCATAATCTGACTCATTGTCTGGCAAGTGAGATTGACAAAACTTATTTACAAGATCTGTTTTTCCATTATTAGTCCTGCCTATCAACATCAAATTTGGCATCCTTGCTACTCGTGGATGTCGGTAGATGTCTTCAAAATGTTGAAGTATCTCGCGTGCTTTTGGATATCCGATCCACCTAGGTGAGGATATTTCTTGTATTCTTTCTTCAATCGAGAGAAGAACTTTTTGCTTGCAGGATGAGTGTAAATGAGGGTAATTAGACATAGCTCACCTTAGTATAATTCAATATCAGTAAATGGTAGGATTTCATCTTCTTCTGGAGTGAGTTCATCATTAATTTCTATAGAAGGTTTCACGTTGTGTTCGACTTGCCAGTTTCTACGCCTTTCTGCTTGGCGGCGTTTTCTTTTCTCCGTCGCACGCTGTTGTTTAGCTAGACGAGTTTTTTCAATCGCCTCTTCTTCAATCTTTCGAAGCTTTTCGATTCCTCGAAATATAGTTTCTTCGTCGATTGCATATGCTTCATTGTCTACTACTAACTTTTTAGCTGCTTTGAGTTCCCAGAGACTGATTGAAGGGTGTGAGGAATTAAGATATGGAATTGGAACATATCTTTTTGAGTCAGGATCGAGAAAATATATGTGACTAATATCTCTAGGGTCACGAGCGAAAATAAACTTCTTGGATTTATTTGGGGTATCTTCGTCGGGAGTTCCAATCCATTTTCTTAAAGCATCTGAGTAGTAAAAAATATAATCGGCTTCTACACCATGTGGTTGGATAGAGCGTTTGATATAAGGAGTAAAATCTAAGCGTAATGTTTCTTCGTCTTCAATTGGAAACGGTAAACCAATTCCTGGTTTATCTTTGCTACCGAAAATTGCTTCTGAGTATAGTTTTATGGGAGGTATGTTGCTAATTCCACGGTGGGGACGATGGTGGTAGCAGTATACAACGAAGACTGAAAACCAGAGGTCAAGTTCTGATAAGGTCATACAGGCTTTACCTTCAGAGTCGTAATCTAATTTCATTTGTACATTGGAGAACGTCGTTCCAGGCAAGTCTTGTACTTCTTGCATGAATGTCCGAAATGCTCTTTCTACATGAGGCCCATAGTTAGGTTGTCCGCGGGGACGAAATTCTAGAATAATTCCATGTTGTTGGCAGGCACGTTTCAACATATCACCACGAAACTCTTTTGCGTTATCGACATGAATTTTTTGCATCTTTCCGAAGATAGGCCATTCTGCATCTATATCGCGTTTGGCTAGCCAATTTTCTTTCGGAAGAATTGCTTGAGATAGACAAAGGCCTGCTGAAGACGAGCCTGGAGGGTCAAGTGTCATCTTGAAGCCACTTATCATTTTCGTCGCGACATCTAAACAAATTGTAAGAAATGGGCGCCCAATTGGATGTCTGTGTTGCTCATCAACTACGATTATATCAACGGGCGTATGATCCACTTGGACGACTGAGTTAGGGTAATCTGCTCCAGGGAAGGACCCCGTCTTCGGATCATATTTCTGTTTGGCTGCTTTTGCACCTAATCGAGATTTGAAAGTGTTTTTCCTGTCTAGCTGTTTGATACGGGCATAGACAGTATTTTTATGAGGAACAGGAAGCTCAAGCTTCTGGCACTCACTTTTTAATAAAGTGAATACTTTAGTAATCGATTTCCGCTCTTGTTTGAGATAGTGATTCTGAATATACGAATCAATGAGCTCATTGACCTCAGGATCAAGTTTTAACGTACCACTATCAGATCGCTTTTGTCTTAATAAGGAAGAGACTAAGCCAGTTTCTTCATAGGTTTTAAGCCAACGGTATATCGTTGCAACACCCTTGTTACTCTTTCTAGCGACTGTTTGTACACTCTCTGCTGTACGCTTTTTCAATAAAAGTAAAGGTTTAATGATTTCATAACGCTCAACTGCTAGCTCCCACTCTTTGTCTTTTGCCAACAAATGGGTATGTGCTGGTGATTCTGAAGAAACCTTTAAAGCAATATCTTGAACGTCCACCTGTTCAGTTTTTCCTGATTCGATTAGTCGAATTAAGAGGCGGGAAAAGCTCTTAATTTCAATGACGATTGCACCATCTCCTCTCCAGTACACAAGCTTACCAGGGACTATAGATATCATATTTCCTCCTGTGTCCAAATTTTACTATGCATTGTGAGCGGAACATTGAGATCGCAGCCAATCCTAAAGTTGGCGATTAAGTACCAAACTATAGGAATCATTGTGGCTTTATTCCTTGGGGTGTTGCATAAGGCTGCAATAAGTAAATCTGGGTCCGCTTCCTGAAGATCACTGAGAACAGTCAGAATGTGTAATGCCATCTCAGATTCGACGTTAAGGTCTTTATATCGCCACAAAAACTTTATATTATCTAAATAAGGGGTTCGCACCTCGACCTCAGTGAAAACCTTAAATTCCCAACCTCTCGCTAGTGCCATAGTTTTAGCTGCTCTGAATTTGGGTAGTAGACTTTTCCAGCTATCTCTAAAGTCAGCCCTGTATTTAATTTCATATAGAACAGGTTTGTGTTCCAAATAATCTTGAAATATTAGAAGGCCATCGGGAGTATAGCTTCGCGCAATATTGTATTTGTCAGAATAGCGAATGGTTAGAGGCTGTGGGGTTATGCTTTTGACAGAGTCGTCGAATCGCCACAGCTCCATAAAGTCGCGCTCTAGAGAGGATTCATATGAGCCGATTTTGGGTACAACGCCGGATACACTCCGGTTTGTAATACCAATTTTTCTAACGGATGAGAGATTGGTTATATTACTCATTATCAATTACCTCTAGAATTATAATAAATATTATCACTTATTAATGTTTCTTACATCTGTCCCTAAGCCAGGTGAAATCTCTTTGGCTCATTGTGGCGTTTTATTCTTGGATGAGTTGCCTGAGTTCGACCGTAAAGTGTTAGAAGTGCTTCGAGAACCTTTAGAGAACGGTGAAATTCATTTGTCCCGGGCACGAGGGCAAGTTTGCTATCCCGCTCGCTTTCAATTGGTCGCCGCTATGAATGCGAGCAATGAAGCTTATCAAGGGGATGATTATTATGGTTCAAGGGCCAGCCAAGGGTATTTGCGTAAACTCTCAGCGCCATTCTTAGATCGGATCGATCTCCATGTAGAGGTGCCACCTTTGCCTTCCAATGTCTTGGTAAACGCTGGCGAAACGGGGGAAAGCAGTGCTTCTATACGAGAGCGGGTCGAGCAGGCTGTTACAAGACAAAGAGCACGCCAAGGCTGCTTAAATGCTCAGCTAAATGGCCGTGAATTAGAAGCAATTTGTGCCTTAAATGAAAGTGATAAAGCTTTTATGCAAGGGGCGTTAGACAAGTTAGGCCTATCCGCAAGGGCCTATCATAGAGTGCTAAAAGTAGCGCTTACTCTCTCTGATTTAAGCCAAGCTGATCTGGTAGAGCGTCGGCATCTTATGGAGTCTCTCGCCTACCGTAAAATGGAGCAGAAACTTGCGAAAGTGATAGGGCAGGGGTAGGTTAGCGCTAAGATGAGTTTTTCAGCTTACCGCCTAATCGCTGACATGATGGAAAAATACAGCTATGTACCCAAGGAAAACGCTCGATATTCCCTTCGCTAAAATATTTAAAAATATCCTCTTTAATAAAGATAAAGAGGGGGCTGGATTCGATCAAGAAGGCTATTTAGCCTGCTTTTCTGTGCGATCGGGCTTTGATCTTTTGATTAATAGTCTTGGGTTAACCTCTGAGCACAAGATACTTATGTCTGAAGTGAATATTAAAGGCATGGTGGATGTGGTTGAAGCAAACCACAAAAGTATTCAATTGATTTCACTGGATGACGACTTGGATATTGACGCTGATATTGATGAGTATTTGGATGAAAATACTAAACTGGTCGTGATAGCACAGCTTTTTGGTGGTTATAAAAATATTGATGCTCTGATTCAAAAGTTTCAGGCCAAAGGTGTGTTTGTGGTGGAAGATTTATCTCAAGCTTACCAAGGGAACTTAAAACGGCATTCTTCCTATTGTGATGCGGCGTTTTACAGTTTTGGACCACTAAAAACGGCTAGCCTTGTGGGTGGTGGTATCGTCTATTTGAAAGACAAAGCTTTGTTAAAACGAATGCAGCAAACCTTGCTTTCTTACCCTAAACAAGCTGAATTAACCTATGTTTCCAAGGTGATAAAGTTCTATCTATTTCATCTACTTTTGCATAAACAAGTCTATTCACTTATCTCTCGTTTATTGGGGGATAAGCTCACTTCTGTAGTAAACAGATTATCGCAAACAAACTCAGGGCCATTTGACATTGAGTCTGTTCGGTTTCAGCCTTGTTCAAGCTTGAAGCGCATGCTGATCGAAAAAGAACAGCCTGTAGAATTACAAGGTGAGAACAAGTATGAGAGTCTTATTAAGTTATTGGATTCTCATATTAGCTTTGTGAATAAAAGCTATGTGCATCAAGAGTATACGAAGGATGAGAGTACGCATTTCTGGTTGTTCGCAGTGAGAAGCCAGAATAGCGCAGCCTTAATGAGTGCTTTGAGGCTGCAAGGCTTTGATGCGTTTGATCGTACTAACTTACTGTTAATTCATCAGGATGCAGAAAAGGCAAATACCGCAGGTAAATTAGCGGATTTAGTTTATTTGCCTTGTCTGAAAAAGATGAACCAAAAGAGCTTGGTTAAAATGGCTGAAACCATCAATAACCTAGCTTAATCTCGTTGGTTTTTTGTTTGCTAAGCGGCAAAAAATTATAAAGCGAGTTTATTAACGGCCACGCTTGCTACCGCAAGATCTTGAGCGCCAATGCCTGTGAGGTCTACGACACTGATATTGACCTTAGCAAAGTCGATATCGTCCCTCTTGCCTGCAAGTAAATGCCCTAGCTCAATATCACTGTCTTCAGCAATTGCGTCAGCGCGTACCGCATTCCCAAAATCCCCATGGTGTAGGCATTGTTCATGGTTATCTGTGACCAGAATATCGGCGTTAGCCAGTACATCTGGCGCGATTTCAGATTTCCCCGGGCTATCAGCCCCAACCGCCACAATATGAAGTTCTTTAGGAAGGTCTTCTGCTTGAACCAGTGCAGTACTTGAAGGTGTGGCAGTGACCAGTATTTGGCTTGTGTGACACACCTCTCGTACACTTTGCATAACTTCGACTGTGATCCCTGACTCTGCTTCGAGCCTTTGTTTGAAGGATTGGCTTTCTTCTAGCTTTCGAGCATAGATAGCCACTTTTTTGATGCCTAGCTTTTGGCTAATCATTTGGGCTTGTAGATAAGCTTGGGTGCCTGCGCCGACTAAGCCTAAACAAGCATCCTTGGATACAGGCTTTAAAGAAGCCGCTAAGGCACCTGCTGCCGCTGTACGAACCTGAGTTAGCCAGCCTTCATCTTGGAGTAATGCTACGGGGACGCCTGTTTGTGCAGACATCACAAGCACTAAGCCATTGTTAGCCGGAAGGCCTTTTGCCGTATTCTGATAAAAACCAGAGGCCACCTTGATGACAAAATAAGGCTGCTGAGTATGTTGAGCCGCCTTAACATGGCAGTCACCAAAAAAAGCACCATTGGACTCTTTAAATAGAATCTGCATTGGCTCAGGCTGCTCAATTAAGCCCTTTGAATAATCAATAAAGATCTCTTTTACGGCATCTATTGCTGCTGTAAAAGATAAAGCTGGGCGAATATCTGCTAACGGAATAACGTGCATCTTAGTCTCCTTATAATCCTGAATCTCTGGGTTACAGGTTGAGGGCTACAGGTTGGAGAAGTTAGCTTCAAAGTGCTGGCGCATGGCTTTGAGGCCTTCAGTGAATACCTTGTCTCTACCAAAACCAAGTCGGAATCTGTCTTTAGATACCTCATTCAAGTCAGAGGCATAAATTGAGGCGGGCAATAGTAAGATACCGCTTTCTTCAAGGAGTGATTTGCAAAAGTCTTCCACATTGCCAGGGCCAATATAACGAGGGAAGGCCACACAACCACCTAAAGGACGCTGCCAATCAATGATGCCAGGGTAGTCCGCAAAAAGTTGTTCTAGCTCTGCTACATTACGCTGCATCAAGTTAAGGTTGCGAGCTAAAATCGCGTCTTTGTTTTTTAAGGCAATGATGGCCAATTGCTCAGAAGGCGCTGAGTTACAAATAGACAAGAAATGCTTATAACGCTCTACTTTTAAAAGTACTTCTTTATCTTGTGAGGCGATCCAGCCAATTCTAAGGCCGGGTAATCCATAGGCTTTAGACATGACATTAAGGGAAATACCTTTTTCATAGAGATCGGCTATTTGTGGCATTTGATCATCTGAATTGAGCTCGACCCCACGGTAAACTTCATCACTGAAAAGGTAGATATCATTTTCTCGGCATAAAGTGATGACGTCTTCGAGCTCTGTTGCGCTCAGCACATAGCCTGTGGGGTTATGGGGAAAGTTGATTGATAGTAGCTTGGTATTAGGGCGTATAGCGGCTTTAATTCCTGCAATATCCAGTTTCCAACCGCCTTTGCTCTGGCCTGTTTTATCTTCGATGAGAGGGACACCTGTTACATCGCAAATGGCTAAAGGGATAGTCTCAGCGCTTTGGTAATTTGGAGTAGGCACTATGACGTGGTCTTTTTCTGTAAGTAAGCATCTTGCTAGGGCATAAATGCCTTCGCCTGCACCTGCTAGGCAAAGAATATTGTCTTTTTGCATGGTTTGATAAGTGCCCGCGATGAGTTCGCGTAATTCAGGCGCGCCCCAGGTTTCCGTATAACCTAATGTGAGGTTGTCGTACTTTTCTCTGTCTTCCTCACTTGCCATGGCCAATAGTTGGCTCAATGTCAGGGTTTCTAAATCTGAGGCTGTCATATGGTGTTTGGCTTTAAATTCCCACTTGGAAAAAAAGACTTCTAAAGAAAAATCACGCATAGGTTTTGGGGACGTCATCATTATCAAACTCTCCGTTTAAGCTAAATGTTGAATAGCGTATTTGTTGCATTAATTGAACGATCAGTGCTGTCGAACATCTCGTAACAGGGTGTATAAACTGGCTCTTGAGATGCCAAAAGCCTTGGCAACATAGTCGCTAGAACCTCTTACTTGAAAAATCTGATTGGCTTCTAGGGCCGCCACTATCTTGAGCTTGTCTGCTTTGCTTGTTGCATGCATTGCCATCCCAAGTTCGGCCAAGGTTTTAGCTATGATTTGGTTTGTATTTTCGCGCCAATCTGAGCCCATAAGGGCAGGGCTTTGTTGCTCTGATTCAATATCGATTAATGACGCCAGTAGCTTGGCAGATTGTGCTAACAAACCGGTTTTCATATTGATGCAAAGTAGGTGGGTTGCGACGCCTTCATCATCTCTTAATACGCTTGTAATCGATTTTGTGCTTTCACCTTCTGGGGTGGATTTCGAATAAGGGCCAATAATGGCTTTGTTATCAATTTCAGTGGTGAGCTCATCTTCATCAATCAGTGAGTCATCACCTATTGTTCGGTTGGAATAAGGGTTCTCGATATGAGCAATTTTGCCTGAGTCTAAATCGTGTATGACGACCTCAAGTTGATTGGGCAATAAGAGTGAAATGGCTTTACATAACACTCTGTAATTTTGAAGAGAATCAGACATCTTAGCTTCCAATAAATTAATCAATAGATAAATTAGATTTGTACAGATTATCTATATTTAGATGATTTGTCTAATTTTTATTTCGTTTTTAAATTATATTGCTTAAACTGGCTCTTAACTCCACTTCCAAGAGTGATGAAAATAGACTTAATTATGTTGTAAAGGTAAGTGATCAATACGTGAATGCTTCGAATATTGGCCTGCAAGGAAAAAGTAATGAAAAATAAGCATCGACAAGCAATTTTGGATCAAGGTCTTGATATTAAGAATCTAGATTCAGATCCACTGATACAGCTAAGTAAGTGGCTAGAGTGCGCCAATCAAGCAGGCATTCGTTACCCAGGAGCTATGAGCCTAGCAACCACTGATTTTTCTGGTTCTCCAACTCAAAGAATGGTGATGTTAAGAGAGATTAGTGCGGATGGTTTAGTATTTTTTACAAGTCTAAGTAGCAATAAAGCTGAGCATATAAAGCGGCACTCACAAGTGAGCGTTTTGTTTCCATGGCATATGTTGGAGCGGCAGGTTGTAATAAGAGGGTGTGCTGAAAAGATTGCAAAGAATAAGGTACTTAAGGCCTTTTTAAGTCGTTCTGATATGAGTCAAACGAGTGCTTGGTTATCGGATCAAAATTCGCCGGTCACCTCTCGTGGGTTGATTGAGGCAAAATTAAATGAGATTCGCGACAATGCTAAAAATGGAAAATTGGGTATGCCCGCATTTTGGGGTGGTTATATGATAAAACCTGAAAGCGTTGAATTTTGGCAAACAGGAAAAGATGGTATAAACGACAGGATTCTTTACCGTAAAGATCAAGCTGGCTGGATTCTGGAAAGATTAAACCCTTGATGCTCACTTAGGCCATATATAAATAATGGCCTTAAAGTAAGGTCATCAACTTTTTTACATGTGGTTTAAACCAAAATTCTCCAAGAGAGAAATTAACATTCGACCGCTTTTTTCCCTGTGCTGGTGATGAATTAAGCGAGCTGTTTCAGCGTTATTGGATTCAATCGCATTAATAACATCCAAATGGTCTTTATTTGAACTATTTGGTTTAGGTCGCATTTTCAAGGTTAGCATTCTTACTCTGTGAGATTGCTCAATAAAGTTGCTAACCAATTTTTGTAAACGCTGATTATCGGAAAACTCAACTAGATAACGATGGAAACGTTCATCAGCAGCAGCCCACTGAATTAAATCATCTTGTTGTAATGCTTCATCCATTGCAGTTACGGATTCACGCATAAGCGAAAGCTGATCATTATTGAGACCATTAGTTGCACATAACGCCGCAGCTGTGGACTCTAAACCCGTTAAAATCTCATAAATTTCTTTCATGTCTTCAATCGAAACAGGTTTTACTCTCATACCATGTCGTGGCTTAAGTTCAATTAACCCTTCACGTGCCAATTGCAGCATGGCTTCTCTTGTCGGTGTTCTGCTCATTTCCAATAGTGTCGAAACTTCTTGCTCAGTCATATGACTGCCTGTATGAAGTTCGTTATCGAGAATTTTTCTTTTAAGTTCTCGATAGGCTTTATTAGCTAATGGTTCTTTTGGCTTGGTTTGTTTTTTATTCATTCTATATACTTTATTGAGTCTATTTCTTGAATTTTCTTTGTGTATTCGACTCGGCAGATTGATATATCAAGTCTTCAACAGTTAGGTTATTCATGTAACTTTCAACAGGGTTGGCTAATTCTGTTTGATACAAAATATGATTGACAACATGTTGCTGTAAATTAAATACACAATCGCCGCCAAAATTGTCCGTCGAAAACTTGTACTCATGTGGCTGCCAATTGGCCTCTCCATGTAAACGAGTGTTAATTTTACCATCCCCATTTAATATTAGAGAAGCGTTACTGCCTTCTATTTGCATTTCCCCCATGGTTAATCGTGTATTTTGGGCGCTATGGTCAGCTAATCGGTTTCCATCAAATACGGCTCTAATATCATGATCGAATTGGAATAGGACAATGCCTGCATCCTCACCTTTAATATTAGGATTTAATTGTTGTAAATCAGCATAAATGGACTCAACTTCACCTAATAGATAACGAAAAACGTCAATCCAATGAATTCCTGTTTCATGAATCAAAAAGCGTTTCATTTCTCTAAAATAAGGCTGTCTTACTAGATAAGCGTTTTTACCTTGGCCATCACCAGGTCTCAGTCTAAAGGTCACATTGTAAACTTTGCCTAAACGGTTGTTGTCTAATAACGTTTTGATTTCTTGATACCAAGGCTGAAAACGAAAGTTTTCATGAATGATAACTTTGCCATTATGCTGCTTAATAAGATGGGCTAACGCTTCGGCTTCTTTTAAAGAAGGTGTAAAAGGCTTTTGGCAAATACAAGGTATGCCACGTTCTACCGCCGCTTTTACAAATTCAACATGGGTTTCTGGTGGTGTAATAATATCAACTAGATCTGGTTTAGCTTCATCCAACATGCTGATGAAGTTGGTATAGGTTGATTTGATATTGTATTTAAGGGCAATATCAGAAGCGGTTGTGGCGTTACGACTACATAACGCCACTAATTCTGCTTCTTCAATTCGAGCCCAAGCATCATAATGAAACTGGCTAAAATAACCGGTTCCTACTGTCGCTACTCGAAGTGTTTTTGGCACAATAATTCCTGCTAATTAATTTTTAAGTTGATTAATAACAGCTGAGGTAATAGCTTCTGTCCCTGCTGTTCCACCAAGCTCAAAAGGGGTAAGCTGACCGTCGGCAAAGGCGTTATCTACAGCATCTCGAATGAGATTGGCTGCTAGGGATAAACTGGCCATCTGGTGATTCTGCCCTAACCAATCTAACATCATGGCAGCAGATAAAAACATAGCAGTAGGGTTAGCTTTTCCTTCACCAACAATATCTGGCGCACTACCATGACAAGGTTGGAAAACAGCATGATCATCACCTATATCTGCTGATGGAGCCATCCCCATACCACCCATTAACGCCGCTCCTAAGTCAGAGAGAATGTCACCGAACATGTTTTCTGTGACTAATACGTCAAAATGCCAAGGATGTCTGACAAGGTTTAATGCCATTGCATCGACATAACTATGATCTGCAATGATAGATGGCGCTAGTTTTGACTGCTCATCGAAGACCTTACGAAAGAAAGCAAATGACTGAAAAACGTTAGCTTTATCCACACAGGTTACTTTGCCTTCGCTACCATTTTCTTTACGGTGAGAGGCTAATTTAAAAGCAAAATCAAATAATCGTTCTGATACTGAACGAGTAATTACCATGGTATCTTTTGCAATTGCGTCGTTTTCAACAGAGCCTTTACCGTGAGAAGCAAATAAACCTTCAGTTGATTCACGAATTAAAACAAGATCAATATCTTTTGCTTTTTCACTTGCTAAGGGTAGGTCTAAACCTGGCACTAATCGAACAGGCCTTACTCCAGCATACAAACCTAGTTCCATACGAAGGTCGATTTGAGGAGATACTTCGGTACCATCTTCATAACGAACAGAAGGTAATCCCATGCAGGATAACAATATGGCATCAGCGTCTTTGGCAATACGCTTAGATTCATCGGGAAAAGAGGTACCTGTGTCTCGATATAATGCTGCGCCTGCAGGAACATCAATAAAATTAAGTTCAACATCACCTGTTTTTTGGCAGGCAAGCTTTAGTATTTCTAAACAAGGCGGTGTAATTTCTGGCCCAATACCATCACCTGCAAAAACTGCGATATCAAATGTCTTATGAGACTCTTTCATTTTTTATTCTCCGATTGAACTAAGGTTTTATTTGGCCCATTAAAGAGCCAATGACTAGGTGCGAGACCTGTATGGTTTTGCTTGAACTTTGAAATTTGATGACCTAATAAACAGCCTAAAAAGATCGTATTTCGATCTGGACCACCAAAAGCTAAACTAGAAATATTTTTCAACTTTTGACTTTTCACTTGATCTAAATGAGGTCGACCCATTGAATGAGATAAAAAAGCAGTTTCAACCCAATCCAAATGATTTTCATCTACATCAATTAACTGTGTAGCTTGCTCTTTACCGTCAGGTGCTACGCGGATAATCTGGTTACTCACTATGCTAGTAACCCAAAAATAGCCTGTGTCATCTTTAACTAAACCATCTGGAAAGACGCCCTTATCAAAGTGAGTTAGGGTGACCTTATTGGTTAAGTCCCCTTTTTCACTAATATCGAAACGGCTCAAACGACGGGAAAAAGTCTCGTTAACATATAAGAAACTGCCATCTTCACTTACGAGGCATTCGTTGGTGTAACCAAGATTGTCAGCAACAATACGTGCCTCACCTTTGTCATAAAGAATGATAAAACCGTCTTGGACATCGGAGCGATAAGCCGCTGCACGAGGAATGGTTTTGGTACTGACTGTTATCCAAATTCTGCCTTGATAATCCAAATGCACAAAGTTGGTTGGAGGAATTCTTTTATTATCTAGATGAGTTAAAAATGCTTGAGCTGAGCCATCTGGAAACAATTGATAAACGCCACCTTCTTCTTCTCCTAAGTGGGCGATTAAAAAGCTGCCATCTTCTAATAAACAAATACCATTGGGCTTAAGTCTAAAGTCTAAGTTGTTCGCTAAGATTGAAAATTGCTGGCCATCACTTTCAATGACAGTCACACCGCCATCCCAATTTGAACAATAAATCCGCTCATTTGATGTTGTTAATACACATTCGGGTCGCTGCAATTGTGAGCCAATGCTGCTGATACTATCTAAGCTATACATAAGTCATCCTTAGCTAGGTCTTTATGGATGTTTTTTACAATAGCTAGGTTTATATTTTATTGCAATAATTAATTTATTAACGTATACATTAATAAATCTATTCGATAGAGTAGATGTCTCAAGAGTGAAAATAAAAACAAAATTTTGGAGTGACGAAATGAAGAAGGCTATTGCTACGTTAGTTTCTAGCGTTTTAATTACATGTGTTTGTGCAAACGTGACAGCAAAGGATCGCTATCCTGAAAGAGATATTACCAATGTCGTTGTTTGGTCTGCTGGCGGTGGTACAGATGTCATTAATAGAATGATAACGTCTGAAATGTCGCCTCATCTTGATGTCAATATTAACGTGACGAATCGACCTGGTGGTGTGGCTGGTTCTTTAGGGATGAGCTACGTACACAAATTAAAACCGGATGGTTATACCTTGGTTGGATTATCCGAATCAGTTGTTTCTTCTGCTGTCCAAGGGGGATGGAAACAGCGAATGGATGTATGGCATCCTTTTATCGTAGGTGGCTCGCCTGATCTCATTTCAGTTTCTTCTAATTCAAAGTTCAATACCTTAGAAGATGTCATTAATGCTGTAAAAGCTAACCCAAAATCAGTAAAAGCAAGCGCAGGTGGAGCGGGTTCTATTCATCACCTTAATTTGTTGGCACTCGCAAATGGTACCGAAGCTGAGTTTAATTATATTCCTTACCCTGGATCGGCACCGGCACAAA
Organism: Marinomonas sp. S3726; assembly: GCF_000967665.1. NCBI lineage: Bacteria > Pseudomonadati > Pseudomonadota > Gammaproteobacteria > Oceanospirillales > Oceanospirillaceae > Marinomonas > Marinomonas sp. S3726. The sequence continues at coordinate 154,737 of NZ_JXYC01000014.1, read as the reverse complement.
CAGCAGTACTTACTGGTGAAGTTGATTTAGTTATTACTTCATTGGCAGAACAACAGCAGCTAATAAAAGGTGGACAGTTAAAGCCGCTTGCTATGTTAGTTGCTAATGCTCAAACCTTAGAAGGTGTAGATACTATTCCTTCTGCTTTTGACTCGTTTCCACAGCTGCAAAAGCATCTACCTATCATGCAGGCCATTGGTTTTGCGATAAAAAATGATGCACCAGACTCGGTTAAAAATAAGCTAACCATTGCTTTTCAAAAAGCCATAGCAAGTGAAAAACTGCGTACATGGGCGAAAGATAATTACTATGTTTTATCTGGATTGTCAGGTCAATCTGCCAGCAATGAGTTTGCTTTTTTAGAGTCACTATTTTCTTGGACTCTTCAAGATTTAGGTGCAACCAAAATCAGCCCAAAAGTTTTGGGCATTCCAAAGCCAGCCGAGCTTCAATTGAACTAGTTATTACTCTGTGAAAAGGTGGCCTGTCTATAGGCCATCTTTTTTGTTAATTAAAGATTTACCCTTTTGGGGGATGTATGCAACCTGAACAACTTATAGTGTTACGACGTGCTGATATCAAAGCAGCCATTGTCATCATTATAGTGTCACTGTTAATGATTTTTGAAAGTGCTTCGTTTCCACTTACAGACAGTTATGCGGGAATTCAAAATGCTTGGTATGTTTCGCCAGCTTTGTTTCCTATATTAATTGCGAGCATATTATTGATTTGTGGCGTGACCTTATTATTTAAAGGATTAGCGTTCGTTAGGGCCCATAAGGAAATTCCTGTTGTTAGAACTAGCCAAGCAAGTCGCTGGCGTTTTGTACTACTGGTTTCATTAATCTCTGGCATGGTTTTTAGCTGGGTTCCATTGATAGACTTTGCGATTTCTTCTTTTACTTTCTTATTTTTATTTATTCTGGCGTTTTATTCAGATAGCCCTGCCTTACAGCATAAGGTGCTGACCATTTGGACTTCAGTGTCATTAATTTTGTTGGTGCTGTATCAAACTAGTGCTTTAAGTGAGGGAGGTAGAAACCTATTAGATTGGGGGGCTTTGTTATTTGCTCTTTTAATGGTTGGAATCTTTAGGAAATGGTCTATTAATTTAGATTGCTTTACTAAGTGGAAAACCAGTGTCAAAACCGCTTTTATAGTCACTTTAGTTGTTTGCCCCATCTTTCGATTAGGTATGTTGGTCCCGCTACCAACAGAAGGCATAGTGATTGAAAAAATGGTGGATGCTAAATATCTAGTAAGAGATATGTGGAGGGGGAATTAATGGATATTCTGTCGTCATTTTATGTCTTTGGCAGCACACTGGCTTCTCTACTATCGTCTCCTATTAATATCTTAATTCTAATTGGTGCGTCTTTTTTCGGCATTATTTTTGGTGCCTTACCTGGATTAACAGCAACGTTAGGTGTGGCACTATTAACAACCTTAACCTATGGAATGGATGTTAATACCGCCTTGATTGCTCTGCTTGGATTATATGTAGGTGCAATTTATGGCGGATCTTACCCTTCAATATTAATTAATATTCCAGGCACGGCTGCGGCTGCGGCTACAGCCTTGGATGGATATCCACTCGCGTGTAAAGGACAAGGGGGAAGAGCTTTAGGCCTCACCACAACAGCTTCTTTAATTGGTACTCTGATGGGTATTATTGTATTGGTAATGGCTGCGCCTTGGGTTGCCAAAATGGCGTTACAATTTACCTCATTTGAGTTCTTCTTACTGGCTCTATTTGGCATTTTAATCAGTGGTACTCTCACCAGTTCTGATTTAGTTATAAAAGGCTGGATAGCGGGTCTTATTGGTTTAGCGATTGCGACAATTGGTCGAGACCCTCTGCAATTCTTCCCACGTTTTACATTTGATTTACCAGACCTAGACCAAGGTTTAGAAGTTGTGCCTGTGTTGATTGGTGCATTTGGTATTCCTCAAGTTATCAATGCTTTAAGGAATAAAGAGAGTTTAGGCGCTATGCAGGACTTCGGACGCATAATGCCTGAGTGGTCCACACTTTTTAAAAATCGCAAAAACATTACGCGTTCATCCATGATAGGAATAGGGATTGGTGCGGTTCCTGGTATTGGTGAAGATATTGCGGGTTGGGTGTCATATGGTGCTGCAAAAAACACCTCCAAACACCCTGAAACGTTTGGTACTGGAGAGCCAGAGGGAATCATTGCATCTGAAACCGCTAATAATGCTTGTATTGGCGGTGCGTTAATACCTTTACTCACCTTGGGTATCCCAGGAAGCCCGCCTGCGGCTATGTTATTAGGTGCATTGATGCTACACGGCATTACGCCAGGCCCTATGATAGTGGTTCAAGATCCTGGTTTTCTAATCGAGGTGACGGCTATTTTGGTTTTATGTTCAGTTGCTATGTGGTTTAACGGCATGTTTTTAGCCAAACAAGTGGTAAAAGTGTTAAGCATACCTGCCCCCATCTTTCTACCGGTTGTTACTTTGATGTGTGTACTGGGTTCGTATGCACTGGGATTGAATGTATTTAACTTATACATGATGGTTCTGATTGGTGTAGTTGCCTATTTCTTAGCTCAAATGCAGTACCCCATTTCGCCATTGGTTATCGGTGTCATTTTAGGGCCTATGGCGGATGAAAATTTGAGAAGAGCCTTGATGGTTTCAGAAGGTAGTCTTTTACCTTTCATTGAACGTCCCGTCTCCATTCTTTTACTACTTGTCATCGCATTAATCCTTATCAGTAAAACCCCTTTAAATCAAAAACTGAAAGACCTTTTCTTTCATAGCTTTAAACGATTGAAATCGAAATAAGAGGAGAGTGTAGTGAGTGTATTGTTAGGCTGTATCGCTGATGACTTCACTGGTGCAACGGATATTGCATCGGTATTAAAACGAGAAGGTATGCGGGTTTTGCAAATTAATGGTAACCCAGCTGAACAAGGTGTCGTACCTCAAAATGTGGATGCTGTTGTTATTGCTCTCAAATCAAGAACTCAGCCAGTAAATAGTGCTGTTTCTGACTCTCTTGCCGCGTGTAATTGGTTATTGGAGCAAGGCGTTCTGCAAGTCTTCTTTAAGTATTGCTCGACTTTTGATTCGACAAAAGAAGGGAATATAGGGCCTGTCATAGATGCGCTGTTAACACGATTAAAGACGGATCAAACTATTGTTTGCCCCAGTTATCCAATTAATGGTCGTACCTTGTATGCGAGTAACTTGTTTGTTCATGGGGTGCCTCTTGCTGAATCTGCAATGAAAGATCATCCGCTGACACCTATGACAGATTCAAATTTAATCCGTTTGCTAGAAGGGCAAACAAAACACTTCATAAAGCCGATCAGTTGGCAACAAGTCCAGTCTGGTGTGACTGCATTAGCTAAAGAGTTTGAAAGCTTAAAAACGGGAATCTATGTAGTAGATGCTTTGGTCGATGAAGATTTGGTGACTATTGCCCATGCTGCCAAGGACATGACGTTATTAACCGGTGGTGCGGCATTAGCGCAAGGTCTGCCGAGTTTATACCGCAAACTTAAGTGGATGAAAGCTCAGCCTGAAACAGACGGTCTTAAATTTTCTCAAGGGCATACTTTAATCTTGGCTGGTAGCTGTTCAACAGCCACACGTTCGCAAATAGAGTACTTTTTAGCCTCATATTCAGGTATTGCTATTGATGCTATTGCTTTGTCCCATGGCGGTGAAGAGCTGCAGCGGCTTGAGAGTTTTATTCAAAACAACGCTGGTGCAGATCCCATTTTAGTTTACGCCAGTGATGCTCCCGAGAATATCGCCAAGGTGCAAGCAGAGCTAGGTGTGGAAGTGGCTGGAAAGCTAGTAGAAGACTGCATGGCTCAATTAGCAATCAAAAGTGTTTCTGAATATGGCGTCAACAATATTATTGTGGCGGGTGGTGAAACATCTGGTGCTGTTGTCTCTGCTCTTGGAACCCCAGCATTAGTTATCGGCGATGAGATCGAGCCGGGTGTGCCATGGACTTTTTTAGAAGGCGAGAAAAACATCGCTCTTGCGTTAAAGTCAGGTAATTTTGGTTCTCAAGCTTTTTTTGTAAATGCCTTTGATATGACCTGTAAAGGGGGTGTTAAATGAAATGGCTTTCAGAGCGAGAAAACTTAATTGAATCCGTGCTTAAAATGAATAATTTAGGCATAAATCAAGGAGCGTCTGGTAATGCCAGTATTCGGGTTGAAGGTGGCTTTCTTATTACTCCTTCTGGGGTGGTTTATGAAGACCTTGATCCTGAGGATATTGTCTTTGTAGATACACAAGGAACTAGTCACCCTGACAAAATAAACCGTAAACCATCAAGTGAGTGGCGTTTTCATTTGGATATTCTCAATGCCCGGGATGATCTCAATGCTATCGTGCATACTCATGGTAAATCAGTTGCGACTTTAGCTTGTCTTAGAAAAGAGATCCCCCCGTTTCATTACATGATTGCCCTAGCAGGGGGAAACACGATTCGTTGTGCTGAATACGAAACCTTTGCGACTCAATCATTATCCAGTGCGGCTTTAATCGCCTTGGAAGGGAGAAAAGCGTGTCTACTTGCTAACCATGGACAAATTGCCTGTGGAACTAGTTTAAAACAAGCCTTAGCCATTGCTCTAGAAGTGGAGACACTTGCGGATATCTACCTTAGAATTTTAGCATCGGGACAATCCCCTTTTTTACTTACCGATGAGCAAATGCAAGAAGTACATGCACGTTTTTCAAAAGGCTATGGTACCGCCGGAAGTCTACAGAATGAGAGAAGAGGTTAACTATGTTTGTTGTGACTGTTAAATTTACGATTAAGGCGATTAATCAAGACAGGTTTCAAACCTTAGTATTACAGCAAGCGAGTAACAGCTTAATAAATGAAGATGAATGCCATGTATTTGAAGTCTCAAAACAGGCCCAACAAAATAGTGATGTAACCTTCTTTTTATATGAAGTTTATGAAAGGAAAAAGAGCTTTGAATTGCATTTAGAAAGTCAGCATTTTTTGACTTTTAATGAGATAACCGCTGACCTTGTATTGGCCAAATCAATAGAAGTGTTTGAGACCTGTTGATCAGCTCGATTGGACTTAAGAAATGACTCATTCGCCCGAGTATTATACTCGGGCTTTTTTTATATCTAAGCATAGAGTAAGGTAATATAAGCTTAATTTAATCTTGGTTTAATACCGCACTTAACCTTTGACAGCTTAATATAAATGTCTTGAATAGAGCCAAATGAACGGCTTCTCGTACCTTACAAGAGCTGCAGTAGCTGCCAACCTCCAAAAATAATCAACAAAACGCCCGCGATCTGACTGACTTTTAGCATCCATTCTGGGCTAATTTTATGGCGTACCATGGCGACTCCAATTGCTAGCATCAGCCACCAAGTTGCAGAGCCTAAAAATACCCCAGTGACCATGGTGCCAGCTGAACTTGATGTCAGAGAGATACTGCCGCCAAGAGCCGAGAAAACAGCCACAAAAGACAGTATTGTCATGGGGCTCGCGAGTGTTAGTGCAAGAGTCGAAAAGAAAGCGCGGAAAATACCTGCTGTTTTTTTACTTGTACTCGCTGAGCTGTCTGGTGCTTTGGCTCTCAGTAAGCCTTGGCCTAACCAAATTAAAAAGAGCCCACCAAATAGTGCCAAGGGGGTTGAAAGGGAGGTAAATGCTTGAGTCACCGCCGCGAGGCCAAAAGCCCCAATGGCCCCATAAACCGCATCGGCAGATGCCGCACCTAAGCCGGAAGCAAAGCCTACTTTTGCACCACTGGTTAGAGTGCGTTGCATGCATAATAAGCCAATAGGGCCAACGGGAGCTGCAATGGATAAACCAATAACAGCGGCTTTCATCAATAATAAAAAGTCCATCGGACCTCTCCTTTAAGTCAGTAAATGAATAGGCATATTTTGACAAAAGAGAAGAAGGGGCAAAATAATGAAGTTTCTGAATAAATTTGAATTGAACTAAACTATTTAGGTAAAACAACAAAAGTACCGAAATTATGAAAATAGATCCTTTATCTTGGAAAATTTTAACGGCGGTTCAAAATGATGGGCGCATATCCTTAAAAGCCCTTGCGAATGAAGTTGGCTTGTCTTTGCCTGCAACCTCAGAAAGGTTAAAGCGGTTAGAAGAAAGTGGCATTATTAGTGGTTATAGCGCCACCATATTACCTGAAGCCATCGGCTATAAGGTGATGACCATAATCGGCATGACTACATTACAGCCTAACAAAACTCGATTGATGCAAGAGTTAAATGAGATGCCAGAGGTGATTGAATGTTTGCATGTAACAGGGCAGGATTCTTATTTATTAAGAGTAGTAACACGGGATTTGCAACACCTTGAAGATTTTGTTGGCTCGATTAACCACTTTGGTGAAACCCGTACTTCTATTGTGTTATCACACCCGATTCGAATGCGACCGCTAAAGCCTGCTCCTGCTGAAACACAGTCAATTTTTTAGTACTTTGACTTAGCCAATTTTTTCGAATCGGCTAAGTCTGAAAGATCACTGAGTTAATGGCCTAGAACCAGCTTAGTGACACAGGTCTGAATGGCATCTAATTGGCTAGAAAGGTCGGTATTTGCGGCTGGAAAAAGGCCATCTAATGCAGCCGTACCTATGGTAAAGCCTGCGGCATTTGCTTCATAGGCTGCAATTATTCGTTCAGGTCCTGCGATAGACCCTGCTACTATCACAGGTTTATTGATTGCACTTGTTACCGCAGCCATGAGCTCCGGTACGGATTCACTTGAACGATAAGCTAATAAGTCGAGCCCATGTACACCCTCATGTTGAGTGAGTGAAATAGCGCTTTTAACTATGTCTTCTATGCTACCCATAAGATTACTTGGGTGGCCTTCAATTCGCCCTGGGAAAGGGTAATATTGAATATTGCTATCTTTGAGTAGAGGTAGAACATGCTCAACTCTTGTGCCCCCTAAAAGGTAATCCACCCCAATTTCGATAGCAGCTTTAGCGGATGCAATTTCGCTATCTGTATCAAGAGAAACAACTTCAATATAGCTTGTGGCACCGCCAGTTTTTATGAGTAGATTGAGCTCTTTAAGGTCTTTAATGGGCAGGCCAATATCTTTAAACCCTATGTGTTTTACTCCAGAGTTAAGGACAGTTTTTAAGTGTTGTTTGGCGTCAGCCACAGTGCGGTCATTACGGGTAAGCATAAAGATAAAATTATAAGACATGATTGGCCCCTTGGTTTTTACAATTGATGAGTTGTGTTGCGTAGCTAATGGCTGTTTCTAAACTTGCGTGATCTGCAATACCTTTACCTGCAATATCAAATGCCGTGCCATGATCTGGGCTTGTACGTATGAAGGTTAGTCCCAGAGTGATATTAACCCCAGCTTCTATGCCCATATATTTTACTGGGATCAGACCTTGGTCATGATATTGCGCGACAACTATGTCGAATTTTCCTTGTCTTGCCTGCATGAAAACCGTGTCCCCCGGCCAAGGACCACTAACTAGATACCCTTTTGCTTGAGACGCTTTAATAGCTGGTTGGATAATATCGATTTCTTCTCGACCGAATAGACCGCCTTCTCCCGCGTGGGGGTTGAGCCCTGCAACGGCAATACGGGGCTGCTGAAACCCCAAGGCCTTAGCGCCCTGTTGAGCAAGTTCTATCGCTTGTATTTGTCCATCAAAATTAATCCTGTCTAACACCTCTCTTATGGAGCAATGAATGCTGACTAATACGGTGCGTAACTCTTGATTTGCAAGCATCATGGCGACTTTGTCAGAGTCACCATAATGGGCGAGGATTTCAGTATGACCTGGGTATTTGATACCCGCTAAACTAAGGGATTCTTTATGAATAGGGGCGGTGACAAGTGCTGATACCTTATCCGTTTTTGCTAACTCAATTGCTGTGACTATGGCGTCAAAAGCGGCTTTACCATTATCTGCATTGATTTCACCCACCTTGGGTAATTGGGTGAAGTGCGAGCTCGCGATCAGATTAATAGTATTAGCGCTAAAATTTGCTTCTTCAGGGCTTTTTATCTCATGGATCGACCAGTTTACCGATACCTGTTGGATTGCCCCTTGCATCACAAGAGGATCACCTATCACCACACATTGAGTCGTAAACGTGGGTGCAGTGAGTGTTTTAGCGATGATTTCAGGCCCTATTCCGGCCGGGTCTCCCATTGTTATGGCAATGGGGGCTTTAACATCTTGCATAGAAATACCTCAGTCGTGAGTGGTGAGAAGTGAATGAGCGGCTTGGTAAAGTACGTTAGGATCTCCAAAGCCACCTGCTTTCATGGCTAACGCTAAAGGCGTGCCTGTTTCATCTAATGTTTTAGCGAAGGGAAAGCCTGCCTCAAATTCACCTATAAGTTGAAATGACTTAATCGAAAGTGTGCTGAGTATGGCGTCCATCGTCTCCCCACCTGTTGCGATCAGAGCATCAAATTCCTGTTTATGAATGGCGTTTTTCGCTTCTGATGTGAGATTTTTGAGGACAGTTTTTGCATCATTTCGGGGCGATTTAGGTACAGTTAAGCAAGCAATTTGAGCATCTTTATTATCATGTTTAAAAAGCGCCTTGGCACTAAATACCACGGGAACGCCTTTGCTCTTTAAATACTCACATTGGGCTTGGCTAACGGGATTAGCACTACCTATTACAATTAAACATTTTTTTGCTTTAACTTGGGGCTGAGCTTGAAAAAGGGGTTCCTCGTTAGAGTGAAAGTGAGTTCTAGCCGCTTTGCCTAGAGTATTAGCCAGTGCTTGTGCAAGACCGGGAGAGCCTATCCAAAGTACCTTGTGTTTATTGGGAATAAGCGCAATTTGTCGGTTTAGTTCAGCTTGGGTTTTAGCATCTAGAATCAGTGTAGGTTGCCGTTTAGCGGCTCTTATTATGTCTTCTTGGCTTGCCCCTGTCGATATGATTGTCGCTTGACCTAAAGAAGGTGCAATCAAGTCTTTAATTGAGCTGGTTCTAGCCGGATGCACAGGGTCATTAGCGTATTGGCTGGTTGAAACGCTTTTGCCTTGCACAAACTGAATGCCATTGTGTGTGGTTCGTCCTGCATCAGGAAAGGCGGGAGCGATGACAATATTGTGAAACCTATCTTTTTCAGTCGATTGATAAAGGGCCTCTAATTCAGCTCGAATATGACCTCTTAAGGTGGAATCTATAGTTTTATAGATAATCTGCTGGCTAGAAAATGTGTGGATAGCCTGCTGAACACGTTTGATAGCGGCTTGTTCACTAACTTGTCTGCTGCCTGTATCAAGTGCAATGAGCTGGGTTTTTATTTCACTTTGTTGTGTTGCTTCTAGTTCAAAAAAGTCTTGGCGAAGAACAATGGAAGAGAGCCCTTTTGCTAAAAAGGGGGCGGCACCATCTGCGGCACTGGTTAGGTCGTCTGCTATGATGGCAATATTGGCTGAAGTCGCATTTAAGTTTTTCATACTGGTGATTCTAGTGAGCCTATTAATTTAAAAAAGCCATATTTTTTAACCATTATTGGTGATTAAAAATCACCATTTTGTAATCTGCTTGTTATGCTTTTTATGGCAATATGTAGGCTTAATCTGAGAGTTTGAGAGGAATTATGCAGCGGGTAAAAACACCATCTCTTAATGACCTAAGAGCATTTGAAGCGGTAGCAAGGCTGGGTACAGTTCGTGCTGCAGCCGATGAAATTGCTGTCACCCATGGGGCAGTGAGTCGACGAATTCGAAACCTTGCTGATTATATTGAGGTTCAGCTATTTGAATCTGAAGGACGTGGTATTCGCTTAACTTCTCAGGGTGAAGTCTTGGCTGGGGCTGTGACTGATGCTTTTGAGTTAATCCAAGAGGCGTTAGCTGAGATACAAGCACCTGAGCAAGCAGGCCCCATTCTTCTATCCTGTGAAAGGTCTGTGGCGATGCGTTGGTTAATGCCAAGGTTGAGTAACTTTCAAACTCAGTACCCTGAAGCGGATTTACATTTATCCGTGGGTGGAGGTGAACTGGATTTCACCAAAGATAAGGCCAGCATCGCGTTGCGTCGATTAGATTTTGCCATTGATCCTCATTATCAAGTCGATGTTTTAATGCTTGAAAAAATGGGGCCAGTGATGACGACAAGTATGCTTGAGGCGTTTGAAAGCGGTGACTATATTGGCCTTGGTTCTAAAACTCGCCCAGAAGCATGGAGAGATTGGTTAGTTAAACATCCAGATGTGCCAAAGCCAAAAGAGGTGCGCTATTTTGATCACCATTTTTTCATGGTTGAAGGGGCGGCAAGTGGTCTGGGCGTGGCGTTATGTCCTAAGGTAATCGCCTTTGACTATGTGCAAGATGGCCGTTTAATCGATCTTTATGGTTTTAAAGAAGATGGCACTGAATATGGTCTTATTTATCCTAAGTCGATGAAAATGAATGAATTTACCTTAGCGTTAAAGTCTTGGTTGAGCCAAATTGCGGCGGAAATAGACAAGCTCTAGTTCTGTTTATTTATGATGAGAAGAATAAATAACTTGCAGTTTAATGCGTATGCATGTATTTTTAAATAATGAAAAATAAAATTGAACCTTGCTTAGCTTTATCTATTCGCCGTGCTGACCGTATCATCAGCCAAGCCTATAACGACCGTTTATCTGTTTTAGGTATTCGTTCAACTCAGTTTTCTGTGTTGAGAGTGATAGATGTGATGCAAAAAGCCAGCGCTAAAGATTTACAACAACATCTTTCTATGGAGCAACCTACCGTTTCTCGGGCATTAAAACCCTTGATTAGAGATGGCTATATATTGGTGAGTGAAGGCAAGAATAAGAAGGAAAAGTGGCTGACGCTTACGCCGGAAGGTAAGACGTTATTTGATCAGTGTATGATTCCTTGGCGACAAGCACAGGATGATTTAGCCGCTCATTTAGGGCCTGAAACAAGTCAGCTATTGCATGAGTTAAGTAACAAAATCGTATCTTTTAAGAGCTGATTGTTAAGTTGTAAAGAAAATGAACGAGTATTTTAATAAACAAGTAAATATATGCATATGCATTCAGTTTTAATTTTTAATCGAGGTGAATAATGCAGCTATACACTTATCCTGTTACGACAAATGCGCTGAAAGTGGCTTTATTAGAGGCTTATATCAAGCCTTTTCTCGATTTAGGCATAGAGCAAAGGTTAATTCAGCTACAAAAAAGAGAGCAGATTCAGGCGGGTTTTTTAGCGATTAATCCTAAGGGGAAAATTCCAGTTTTAGTGAATGCTGCACGTGGAGAAACAGTGACAGAATCCAATGCCATCTTGCTGTATTTACTTGGCCTTCCACAAGTTCAGGCCGTGCCTGAATTAGCCAAATTAAGTCAAGGATCTAGTGTTATGTCTTGGTTGTTTTGGCAGGCAAGCGATACGGGTATCGATAGGGCGGGTTATCACTTTAATCGTGTTCTCTTACCTCATTGGGGTGTTAACAGAGACCATGAACCCGATGAAGAGCAGCTAGGTAAGTTTTCTAAAAGTTGCCAAGTGTTAGAGCAGGCACTCGCCCAAAATACTTATTTATGTGGCGATGACGTGAGTGTGGCTGATATCTCAGTCGCTGCAGTTTTCATGTTCCATCAAGAAGCTGGTATGCCATTAGATAATTACCCACATCTGGTGGCTTGGCTAACACGTTTAGAAGCAAGGAGCTGGTGGCGTTTAACTAAGGATGAGGCGGTCGATTTTATTGGTGATTTGACGCACCGATAGGGATATTGAGCAATGAGTAATGGCTTTTAGTTGTTACTCATTTTATTTATATAAATACATGCATATGCATTAATTGTTGTTTTGTTACAGATCTCTGTAACGGGAGTTTAAGATGAAAGATTCAGCCCCAGCCGCCGTCAGTGCGGCATCACCTAACGCTGTAAAAGATTTGAATAGAAGCCAAGGCTACCGGCTGTTTAGTTGGATAGTTTCACACCCCAAGCGGGTTTTAACCTTCGGCTTGCTTCTTATGGCGTTGGTCATTTCCCAAATTACTTCGCTCACCAAGGATACTCGCGCTGATGCCTTTTTAGCTGATGATAATAGCGCGCTCGTGTATCGGGAAAAGGTGAAAAAAATCTTTGGCTTAAGTGACCCTTTGGTTATCGCCGTGGTTGCTAAAGACAGCATCTTTACCCCTGAAGGGCTAAATGCAGTACAAGCTGTGACAGATGTGGTGATGGATCTAAACAATATTGATCCGGACGGCATTACCAGTTTGGCCACAGAGAACAATATATTTGGCACTCAAGAAGGCATGGAGGTTGAGCCTTTTTATGAGTATGAAATAGAGAGTCAGGCAGAAGCCTTAGCTGTGCGAGATGCGATTCGAGACTTTCCGCTTTATCAGGGTAGCCTAGTTGCACAAGATGAATCGGCTACCTTGGTGGTGGCTGAGCTTTTAGATGAGAAGCTAGTGGAGCAGTCTTACGATGACATGGTCATTGCGATGAATGAGCTGACTCTGCCACAAGGTATTCAGCTTTATGTAGCAGGTGAAGGGGCTGTTTCAGGCTATCTAGGCAGCTATATTGATGCGGATGCAAAGCGCTTAAACCCGCTTGCTGGTGTCATTATTACCTTGATCGTGTTTATCGCCTTTGTTCGCTTTGGTCCCATTATTATGGGGAACCTAGTAATCGCCGCATCTGTATTAATGACAATAGGGGTTATGGCGTTTGTTGGTGTGCCTTTTTATGTCATTACTAATGCTTTACCTGTGATTTTGATTGGTATTTCTGTGGCTGACAGTATTCACATTTACAGTGAATATTTTGAGCGTCGTGCTCTTTATCCAAATGAATCGATCAAAGAGTCAATCATTCAAACCATGATGGAAATGTGGCGTCCTATTACATTGACCACATTAACCACAGTCGCTGGATTTATGGGGCTGTACTTTGCTGCTTACATGCCTCCATTTAAGTTTTTTGGTCTCTTTACCGCCGTTGGTGTGTCTGTGGCTTGGTTTTATTCGCTGGTGGTATTGCCTGCGGCCATGAGTCTTATTAAAACAGAAGTAAGGCCCGGATTTGCCGCTAAAGTACGTTCGCAAAAGCATGATATGACAGCGCGTTTTATGGTTTTCTTAGGCCGTATTACTGTGCGCTTTGCTAAGTCTATTCTTGCTTTGTCATTGGTTATTTTTGTTCTAGGTCTATTTGCTGCAAGCCACTTGGTGGTGGATGAAGAACGCATTAAAACCTTCCATCCAAGTGAAGCGCTTTATGTGGCGGATGAGGTGATAAACAGCCGCTTCGATGGCTCAAATTATCTGGATATTGTGGTAAATACTCAGGATATTGAAGGCATATTTGATCTTGAGGTGCTGGCTAAAATGGAAGCACTACAGGTCTATGCCGAAGGTCTTGATTATGTCGAGGGTTCCACCTCATTAATTGATTACTTGAAGCAGATGAACCGTTCTTTAAATGACGGTGATAAAGCCTTTTACCGTTTGCCTCAAGATCAGGATTTGATTGCTCAATTCTTCTTATTGTATTCCGCTTCAGCTGAACCGACGGATTTTGAAGAAGAAGTCGATTATGACTATCAAAGAGCCAATATTCGCCTAACCCTAAATAATGGTTCTTATGTTAATACCAAGGAGGTGGTTGAAGACCTGCAATCTTATCTGGATAAACAATTTAATGATGACAAGGTGAATGCCACGCTAACTGGCCGAGTGACTCTGAATTACCACTGGATTAAAGATCTGGGTGAAAGCCACTTCTTCGGTATGGGGATCGCTCTCTTACTCGTACTGATCGTATCTTCCTTGTTATTAAAATCCCCTGTTGCTGGGTTTTATACCTTGATTCCCGTGGCGATGAGCATACTTCTGGTTTACTCGTCCATGGTGTTGTTTTCTATCTCATTAGGCATAGGTACCTCTATGTTTGCGGCGGTTGCTATTGGCCTTGGGGTCGACTTTGCCATACATACGATAGAAAGAATGAGAGCCTTATATCAGGTAGAAAAAGATATGAAAAAGACCTTCGCCCGTTTTTATCCATCAACAGGTCGTGCTCTGTTGTTTAACTTACTCGCAATCGCCTTAGGTTTTGGTGTGCTGATTTCTAGTAAGGTGGTGCCTCTTAACAACTTTGGTGCCATTGTCGCCATCTCTGTTGTCACCAGCTTTCTCTTTAGCCTGACCCTATTGCCCGCACTTATCATGCTGTTTAGACCTAAGTTTATCCTGCAAGAAAAAGCCGTTAAATCAGGGGTAAGGCTATCAAATGCGACGCCTTTGTTATTAGTTGGCGTAGTGGGAGCTGGGCTTTTCTATCAAGATAAGGCGCAGGCTAGCCAGGACGATACGGCTTTACCTGATGCAAATTGGATCGTAGAGCAAATTAACCATGTGGAAGAGGGTCGTCAGAGTTCCAGCAAGTTATCCATGACCTTGATAGATAGACGCGGTAAGGTAAGACAAAGAGAAACCGTGAGCTTTCGCCAATATGTAGGGCTAGAAAAGCAGACAGTACTTTATTACTTATCTCCTAGAAACGTGAAAAACACAGCCTTTTTGATCCATGATTTTCCAGAAGCTGAGCGTGATGATGACCAATGGTTGTATCTACCTGCATTACGTAAAGCACGCCGTATTTCTGCATCGGATCGTGGTGATTACTTCTTAGGAACGGACTTTAGTTACGAGGACATTAAAAAGGAAGGCAAGTTTGAAACCGCTGATTTCAAGTTTAAAACCTTAGCCAAAGAGACTCTAAATGGAGTGGAAACCATTAAGTTAGAAGCCATGCCGATAGATAAGAAAACCTCGCGAGAGCTAGGTTATGGGCGTCAGGAGGTTTGGGTTGACCCGAGCAATTGGATAATCCAAAAGGCTGAATATTGGGATATCAAGATGAACCCATTAAAAACCTTAACTATCAGTGATATACGTAAGGTTGAAGGTATTTGGACTCGTCATAATTTAAAAATGGTGAATCATAAAACGGGTCATAGTTCTGAGTTTATTTTCTCTGATATGAATTACAGCAAAAAAATTAAAAATAGCGTCTTTACGCGTCAGGCCCTAAGCCGAGGAGCTCCAAAATGAAACCTCAATTATTAGGAGCGATATTGGCGCTTATTCCCAGCCTGAGTTTGGCGTTTGAAATGAGTCATAGCCTTAAAAGTCAAACCAGTTATGGTACCAGTGCGAGTGAGTGGCAACAGTCTGATTGGCGTCTTGATAGTGAGCTTTATCAAGGCTTAGAGAATGGCGAGATTACTGGCATTTTACGCAGCCGCTTTGATCTGCAAGATAAACTTAACTCGGATCAAACACTGAATAATTATAGTGCTCATTCTGAGCCACTCACCGCTGGCGACCATGAATGGGTCGAGCTAAGAGAACTGTATTGGCAAGCAGGCTTTGATAACAGTTACTGGCGAATTGGTAAGCAGCAAGTGGTCTGGGGGGAAGCGGATGGTATCAAACTATTAGATGTGATTAACCCACAAAGTTATCGCGAATTTATTCTGGATGATTTTGATGATTCTCGTATTCCTTTGTGGATGGTAAATGGTGAGTTTCAAGTTGGGGAAGAGGGTACTTTGCAGGCTCTATGGGTATTGGATACCAGCACCCATGAGTTAGCGCCATCCAGTTCGCCTTTTGCCTTTACTAGCCCTGTGCTAGTGCCAGATAGCGCTGCTGTACCAGCAGGTGTTACTGCCACATTAGAAGAGGCAAACACACCTGCCATGACACTTAAAAACAGTGATTTTGGTTTACGTTATACCAGCTTTATTGATAACTGGGACTACTCTCTTAATTACCTCTATCACTATGTGGATGAGGCGGTGATTAGCGCAGATTTAAGTGGCTCTTCCCTTACTTTAACACCTGATTATAAGCGTAGTCATTTACTGGGTGGCTCTGCTTCTAGTGTCTTTGGAGATTGGGTACTAAGAGCAGAATTTGCTTATGAAACAGATAGGTACCATAGAACAACGGCATCAGTACCGGGTGTGGATAAAGCCGATCAATGGGGCATCTTGGTTGGTTTAGACTATCAAGGTATGACGGACTATTTGATCTCGGTACAGTGGTTTCAATCTAATCTTGTGGGGCAAACGGAAAACTTGGTGAAAAATCGCCAAGAAAATACCTTGAGCCTTCTGGTAGAGCGAACTCTCTTTAATGAAACCTTACTGCTTAAATGGCTACATCTACATTCAACCGATCATGGGGATGGCGTTGTTCAGCCGCAAATTAGCTATAACCTAGAATCGGATTTTGATGTTTTCTTAGGGATGGATATCTTCTATGGCAACGAAGGTGGACTCTATGGGCAATTTGATGAGGCAGACCGTATTAGCGCTGGTTTTGAATGGGGCTTTTAAACAATAACCTCTTATAAACAAGTGTTGATAATGTGCTTTTTTCCTAAAGGTTAAAAGCACATTGTGTTGCTTTTAACCTATTCTCGATGACAGTTGTCGCGCTGCTTGGATTAACTTCTTCGCATTATCTCTGGCTTCTTGCTGGTCCAGATAATCACCACTGATACTGGCACTGATGGCGGCAACTGGCTCATTTCGTAAGTTTAAAATTGGTGCTGAAATACAACTGACACCGGCTTCTATTTCCCCGTGAGTGACGGCATAGCCTAAGCGTTTTGCTCTATCTAATTCTTCTTGAACTGTCTGCCACTCTTGTTTGATTTGCGGGTTAACCTTTTTCTCTGAGGCTAGGTAAGTTTGCTGAAACTCAGTGCTGCGCATAGAGAGGATCGCTTTCCCTGATGCGGATTGATAAAGGGGCATGGTTTGGCCGATAAAGATATTAAACGCACTGTTTAACGAGGTTTCTAATTTAGATACCACCACTATGGTATTGCCCACAGGCACGCTTAAAAAAATGGTCTTATGGATCTCGTTTTTAAGGATCTCAGCAATAGGATAAAAGAAGGGAATGATGCTCTGCTTGTTGTAAATGGTAGAAGCAATTTGAAAAATCTTTGCGCCTATGCAGTAAGACTTTTTGCGACTTGGGTCATGGGCCACCATTTGGTGTTCTAACAGGGTATTAATAATGCGATGGCCGCTGGCAGAAGGAATGCCCGTTTGTTCACAAATTTCAGACAATGTCATAGGGTAATTTGCGCTGGCAAGAAGGTCCATAATGAGTACTGAACTATCTACTGCTGGGGCTTTTGACTTCTCTTTCTCTGGCATAGCTTGATCCTAAAAGTGATGTGACTCACAGATTAAAAATTCTATATATGAAAAAACTTGTGCAAAACTCACTAAATTAATCCCACTTTTTTAAACCTGATTCCCTAAGGGAAAATAAAATGAAAAAAATATAATTTTTTTTGTTTTGGCCAAGCATAGAAGATAACTGGCTTGCGCTGCTTTTCTCTCTTTAAGTGTGAACTTAGTGGCTGATTATCGAAAAACTGAGCTAAGCTTAAAGACCCGAATTATAAGGCTTTCAGGATATTATTCCATATATAGAATTAAAATTTCTCATATGGAATATTTTTTGACTCAAGCAGGGATGAGGTTTTAGCATGGCCATATTCAGTAAAAGGGTGAACCCATGAGAAGCGATCAAAATTTTATCAATAATGCATTTGTTCCATCTATCACAAGCAAGGCTATGCCTGTTTATAGCCCAGTAAATGAAGCGCAAGTTGCTCAGGTTGCACTAGCCAGTGCGGAAGATGCACTGGGTGCTGTTGATATCGCTGCCAAAGCTCAGAAAGGCTGGCGTCAACTGACCAGTATTGAGCGTGCTGGTTTCCTTCATAAATTGGCAGATGCTTTGTTGGTCCGTAAAGAAGCCATTGGCCAAGCTTTGGCATTAGAGTCAGGCAAAAGCCTTGAAGATGCGACTAACGAAGCGGTTTACGCGGCGGATATTACCCGTTATCACGCTGAATGGGCGCGTCGTATAGAAGGTGAAATTATTCCTAGTGATTCACCATCAGAAAACCTCTTACTGCAAAGAGAGCCGATTGGTGTGGTGGCTTGCCTAATCCCTTTTAACTATCCGGTTTACACCCTGTTGCGTAAAATTGCCCCAGCTTTAATTACTGGTAACAGTGTGGTGGTACGTCCAAGTAACAATACCCCAAGCTCAGCGTTTGAAATTGCGAAAGCCGTGCAAGATTCAGGTATTCCAGCAGGCGTAGTGAATATTCTAACTATGGATCACGCCACTGCTGAGAGCGTCTGTACTCATCCTAAAGTTGGTATGATTACACTTACTGGTAGCGTAGGCGCTGGCCGTAAAGTGTTGGAGTATTCTCAAGTGAATATTGCCAAATCTTCTTTAGAGTTAGGCGGTAAATCACCTGCCATTGTTGAAGCCGATGCAGACCTTGAAAAAGCGGCCCGTGAGATAGTGGCATCTAAAACGACTAACTGTGGTCAGCTTTGTACTGCGATCGAAAGGGTTTATGTACATGAAGCCATTTATGATGAGTTTGTTGCCTTACTAAAAGGACAGATGAGCGAACGCCAGTTTGGTGATCGCGCAAAAGATGCCAGCTTTATGGGGCCGCTCATTAATGAGAATGCGCGTTTAAACATACATCAAATGGTTGAAAGAGCCATTGATGATGGCGCATCTCTAGAGGTCGGTGGCTATATCCCAGAAGGTAAGGGCCACTTCTATCCTCCTACTTTATTGACTAACTGCCGCCAAGATATGGAAATCGTGCAAGAAGAGATCTTTGGTCCTGTTTTGCCTGTTCTTAAATATACCGATGCTGACCAAGCCTTAGAGCTGGCGAACGATCACCAGTTTGGTTTGGCATCGGTTATCTACACAGAAAATTATCGTACAGCCATGAAGGTCGCCAACAATATTGAAGCGGGTGAGATTTATATTAATCGTACACCTGCTGATCCTTACCAAGGCTTCCATGCTGGTTGGAAACGTTCTGGCCTAGGTGGAGATGATGGTAAGCATGGTATGTTGGAATATACACAAACCCGTTTAGTGGTACTTAACTACTAGGGCTCAGTCGTTTGAATTCAGCCACTTGAGTTCAATAGTGTGAGCTTAACCCTTGGTGTAATTAAGTGATGCCTGTGCTTTGCATGGGGTCACTTTTTCTTACACACAAACATTCCCATTAACCCATATGCCCATAACACGAGGTAGGAATCCGTTCGTCTCTTAATTAGAAAAATTGAATGGAAAATAAATAGAAAAGAGCACAGGGCGTAAGCCCATTAGCAACACCTGTAGACACTTAAAAAGATAAAAACAACAAAACAAATAATAGAGATTAAGACTATGAGTGACACCATGACAGCCGGACCTGAGGTATCAGGTAAAAACCTGAACTTAAAGCGTTATTTCCAGTTCACCCTATTACTTTTAGCTGCTGGGGCTATCTACCCTTTGCTGTACTTAAGACAGAATTTTGAAAGCTCGATTTTGGAAGTCTTTCAAATAACCTCGGGCGATCTTGGCAATTATTACTCCATGTTAGGGGTAGTGTATTTTGTCTGTTATGTGCCAAGTGGCTGGTTGGCCGATAAGATTTCACCTAGGCTTTTGGTCACCTTATCTATGGTGGGAACGGGTGTTTTAGGCCTATGGTTTGCGAGTATTCCCTCAAAAGAGGTGTTGGTTTACATCTTTATGGCATGGGGCATAGCAGCAGGTTTGACCTTCTGGGCTTCTATGATTAAAGGCGTGAAAATGCTGGCTCATAAGAACGAGCAAGGTCGGTTCTTTGGTGTGCTTGATGGTGGTCGAGGTTTGGTGGAAGCGGTACTAGCCACGATCGCTATCGCCATTTTTGCCTATGCTATTGAAAGTCAGGGGCAAAGTACCACGCTAGCACTTAAACAAGTGATTTATATGTACTCATATACCTGTATTGCAATTGGTGTGCTGACCTTTTTCTTTTTCCGTGGCGAAGCAAACAAGGACGAAGCGTCAGGCCCAAAAGTCACAAGTAAGAACTTGTTTAGGGATTTGAAGTTCCTTGCCTCTATTCCTGAGTTATGGATGGTCGCTGCGGTTATCTTTTGTGGTTACCAGCTTTTTTGGGCGACTTACTCTTTCTCTTCATTCATGCAGCTTGGTTATGAAGTGAGCGCGGTGACAGCTGGTTTTATTACCGTGGCTAAACTTTGGATGCGCCCGATAGGTGGCATAGGCGCTGGCTTTTTAGGGGATAAGTATGGCAAAGAAAACATCCTAGCGGTTGCCCTTGCAGGTTCGACCTTGGGCTTGGTGGTTATGATTGTCTTCCCTCAGCTTAATACGGTTTATTTCCTATTGGCGATAGTGCTTTTAATTGGTGTTTTAACCTATGCCATTCGAGGTCTTTATTGGGCTATCTTGGATGATTGTGACATCCCTCTACAGGTAACTGGTCTTGCTATAGGTGTGATTTCTCTAATTGCTTACACACCCGATATTTTTCTACCTCAAATCAACGGCTATTTTGCTGCTCGCTATGAAGGCATTACCGTCTATAACCTGTATTTTGGCTATATTGCAGTAATGGGTGCTTTAGGCACGCTAGCAGCCCTTAAACTTAAATCAATGACAGCTAAGAAGAAGTCTAAATCATGAAAGTAACCCATTGCGATACTCATATTGTTGCCACGCCACCGCCTCATGTAGGGGGTATGTATTGGATTTTTGTTAGCCTGAAAACAGATGCTGGCATCGAAGGGGTTGGTGAAGTCTATGCTGCTACCTTTCATCCAGAGGTGATGGTAAAAGCGATAGAAGACGTATTTGAGCGCTTTTTAAAAGGGCACGACCCGCATCATATCGAGCGCTTTTTTAGGGAAGCTTATTCAAGTGGTTTTACCCAAAGACCTGACTTAACCATGATGGGGATTGTCAGTGGTTTGGAAATGGCATGCTGGGATATTATCGGCAAAGCAGCAGGTAAGCCTGTCTATGAGCTGATAGGGGGCAAGGTGAATGACAAACTACGTTCATACACTTACCTCTACCCTAAGGATAAAAACGGTGACTATAACTACGACAATGTAGAGCTGGCTGTTGAATGTGCTTTAGCTGAGAAAGCACGTGGTTTCACCGCCTTAAAGTTTGATCCAGCTGGCCCTTATAGTGCTTATTCTGGCCAGATGATCTCCCTTGAAGCCATGGAAAAGTCCGCAACCTTTTGTCGTCGTATTCGTGAAGCTGTGGGTAATAGCTGTGATTTACTCTTTGGTACACACGGGCAGATGGTGCCAGCTTCGGCGGTGCGTTTGGCGAAGCATTTGGAACCTTTTGACCCTATGTGGTTTGAAGAGCCAGTACCACCGGGCCAAAGTGAAGCGATGGCAAGAGTCGCTGCTAAAACCAGTATTCCAGTGGCGACAGGTGAAAGGCTAACAACTAAGTATGAATTTCACGATGTTCTAAAACACAATGCGGCTTCGATTTTGCAAATGAATCTAGGCCGAGTGGGTGGCATTTTAGAAGGTAAGAAAATTGCCGGAATGGCCGAAGCCTATTATGCCCAAATTGCACCGCACCTTTATAACGGTCCAGTAGGTGCTGCTGCCAGTATTCAATTAGCGGCGACCTTGCCGAACTTCTTGATTCAAGAAAGCATAGGTACTTGGGATGGTTTTCATGCTGAGGTGCTGGAAGAAAAAATTAATTGGCAGGATGGTTACATTATACCGTCGGATAAACCTGGCTTAGGGGTTGAGCTCAACATGGAGACAGTCAAAGCCTGCTCTCCTTATCGTGGCAAAGCTTTACACCTCTCTATGGACCCAAGACCTTATGATGTGAAACGAGAATCAGGAACTGAGTGGAAACATATTCCGGAGAAGTGATGATGGAATTTGATTTTATTATTGTGGGCGCCGGGTCTGCTGGCTGCATTGTGGCAGACAGATTGAGCGAGTCTGGTCGCTATTCAGTGTTATTGATCGAAGCGGGTGGCAGAGATGCCTCTCCTTGGATCAAGCTGCCTGTGGGTTTTGGTAAAACTTACTACAACCCAAAATACAATTATATGTATTACAGCGAAGCCGAAAAGGAAATGGCTGGGCGTAAGTTGTATGCCCCAAGAGGCAAGGTGCAAGGTGGATCAGGTTCGATCAATGCCATGATTTATGTGCGTGGCCAAGCCTCTGACTTTGATGATTGGGCAAAGGCTGGTAATACAGGTTGGTCTTATCAAGATGTATTGCCCTACTTTAAAAAGCTAGAACAGCACCCGCTTGGTGAGACCCAATATCATTCTGATCAAGGCAAGATAGGTATCTTCCCAATGAAAGATGGGGCTCACCCTATTTGCCAAGACTATCTAGCGGCGGCGAAAGAGCTGGGTTATCCCTTAAATGATGATTTTAATGGGGCTGAGTTTGAAGGGGCTGGGGTGTATGAGACCAATATTAAAAGTGGTCAACGATCCTCCAGTAATATTGCTTATTTAAAGCCAGCCTTGAAGCGAGACAACCTCACTCTTTGGCGTGTTAGCCAAGTTGAAAAGATAGTGCTAAATGAAAAGACAGCGCTAGATGAGACTCATCGTGCAACCGGTGTACGGGTACGTCATGAAGGCAAGCTAGTCGAGGTTAAGGCTAACAAAGAGGTAATTCTGTGCGCAGGTGCCGTAGATTCACCTAAGTTACTGCAACTATCTGGTATTGGCGATAAAGAGGAACTTGAAGCTAAGCAAGTCGCGCCTTTGCATCACTTGCCTGGGGTAGGGAAGAACTTACAGGATCATTTATGCGTGAGTTATTACTATCGCGCTAAGGTGAAAACTTTAAATGATGTGTTCTTATCCTATGCTTCTCAGGTTAAAGCAGGACTTGAATATGTGATTAATCGCACGGGTCCTTTATCTATGAGTGTGAATCAGGCGGGTGGTTTCTTTAAAGGTAATGAGCAAGAGACTGAGCCAAATATTCAGCTCTACTTTAATCCTATGTCTTATCAGATTCCGGTAGACCCTAATGCCAGCTTAGAGCCCGAGCCTTATTCTGGTTTTTTATTGGCATTTAATGCTTGTCGCCCTACTAGTACGGGCACCATTGAGCTTGCTTCTAATAACCCTTTGGACGCGGCCTTGATCAAGCCAAATTACTTGTCGACCCAAAAAGATAAGGATGAAGTGATTCAAGGGAGCCGCTTGATTCGTAAAATGATGCAGGCCAAAGCTTTGCAGAAGATTACCGAAGAGGAAGTGATTCCAACCTTATCCCAGGTAAATGATGATGAAACTATGCTGCAGTACTTTCGTGAGAAAGGTGGATCTATCTATCATTTGTGCGGTTCTTGCAAAATGGGGCCAAACCCAGACGATGCGGTTGTCGATGATAGGCTCAGAGTTCATGGTATCAGCGCATTGAGAGTCATAGATGCTTCTATCTTTCCTAATATTACTTCGGGCAACATCAATGCCCCTGTGATGATGGTGGCTGAAAAAGGCGCCCAGATGGTATTGGAGGATTGTTAAGGTTTTTTTATTCACTCTCTTTGGTCAGTGATTATTTCCAATTGTTTTGTTTTATTGCAAAAGGCGACATTACTGGCTGAATTGTGTGATTTTATTGCCACACCAAGCAAGATGTAATTAATTTCATATAATTCAAGCTAATACATTTATCGGTAAATAGTGGTGACTCTATGACGCGTGAAGTGAGTGCTTTGAATAAAAAGAAAGATCTCAATCATTTTGTTAAGTTGCTAGTTTCACTTTTCTGCTTTGTTTCCATTACTGGCTTTGGCCTTTATTCCTATACCCTCTATTTGAGTGAAGAGCTCACCCAGAAATCGGCCTTAAACAGTGCCTCCATTTACACTAGAGCACTTAAAAAAATCCGCTCGCTTTACTCGTCTGAAGTGGTTGATGCTGCCTCTAGGCATGGCATGCTGGTTACCCATGATTATGACAAACAAGACGGGGCTATCCCTCTTCCTGCTACCTTCAGCATGTTAATAGGCAAGCAAATTGGAGCGCAAAACGATGCAAAATCTCAACTATATAGCCCTTATCCATTTCCTTGGCGTGAAGACACTGGTGGCTTAAAAGGCGAGTTTGCTAAAAAAGCATGGTCTTATTTACAAGCAAACCCAGACAGAGCTTATTCTGAGTTTTTTGAACTTGATGGAGAGCCTGTACTTAAATACGCCACTGCAGATGTGATGACTGAAAGCTGCTTAGCCTGTCATAACTCACACCCAGATTCGCCTCAAAAAAACTGGCAGGTAGGCGATGTTAGAGGTGTGTTAGAAGTCACATTACCTCTGAATAAAATTATTGAGTATTCGAATAACAGCCTATTAGGTGTGTTTTGGCTATTGTTTTCTATTTCTATTCTGGGTGTGCTGAGTGTTAGCTTTTTCGTCATACGTATGAAAAAAGATGCGATCAAGTTGGAGCAAAGTGCGCTAATAAAAGAGAGCTTAAATGGGCTTAATGATGCTATGAGTGGCGAGCAAAATATCTCGCAAATGAGCCAATCTATTTTAGGATACCTAGCACCAATTCTTGGGGCTCAACAAGGGGCGCTATTTCTTGCTAGAGAGGACCAAGCCTATACCTTAACTGGCAGTTATGCTTTATCACGGGGTGAAAGTGCCAAACAAAAATATGAAAAAGGGGAAGGTTTAGTCGGCCAAGTGATTGCTGATAAAAAGGTATTAATTGTTAGGGATGTGCCTGAAAATTATTTGATTTTAGACTCTGGTTTGGGAACGAGTGAACCAAAAATGATAGTGCTTTACCCAATATTATTTGAGGGTGAATTACTGGCTGTAATGGAACTCGCAAGTTTAGGTAGCTTCACTGATCAGCAGTTTGAGTTTTTAAAAGACATTGCGCTGATTGTGGGTATCGCCTTGAAAACAACGATTTCCCGCGAGAAGACGGATGAGTTGTTGATATTGAATCAGTTCCAAGTGTTGGAGCTGAAAGCGCAACAGGAAGAGTTGGGAGTCGTTAATAGTGATCTTGAGGCTCAAGCTCAGCAGTTAAGGTCGTCGGAAGAAGAGCTAAAAGCCTCCGAAGAAGAATTGATTCAACAGAGTGAGCAGTTACGCTTGAGTAATGTTGAATTGGAAGAGAAGCAGGAATCTCTCACCATTCAAGCACAAGAGTTGATGATTTCGAAAAAAGAGTTAGAAGAGAGTGCCTTAGAGCTAACACAGGCAAGTAAGTACAAATCTGAATTCTTAGCTAATATGTCCCACGAGCTTAGAACGCCTCTTAATAGTTTATTAATCTTGTCTAAAATATTGGCTGAAAATAAACGAGGTAACCTCACGTCAGACCAAGTTGAGGAAGCCAGTATTATTCATAAAAGTGGCCAATCTTTATTAGAGCTGATTAACGACATAATGGACTTGTCGAAAGTCGAAGCTGGCATGTTGGATATCTGTATTGAGACCACTTCTCTAAATGGCATTTGCCACAGTTTAGAGTCTCTCTTTATGCCAATTTCTAAAGATAGAAATATCGGATTTAGTATCGCTTTAGACCCAGCCTTATCGGATCAAATTCAAACGGATCAAAAAAGAGTCGAGCAGGTGCTTAAAAACTTTTTATCCAATGCGTTTAAGTTTACTAAGCAAGGGGAAGTAAAGCTTGATATAGGTTCTGCTGAATTAGAAGGAAGTCCCGCTGTCATCTTTTCTGTCACAGATACAGGGATTGGAATTCCTCTATCGAAACAAAAGTTAGTCTTTGAGAGTTTTAAACAAGCTAATGGCTCCACTAACCGTGAATTTGGCGGTACTGGATTAGGTTTGTCCATTTCAAAAGAGTTAAGCCAGCTACTTAAAGGTGAAATAAGACTGACAAGTGAAGAAGGGCAAGGCAGCTGCTTTGCGCTTGTTATTCCTTATACACTTGAAGAGAAGGTGCAGCTTATCGCGGATGAAAATCCGCCTGTAGAAGGTCTCGTTTCTGAACCGATTTATCAGGTATCGAGCACCTGGTTTGATGATGATAGGGATAATCTAAAACCCAGTGATAAAAGTTTATTGATAGTGGAAGACGATCAAACCTTTACTAAGGTGTTAATTGAGTATGCGAGGTCAATAGACTTTAGTGTGATTGCAACCAATAAAGGCGCAGAAGGACTCTTATTAGCGAAGCAGTACAAGCCGAATGGCATCTTGCTTGATATCGGCCTGCCAGATGCTGATGGCCTCGAAATTCTTGAAACCTTAAAGGCCAATCCTGATACCTGTGATATCCCAGTCCATGTTTTATCTGCCAGTGATAATAAAGTTGCTTCCATGCATTTAGGGGCTGTGAACTATCTGCAAAAACCTATGGAGATAGATAAGATTGGAGACTTGCTACAAGGTACTAGTGAGCAAGCTGAAACCAGTCTGACCCAAATTTTGTTAGTAGATGATGATAAGGATGCGCAGGTTGCCATTCAGCATTTGGTAGATAACAGTGAAGTGGGGCTAACCTGTGTTAGTAATGCCGAAGAAGCCTTTGAGCAGATAGACAAAAAGCGCTTCGATTGCATCATTTTAGATTTGGGTTTACCAGATGTCAGTGGTATGGATTTGGTTAAAGCGGTGAGCCATAAGGTCGCCGACTTTAAAACGCCAATTATCATATATACAGGTAAGGAACTTAGCCCTGAAGAGCAAAAAGTCTTACAAAATCTTTCTATCTCTATTGTGATTAAAGGTTCTGAGTCGCCAGAAAGATTATTAGATGATGTGGCTTTATTTTTAAATCATATCGATGGTTCCCATAGCCCGACCCAGCCAGAAAAATTAAAGATGCTGCATGATGAAAATAGCATGCTAGAAGGGCGTCGTGTGCTGGTAGTTGATGATGATATGCGTAATGTTTTTGCAATCACTCGGGTGCTCGAAGAGACAGGTTTGATCATTACTCAAGCAGAAAATGGGCAGGCAGCTGTTGATGCTGTGACACATGCTGATGAGGTATTTGATTTGATCTTAATGGATATCATGATGCCCGTCATGGATGGCTTAGAAGCGACGCAAATTATCCGTGATATGCCTGATTACCAATCTATTCCTATTATTGCTTTAACTGCTAAAGCCATGCCTGGAGACAGGCAAAAATGCCTTGATGCGGGTGGCTCGGAATATTTAATCAAACCTTTAGATATGGATATGCTGCTCTCGATTTTACGTGTTTGGCTCTATCAACCTAGTATGGTGTAAAGCTTATGGCTGAAAATGCAGAGATAGATTCGGATAGTGCTTTATTATTAAGTGCTGAAATAGAGCAGCTAGAAATCGATCTGTTTTTGGATGCGGTTTATAAACAGTATGGTTATGACTTTCGTCACTATGCTAAACCTTCGTTGCACAGACGAATTTTGAACTGCTTAGCCAGAGAGAAAAAACAACATGTGAGTGACCTTATTCCCTGTATTTTGCATGATGAATTCTTCTTTGATCGTTTCCTACAGGACATGTCTGTCACAGTCACCAGCATGTTTCGTGACCCTGAGCTGTTCCGTTTATTGAAAGAGCTCGTGATTCCAAAGCTGAGTACCTATTCTTCAATCAATATCTGGCATGCGGGTTGTGCAACAGGTGAAGAAGTTTATTCCTTAGCGATTCTGCTAGATGAAGCGGGTTTGCTGGACCGTTGTCGTATCTATGCCACTGACTATAATAATGACTCTTTGAAGCTTGCTCGTTCTGCCATTTATTCGTTATCCCATTTTGATGAATACCAGAGGAACTACATCTTGTCTGGCGGGGAGAGGCGACTGGCAGATTATTATCGGACCAATAACAAGTCGGCCATATTTTCACCTGCCCTAAGAGATAAAATTATCTTTGCCCATCATAACTTTATGAAAGATGGTGCCTTTGCTCAGATGCATTTAGTGCTTTGTCGTAATGTGCTGATTTACTTCGATTCTTATTTAAAAGAGAGAGCGCTCAAGGTGCTTCAAGAAAGCATTATTCCTCGAGGTTTCTTCATGCTGGGGGATAGGGAGAGTCTAGACTGTACAACTGAATCTGATGCTTTCGAAAGGGTACTGCAGGATGTGAATTCCATTTATCGTAAAAAGCTGTTTTAGGCGTAATCTAGTTTCACCTTTCTTATATCAATTCCAAACTTTGCTAACTTCTTTCTATTGTAATTGCGTCGCTTGCACGCAGTATTCGTCTAACTTATGGATAGGTAACGCTGGGCTGTAATAGTAGCCTTGTATCTTGTTACAACCTAAAGCAACCACTT
This sequence comes from Marinomonas sp. S3726, assembly GCF_000967665.1. Classification (NCBI taxonomy): domain Bacteria; kingdom Pseudomonadati; phylum Pseudomonadota; class Gammaproteobacteria; order Oceanospirillales; family Oceanospirillaceae; genus Marinomonas; species Marinomonas sp. S3726. Next base: position 126,554 of record NZ_JXYC01000014.1, on the reverse strand, counting down.
GCTGGTGGTGCATGGTGCTTTCAACGCCTTCGGCAATCACATCCATATTACACGCATCGGCAATGGTGATAATGGCTTTTACTAGGGCTTCTGTTTTTTTACAGGTGCCTAATCGTCTGACAAAACACTGGTCTATCTTGATCGCGTCAAAAGGCAGCTTCTGTAAGTAGTTTAAGGAGGAATAACCTGTGCCAAAATCATCAAGCGCTAAGCGTACGCCCATGGCTTTTAAGTTGTGAATACTGCTAATGATGGATTCACTATTGCTCAAAATAGCAGTTTCTGTAATTTCGAATATGAGCCGTTCTAGCGGGAAGTGATATTTTAATAAAATATCTTTTAGCTCTTCTAAAAAGAAAGGGTGGTTGAGTTGTTTGGCGGATAAATTAACCGAAATTGTAAGGTGCTTGTTCTTGTTTTCTTGATGCCAAAGGGCGAGTTGATCGCAGGCTTGAATTAAAACTTGCTTTCCTACTTCTTGAATCAGAATGGATTGCTCAGCAATAGGGACAAAGACACCTGGTGATATTTGTTCTCCATAGCCACTTTCTGGCCAACGGGCGAGGGCTTCAAAACCAACAAACTCACCTAGATTGACACTAAATTGAGGTTGGTAATGGACCACAAGATCACGGCTTTCTAATAAATGCCTAAGTTTATGTTGAATGCTTGCCTGTAGGCTTCTTTGTTCTGCCATTTCCGAGATAAAGAGTTTAAATCGATTTTTACCAGCGAGTTTAGCTTCATTAAGGGCAATATCTACTGACTTTAACAAAGCTGATTTGTCGTAATTGCCAGTTTTTGCATCGGCTATTCCGATACTGGCTTCAATGTATATTTCTTGGTCTTGGATAATGAAAGAGTTCGAAATGAATTGTACTAGTTGCTTGGCTAGGTTCTCTGCTGCATGGATTTCTGGGTGTTGTATTAGGATAGCAAACTCATCGCCTCCTAAACGGGCAGCAAACGCATTATCTGGGAGGTTTTCAGTCAATCTTGAAGCAACGCCAACTAATAATTTATCACCAATACTATGGCCTAAGGTGTCATTGATTTTTTTGAAACCATCCAAGCCCAACATTAATAAGAAGAAGTTTGACTCTTTCTCTTGTGCATCAACGAGCACTTTATTCAGGTGGGTATTAAAGTAATTACGATTGGCAAGTTTGGTTAAACTGTCGTAATTCGCCAAGTGTGTGAGTTCGGCTTCATAGGCAAGTTGTTGGGTAATATCTTGAAACAATACAATAACATCGTCATCCTGATCCGCTTGTTTGCGAGAGCAGGTAATTTCAATTTTATGGACGTCTTTGTTAAAGGGCTTTAGCGTCACTTTTTGCTGTAAAACACTGTTAGCTTGAATTTTTGATTGGATACCCGTAAAGAGGTTTTCATTGTTATCACAGCGACTAAACCATTTATTGAATTGTGTTGATAGCACCTCACTTGAGCTTTGATTAAGCATGTTGAGTGCCGCGGCATTGGCAAACTCGATAACCCCTTCTTGGGACACCTTGATTAAGCCTTGGCCTATTGATTCTATGATGGCGTCTTTTTCTGCTTTTAGTCTTTCGGTGCGATTTTGCAGTTGGTCGAGGGTAACATAGAGACCAACCTTGTTGAGTAAAATTGTTGGCTCAATCGGCTTGGTTAAATAATCTACCGCCCCAGAATTATAGGCTTTAAGCGCACTTTGGTTACCTGTGTGAGCAGTGAGCATTATGATTGGTGTGTGCTTATGGCTTTCGGTGCTTGTTATTAGCTCTGCCACTTCGTAACCATCCATTTCTGGCATGTTTACGTCGAGTAAAATAAGTGAAAATTGATTGTGAATGATAAGGCTTAAAGCCTGGTTGCCGGACTCGGCATGAAAAATTTCTATATTTTCTATAGGCTTAAGCAAGCGCTCCAAAGAGACCCTATTAGAGTGATAATCGTCAACAATGAGTATTTTACTTGCTCTTTTTTTCACATAGATGGCCTTTTAAATAACTATGAATAAAGGCTAGTTCAGTTTATTTGCTACGTATATGAAGGACCTGTTAGGAATTTGTAGCTAATCGTTTCTAAATGAAGTGAATGTATCTTTATGAAATTAGATAAAGTGAAAGCGTATAATTTGTAAGCTTTAAGTAGTTGCTTATGCTGCTCTCATGTAAAATTGTCGAATTGTCCTTTTTTGAGTTAACAGCATGTCAGAAGCCCCGCCAACAATTCGCCAGCGAATGAAAAACCTTAATGATCGCCAACTCGATGCCGTGAAGCGCATTGATGGCCCCCTCTTGGTATTGGCCGGTGCTGGTAGTGGTAAAACCAGTGTAATCACAACAAAAATTGCCTACTTGATTCAGGAGTGTGGTTATAAAGCGTCGAATATTGTGGCGGTAACCTTTACCAATAAAGCAGCCCGTGAGATGAAAGAGCGGGTGGTCAGCATGTTAAGTAAAGATGAAAGTCGTGGCTTGAAAATCTCGACCTTCCATAATTTAGGCTTAACTATTTTACGTAAAGAGTACGCTAAGGCAGGCTTGAAGCAGGGCTTTACTCTGTTTGACTCTCAGGACTCTCTTACCTTGATTAAAGAGATTCTGGATAAAGAGTTTAACGAACAGGCTGATGAAGCTAATTTTTGCCAGATGACGATTTCGAACTGGAAAAATGATTTAACCCCACCGAATGAGGCCGTGGTTAATGCGGATTCAGATGAGATTTTGTTAGCAGCCCATGTGTATGGCCAATATCAGCGTTATTTAAGAGCCTACAATGCTGTGGATTTTGATGATTTAATTCTCTTGCCCGTTAGCTTACTAAGTGGGTTTGAAGATTTAAGAGAGCGCTGGCAGCGTAAAGTTAGATACTTGCTGGTGGATGAGTGTCAGGATACGAATAATAGTCAGTATGAGCTAATACGTATTCTAGCGGGGGCGCGCAAGTGCTTTACTCTGGTAGGTGATGATGACCAATCTATTTATGCTTGGCGTGGTGCTAGACCCGAAAATTTGGAGCGCTTGAATTCTGACTATAAAGGGCTCAAGTTGGTTAAGTTGGAGCAAAATTATCGCTCAACAAAAACCATACTTAAGGCTGCCAATACCTTAATTGCAAATAACCCTCACGTGTATGACAAGTCTCTTTGGAGTGATTTGGGCATTGGTGATCCTATTCGGATTATGGTGACACGTAATGAAGAGTCTGAGTCTGATCGTGTTGCTGCTGAAATACAGTCTCGTCATTTAAGACATGATATTCCTTATAAAGATTTTGCGATCCTGTATCGAGGTAACCACCAAGCACGCTTGATAGAAATTAAGCTGCAAGCTTATCGTATTCCTTACAAGATGAATGGCGGTACTTCATTTTTCGCCCGTGCTGAGATTAAAGACCTCATGAGTTATTTACGTTTATTGGTGAATCCTGAAGATGATAATGCCTTTTTACGTATTATTAACTTGCCTAAGCGAGAAATCGGGCCTGCGACCTTAGAGAAAGTCGGCATACTGGCCACCGAGCATAAAGTTAGCTTGTTTGCTGCATGTGAGTTGGCCGAGCTAGAAGAAAGAGTCACTGGGCGCTCTTTAAAGAGTCTACGTGAGTTTGAACATTGGATTAGTTCTTTGAGAAGGCGTTTATCCGGCGCTTCTCCTGTGCCTGTGATAGAGCAAATGATTCATGATATGGATTATTATGGTTGGTTGCAGGAGCAGTCGAGTTCGCCAAAGGCGGCTGAAAGACGCATAGAAAATGTGCGATTCTTGCTCGAATCTATTCAGCGTATGATGGAAAGTGCTTGGGAAGAAGATCCAAATGCTGAACTTGATCAGGCGATTAGCAAGTTACTATTGATCGATATGCTGGAGCGACAAGAAGAGGAAGAAGACGAGGACAAGGTACAGCTATTAACCTTGCATGCTTCTAAAGGCCTTGAGTATCCACATGTCTTTTTGATCGGCTGTGAAGAGGAGTTATTGCCACATCGAAACAGTATTGAGAATGATGACATTGAAGAAGAGAGGCGCTTAGCTTACGTAGGAATTACCAGAGCAAAGCGTACCTTGTGTATTACCTTGGCATCTAAAAGGCGTCAGTACGGAGAAGAAATTGACTGTATGCCGAGCCGTTTTCTAGATGAATTGCCTGATGACGTGGTGCAATGGGAAGGTCGAGGTGATGAATCAGATAAAGTAAAAAAAGAACAAGGTAAAGCGTCTTTGTCTGCACTAAAAGCCATGCTAAACAATTAAATGTTAATGGGCTAAATACAAGAGAAAGCGAGTAACAAAAAAGCCGTGTAACAGGGTTACACGGCTTTTTATATTCTAATCTTTAAGAAGACTAGATAGCACCTTTTTCCTTTAGAAGGTAATCAATATGATTACGGAAAAGGTTTGCAGCATTAGTGAAACTATTATTATTCGGAATAATAAAGTCTGACTTGTTGCGGATATCTAATGTTTTCAATGCAGCTTGTCTAACATGACGCATATAGCGACTTGTGACTTCGTTTACATTACGGCCACGCTCTGAAATATCTCTCTTTAAGCGACGTACCACTGCAATATCAAGGTCAGTATCAACGAACAGTAGGTAATCAACGGCATCGCGAATACCTGGATCTTGAAACATCATGTGACCTTCAACTAAAACAACATGAGTAGGTTCAAGGTTACGATAGCCAACACGACTGTGTTTCGAGTGATCGTAAATCGGAATTTCATTAGGCTGTTGACGGTTTTTACAGTTATGGATAGCTAAAGTGAGGCTTTCAGTATCTAAAGAGCTCAAATCATCGAAATTATAAACATCAGGATCAATGCTGCCGCAGCCATTATAAAAGTTGTCCTGGCATAGAACCGTGATTTTATCTTCATGACCTTCCGCCAATAGCGAACAAAGACGGCTCTTTCCGCTACCGGATACACCAGTAACGCCAATAACTAGCGCCATTTATTACCTCATTTTACAGTTGTTTACGGGATTGAACTCCTGTGTTGGAAGTCCTTGATGTAATATAACAGAAGCAAGGTCAAAATTCCTTGCTACTCTTATAGATACTAATCTTTTTCAAATCTTTTTTGTGGCTGTAATTCTCATGAACACTTGGTTTTTTTCTCGCATCTTATGCTGCCTTAGCATAATGAGCTTTGTTTTTGTTTCTATTACTGTAAATGCTGAGGAAGTTAAGCTAGGAAAGCCTGCCCCGCCACCGAGTTATGCCAAATCTGCTGAATTATTTGGCTTACTGATTAATGATTTAAGCCAAGAAGAGTTTGAAAAGCACCTAAGAAGCATGGGCATGTCGCCTTATCCTAGTTATCAAGCAGGGCAAGCAAACTATAGTTTGGGTGATAAAGGCATTCTAGGTATTAGGCAGATTTCAGTGCATTACAACAATTATAATTTTGTTGAAAAGATTGAATTACATGGCGTTGTTGAAAATGTGAAACAGCGCAGTTCTCTCGGTAACCTGTTATCTAAAAAATATGGACCACCTATGGCTGGTTTTGTCAGAGATGGTTTTGGCCGTGCTCAATGGCGTTTTGCCGATGGCACCTTAGTTGAACTTCATAATACTACTTATGAGGTCAGCATTTCTTATCGTGATCTTATCCCTAAAAGAAAATCCGTATCAGGTGAAATTAATGTTCAAGCCTTAAAAGATAGGCTCTGATCATTCATTTATGCTTTCTTTTGGAATAGGTTTCTCCTTGTCATATTTTTATGTTATTTCTTGCAGGCTAATGTCCAAATTAACCTTCTGTGAGAACAGACTTGCTAATACAAAACGTAAATGAACTTTATTTTAGAACTTAACCAAGACCTTGTTTCCTTAATGCGCCCTTATTTGGCGGATATTTCTTTGGCTTTGGTGGCAACTTGCCTAGTTGTGTACGGTGATAATGTTAATAAGCTTATTAAACGTTTAGTTTATAAGTGGCACTTTGTTGCTAGGGTTCTGGTTTTTATTCTTATGTGTACATTTGGTTATGGAATTTTAACCTTATGGTTACAACCACTTATTGAATCTTTGTTGAGGCTGGTTTCAACAAATTATTTGGCAATTCTGGTAATCAGTATTTTCTGTTTTTTAGGTGTTATGGCTGAGCGAAAGCGCCATTTATAAAAAAAATAGAAAAAAAACGTGAAAGTTAATCCCTTTTCATGTGATCTAATAACTACATAAATTGAGTAATATTCATAAATATTGTAAGAATGAGTTACTCATGTCGTAAACTTTCATAATTGCTCGGTTTTTTTTCGTTATTTCATAACGAAATTGCACCTAAGCTCCCGTTTTTAGGGCGTTTCGTAGGCTTCTTTCAATTTGTAATGAGACGTTTTGCCAGCTAATATTCGCGCAAATATCGCTTTATGTTACTGCTTTCGGAGAAACTAATGACAAACGCTTGGCTTACCTCTCTTTCACTTGTTGAATCTATGATTCCTGTTTTAGGTCAATTGGGCCGTGAACAAAATGTTAAAGTACAACTAGCAGGTAAAAGCCTACTAGCTGACTCTGTAACAAGTTTGATGACAGTGTTTGATCAGTATCCAGAGATTGACCTTGCGCAAATCGTAACGCTTTTAAATGAGCTTAAAGATAGCAATGCATCTAACACTATTGTTGATCTAGAAGCTTTGATTGCTGAAAATGAACTTGATGCTATTTTGCAAACAAGTGTTGATAGCGGCGAACAAACACCTGTTGTACTTTATGGTTTTGGTCGTATCGGTCGTTTATTAGCACGCCGTATGTGCAGTATTGGCCATACAACACCAAGCATGAAGCTAGCTGCAATTGTTGTTCGTAAAGCTGGCGATAAAGACCTTAAGAAGCGTGCTAGCTTGCTTAAGTATGACTCAGTACACGGTACTTATGATGGCTTGGTAAAAGTTGATGCTGATCAGCAAACTTTGATTATCAATGGCCAGCCAGTAAAAATTATTTATGCTTCACACCCAAGTGAAGTTGATTACCAGTCTCACGGTATTGATGGTGCATTACTTGTTGATAACACAGGTATCTGGCGTGATCATGATGGCTTGAGTGTACACCTACAACGCCCTGGCATTGAACGTGTTGTTTTGACTGCACCTGGTAAGCAGATGAAAAACATTGTATTCGGTGTTAACGATTCTGATATTGATAGCCAAGATCAAATCCTTTCAGCGGCGTCTTGTACAACCAATGCGATTACACCAATTCTATCTGTTCTAGAAAACAAATACGGTGTTGAGTCTGGTCATGTTGAAACAGTTCACGCTTACACTAACGATCAGAACTTGATTGATAATGTACACAAAGGTGATCGTCGTGGACGTGCGGCAGCCATGAATATGGTTATCACTGAAACAGGTGCTGCTAAGGCGGTATCTAAAGCGATTCCTGCACTGGAAGGTAAGTTGAGTGGTAGCGCAATTCGTGTGCCTGTAATCAATGTATCTATCGCAGTATTAAGCTTAAACCTTAAAGCAGAAACATCGGTTGAAGAAATTAATGCATTATTGAAAGATGCGTCAGCATCTGCTGAGCTAACAGGTCAGATTGCTTATAGCGATGCACCAGATGCGGTTTCTTCTGACTTTATCGGCTGTGAAAATGCAGGCATCCTAGATTCTCAATCTACTAAAGTTCGTGGCAAGCAAGCGACTTTATATGTTTGGTACGATAACGAGTACGGCTACAGCTGTCAGGTTGTTCGTCTAATGGAGCGTTTGTCTCAAGTAGGCCTTCAGGTAAAGCAAGAAGAGCAAAACCAAGCAGCATAATGTCTTAGTTTCGTAGTTCTAAAAAACGGCAACCTTAGGTTGCCGTTTTTTTTGCTTAAAATAAGCTCATTATTGAACCTTTCTGCATACTTGCTAGTCTTTAACTCAATAAAGTTGAACTAATTGATCTTATTCATAAGTTGGGGTTGACGAATCAACTCTCAATAGGGTGTATTAGGGGTATCAGGTGGCAATTCTCCCACCATAATAAATAGGTAAGTAGATAATGTTTAAGTCTTTTTTTCTTAATAAGAAGTGGCTGCTTTGGTCATTATTCGGCTCGATTTTGATCTTGGGCGTGACCTGGTACAAGGTACAGCTAGATGTGCAAATTAATGAATGGTTTGGCGATTTTTATAATACGTTACAGCAGGCATTAGCTGAGCCAAACAGTGTTTCGCTAGAAGAGTTTATTAGTAAGTGTTTTACCTTTGCAAAAATTGCGGGTTTGTACGTTTTTATTGCTGTGATGCTTGGCTTCTTTGTTAGGCATTATATTTTCCGCTGGCGTACGGCGATGAACGAATATTATATGAGCCATTGGCAGAAACTACGTCATGTAGAAGGTGCTGCCCAGCGTGTGCAAGAAGATACCATGCGCTTTGCCAGTATTATGGAAGGGCTAGGTGTTGCTTTTATTCGTTCGATTATGACTTTAGTCGCGTTTTTGCCTCTGTTATGGGTATTAAGTGAAAATGTGACCGAGTTACCTTATTTTGGCCCAGTGGATCATTCATTGGTTTATATTGCCATTTTATCTGCGTTATTTGGTACTGTGCTCTTAGCTGCCGTTGGTGTGAAGCTACCTGGATTAGAGTTTAAAAATCAAAGGGTAGAAGCGGCTTATCGAAAAGAGTTAGTTCTTGGTGAAGATAATGATGATAGAGCGGACCCGCCAACGGTCAAAGAACTCTTTACTCATGTTCGTAAGAACTACTTTAACCTGTATCTGCACTATATGTATTTTGATGTAGCTAAATGGTCTTACTTGCAATTTACTGTGCTAATTCCCTATATAGCGATGGCGCCTACCATAGTTGCGGGGGCGATTACTCTTGGGTTATTACAGCAAATCTCACGAGCGTTTGGACAAGTAGAGAACTCTTTCCAGTTCCTTGTTAACTCTTGGAGTACTATTGTTGAATTGATTTCTATTTATAAGCGTCTGAAAGCTTTTGAGTCGATTATCCATAATCAAGAGCCTGCGGGTGAAGATGCTATTTCTTCTCAACCATAAATTTTAGACAAAAAAAACCGGGCAAACCTAGGTTTGCCCGGTAATACAAAAGTAACTAGCAGTTGCCTGGTAAAAATGCATGTGGGTCGCATTCTTACCTGCCAAACTATGTCTGTGGGGGCATAATTCGGCCAGATAAAAGCAGTTAGGGCTGCTTTTATCAATCTCGATCAGATCGAGAAGATGTGCGTATTTTAGGTATTTTTAAGCTAACTACAAACGATATAAATTAATTTTTAGCATTAGCTGTGCTAATCTAAAAATCACTTCTGTTTGAAAAATCTATTTTTTATTAAATTTTGATAAATCATTATTTTAAAGTTTAAAATTCTTTAAAATATAGGTTTTGTAGTATCTATATCTGGCACTTTTGTAATAATTAATGATTTTAATGAAGGCTTTATGTTTTTCTTTCATGTTTTTAGTGTAGATCACCTAAGTATAAATTGGAGAGCTTCTTACAATGCGCCAACTTCCATTAGCCACACTCTTCACTTTTGAGGTTGCTGCTAAGCACCTGAACTTTACTAAAACGGCTGAAGAGCTTCATATCACTCAAGGTGCTGTTAGCCAGCAAATACGTCAGCTTGAAGAAAGAATAGGATTCAAGTTATTTGAGCGCTATCACAGGCGTTTAACCTTGACTTCAGAAGGGGCTAGATTAGCGTTACAGCTTAATCATAGTTTTACTGAAATAGACTCGCTACTGACAGAGCTAAAAGAAGATAAACAATCTAATATTCTTACCTTATCCGTTATGCCTTCTTTTGCGAGTAAGTGGTTAATTCCCAGGCTAGGAGATCTACAAGCTGCATATCCTGATATGCAATTGCGGATACAGGCTAATGATAAAGAAGTAAATTTTGGTCGCGATAGGGTAGATGTTGCTATTGTCCATAGCCACCTTTATAAAGGAGATGATTTTCAGGTTCCTTTGATCAAGGATAAAGTCTTCCCTGTATGTAGTCCAGATTTTGCTAAACAGCATAAACTGTTTGAACCTCAGCAATTAGTTGGTCTCCCCTTATTAAATGATGATTCAGAGAGCCGCTTTAGTACGCCATATGTGGAGTGGGAAAACTGGCTGCAAAAAGCCAATGTAAAAGGTGTTAAGCCGTCTCGTGCTATTAGCTTTAACCGTGGCGACCTTGCCATACAAGCTGCTGTGGCGGGGCAAGGGGTGGCATTAGGTCGTACCCCTTTAGTCATGGATGATATTCAAAGTGGACAACTCATTAAGCCATTTTCTGCAGAGTTAGACGATGGCTTGAGTTACTTGTTTGTCTGTCCTCAAGCGCAAAGTTTGCGCCGAGAGGTAAAGGACTTGCTTATCTGGTTATTGCAGAGTTGTCTTGAATACGAGCCAGAATCAACTTTAACCTCACCCTCGGCATTTATAGACTAAAACCAGTTTGTGTGGATTAGCTTGGCCGACATAAGTAGGCACATGGTAATCACCATAGGGCGTATTAATAGGTTCCCTTTGGTGACAACTAACCGAGAGCCAATCTGTGCGCCCAGCCATTGACCTGCGGCCATACAAAGCCCTAATCCCCATAATACATGTCCTGTAAATGAGAAAATCACTAATGATGCGACATTACTTGTTGCGTTTAATACCTTGGTGTTCGCCGTTGCTGAAATAAGGTTCATGCCGGTTAGGCAAAGGTAAGCCGTAGTAAAAAAAGCGCCTGTTCCTGGGCCGATCAAACCATCATAAAAACCAAATGATGTACCAATTATCAAGGCAAAAGCAAAGGTGGAAAACTGTACTTTACTACTGATAAGTGGCTGTAGTTTATTGAGAAATAGAAAGAAAATAGCTACTAAAATCAAAATGATAGGGACTGCTTTGAGCAGTAAGCTACTATCTAGATAGGCCACTAGAATAGTGCCTAAAACACTACCTAAAGCTGTTGTTACTATGGCTGGAAATAGGGCTTTTAAATCGACTTTTCGTCGTTTTATAAAGTGGTATGAGGCTGATAAGGTTCCGGCGCAACCTTGTAATTTATTGGTTGCTAAAGCTTGAGCAGGTTCTACACCAGAAAATAAAAGTGCAGGTACTGTAATCAGGCCTCCACCCCCTGCAATTGCGTCTATGATGCCGGCTAAAAAAGCCACGCCAGTTAAAATAAGCAAGGTGCTTAGATTAAAATCGAAAAATATAAAATCCATTTAATTGAGGTCCAGCTAGGAGGGTTTAGATAAGTCTATAAGGTAACATGAAACTTCTTATATTCTTGATCTAAAATCAAAAAAAAGCCGCTACTTTCTAAGTGAAAGAGCGGCTATAAAATGAACACTAGGTTCATAGAGAATGATCGAGTGTAGATCCTTCAAGTCATGCGGCAACAAGGCCTTGCTTAGCAAGGTATTGATCAAGTTGGTTAGTCATTTCACTGCTAAACTCTAAACCTAATTTGGTACGGCGCCAGAGGATGTCTTGGCTAGAGTAAGCCCATTCATGTTTCACTAAATAATCGACTTCTACTTGGTATAAATCGTTAGAAAAGTTTTGTCCCAATGCTTCTATTGAATTTGCATCTTTTAAGAAAGTTTCGCATAAGGTGCCATATGTGCTGGCATAGCGATAAGCAAGTTTCTTATTTAAAAAGCGATACTTACTTTGTAGTGATTCAGCATAACCTTGAAGGCTAGTGTTTAAGTCTCCACCAGGTAGGCTACTTGTATCTGTCCACTCTTTACCCATATTTGGGTAATAGCTTTTTAGGTCATCCATGCAAGAAAGAGCAAGTTGGCGATAAGTTGTTATCTTGCCACCAAATACACTTAACAAAGGCGCCTTTCCTACATCGTCTTCCACATGCAAAGTATAATCACGTGTGACTGCTGATGGGTCGCTAGATTCATCTTCTAGGAGAGGTCGAACTCCTGAGTAGGACCAAACGATATCTTTGTTAGTAAGTTGCTTTTTAAAGTGTTGGTTGGCAACTGACAAAATATAATCCGCTTCATCTTGAGAGATACTTACTTCTGATGGGTTGCCAGTATATTCTTCGTCAGTTGTTCCTATTAAGGTGTAATCGTTACGGTATGGGATAGCGAAAACGATACGCTTATCTTCATTTTGCATGATAAATGCATTGTCTTGCTCGTATAGTTTAGGTACCACTATGTGGCTGCCTTTTATCATACGGATACTATACGGTGCTTTTCTTTCTACCTTAGTTTCAATAAATGACGATACCCAAGGTCCTGTTGCATTCACTAAACCTTTTGCGGTTACCGTTTCTGTTTCGTTAGATCCTGCCTTTTGAAGAGTGATTTCCCAGATGCCATTTTTGCGTTTAGCACTAATGCATTTGCGTCTGTCATAAATCTTAGCGCCATTTTTTTGAGCGCTTAAAGCATTAATAACAACTAATCTAGCATCATCAACCCAGCAGTCTGCATATTCAAAGCCTTTAGTGATTTTACTTTTAAGTGGGCTAGTACTGTCGTACTTAACACCATGGGAACCGCTTAATGCTTCTCTCTTTCCTAAGTGGTCATAAAGAAATAAACCGATGCGAATTAACCATGCTGGTCTAAGGTGCGGTCTATGCGGCATTTGAAAGCGAAGTGGTGTCACTATATGCGGTGCTACTTTTAATAGTACCTCGCGTTCGTTTAATGCTTTTTTAACTAAGCCAAACTCATAGTGCTCTAAATATCTTAGGCCACCATGAATGAGTTTACTGCTATTTGATGATGTGGCGCTTGCTAGGTCATTCATTTCGCAAAGTGCAACAGATAGGCCACGGCCAGCAGCGTCAGCAGCTATGCCTGTGCCATTAATACCGCCACCTACAATAAAAAGATCAAAGTTTGTTTCTGGCATTGCTCAATCCCACATATCAATATTAGTAAACTTGGTCATTTTTGAATAATAATGTTCAAAAACGAACATTTGATATCGAAAGAGTAAAGCAAGCTTGTTCATTTCGCAAGTTTGCTTTACTAAAAAGGTGAAATTGTTAGGTGATTATCGCTATTTAGCGTTTTCAGGCTGGCATAATGTTAGGACAACATCATGCTCGTTGAGGATTTTTTGAATGGCTTCGGGGGGCTTAACATCAGTAAATAAGGTGTTTACTTGGCTGATGCTGCCAAGCCTCACCATGGCATTACGGCCAAATTTAGCGTTATCTGCCGCCAGAAATACAGTGCGAGAATTGTTAATAATGCTTTGTGCCACTCTAACTTCTTGGTAATCATAATCAAGTAAAGAGCCATCTTGAGGGTCCACGCCACTAATCCCTATGATGCCATAATCAACACGGAATTGATTAATAAAGTCGAGTGTCGCTTCACCAATGACGCCACCATCTCTCGAGCGGACTGTGCCGCCTGCAATGATAACAGTAAAATCATCTTTGCTGCTTAGTATGCTAGCAACATTTAGGTTGTTAGTGATTACTTGCAAACCCGTGTGGTTAAGTAGTGCCTTTGCAACTGTTTCTGTTGTTGTGCCTATGTTAATGAATAATGAGGCATGATCAGGGATCTCTGATGCAATTTTTTGTGCTATGGCTTGCTTGGCATCGAGTTGTAAAATTTGGCGAGTAGCATAGGCAACATTGGTTGTGCTTGAGTCTATGCTGGCACCGCCATGATGGCGTCGAATTTTATCCGCATCGGCAAGGGTATTAATGTCTCTGCGTATGGTTTGAGGGGTGACGTTAAAGTGTGCTGAAAGCTCATCAATAGTTACATAACCACGTTCTTTGACAAAGAGTGTGATTTTTTCATGTCGAGTTTGTTGACCCATTCTGTCAAAGGCTCCTAATTTTATGACTTGCCAATGAAGGCAGTTGTGGTTTTAATATAAAGGATTCAAAGACGAACATTAAATGTTCGAAATATTGTAAACTCTTTCATACTTACTTAATTAAATATGAAACTTGCCCATAGAGACTCACCATGACTAATTATATTCTAGCAATTGATCAGGGAACCACTAGCAGTAGAGCCATAGTGTTCGATGCAAAAGGTAAGCGCATTGGGCAAGCTCAACAGGAGTTTAACCAAATATTTCCGCATGACGGATGGGTTGAACATGATCCTGAAGAGATTTGGCAATCAAGCTTAAATGTTTGCCGAACTGTACTCAAGGATACAGGGTTAACTGCTCAAGATATAGCCGCGATAGGAATTACTAACCAGAGAGAAACGACTGTTCTTTGGGATAAAAATACAGGTAAGCCAGTTTATAATGCGATTGTGTGGCAAGACAGAAGAACGAGCCAATATTGCCAGACTTTAACGGATCAAGGTTGGCAGGATAAAGTTCAAGTTAAGACGGGGCTGTTAATTGACCCTTATTTCTCTGCCACAAAAATCAAGTGGATTTTGGATAATGTTGAAGGCGTTAAAGCGAGAGCTGAAGCTGGTGACATTGTGTTTGGTACGATTGATTCTTTCTTGTTATGGCACCTTACATCAGGCGAATCTCATAAAACTGATGCCACTAATGCTGCAAGGACAATGGCATTCAATATTCATAGCCAAGAGTGGGATGATGAACTCATTGAGGTCATGGGGATTGGTGATGTTAACTTTCCTGAGGTTATGGATTGTAGTGCGGATTTTGGTATCACATCGAGTGACTTGTTTGGTGCGCCTATTCCTATTACTGGTATGGCAGGGGACCAGCAAGCCGCTCTAATTGGTCAGGCTTGTTTTGAAAAAGGTATGGTGAAAAGTACCTATGGGACGGGCTGTTTCATGATTCTAAATACGGGCGATGAAGCGCTTAAATCTGAGCATAAAATGCTAACCACTGTCGGTTATCGCCTTGATGGTAAAGTTACTTATGCCCTTGAAGGTAGTATCTTTATTGCGGGCGCCGCTATCCAATGGTTACGAGATGGCTTGAAACTTTTCAACGATGCTAAAGAAACAAAAACCTTAGCTGAGCAAGCTAGAAACCAAGATTCTGTTTATCTTGTACCTGCTTTTACGGGTTTAGGTGCCCCTTACTGGGATCCTGATGCGCGTGGAGCTATGCTTGGTTTAACCCGTGATACAAGTGTTGCAGACATAGTAAGTGCTGGCTTACGTTCTGTTTGTTATCAAACTAAGGACTTAGTGAATGCCATGGAAAAAGATGGCGCTGTATTCAACTCATTAAGAGTTGATGGTGGCATGGTGGTGAATGATTTGGTTGTACAATTCTTGGCTGACATTCTAGGAGTGAAAGTTGAGCGACCAAAAGTAACAGAAACAACCGCATTGGGTGCTGCATTTTTGGCAGGTTTAAAAGTTGGGGTCTATTCTTCTTTAGAGGAAATTACATCCTTATGGTGGTCAGATAAGGCGTTTGAGAGTGAAATGCCTGAGACTCAACAAAAAGCTCTCTATCACGGATGGCTAGACGCTGTTAATAGGGTGAAAACGAAAGATTAAAAAAATTACGTTTCTATACAGCTTTTCGCTTGTTTCAAAACTGACTTATGGCTAACGTTAGTTCATGGCGGCTCTTTTTCTTAAAGAGCCAAAGTTGCTTTTAATTGGTGAGAGATAAATATGGCGAACAAATTTGAGCCAGTTCAGGCAGATGATTTTATGAAATTCGGCGGCGAGCGCCCAAGTTATTTGTTGATAGAAGATGAACTCATGGCATTGGGTGGACTTGGGGTAACAGGGAATCAGTTTAAGAAAGAAGTACTTAAAGCGGCTGGATGGACTGGTGGCGCTTTAACAACATATGCGCAAAGACCTGCAGTTGCTGCAGCTTCTTTTAATAAGATTAGAGAAATACTCGAAAAAGGTGTTGCTGACGGTGGCGCGTTAAAAGCGTCTTTAGAAGGCTAATCTATAATTACTAGCCTTGAGTAATATCTATTTAAAACCATCATTTTTCAATGATGGTTTTTTTGTGTCTACTTCTCTGCATCGGCAATGGCTTTGATGCCATATTCAGCGTCAAGAATTCTACCAATCGCATTATCGCCAACCAGATGGTGTGCGTATTGCATGTGTAGGCAACGAACTTGGTCCCAGCTTTTGATTCCACCAATTCCCAAATTTTCGAATAAAGGGGTAAAGCCTTTTTCTTCTATGATGGCTTTATGCTCTGCTGTCATTCCTTCCCAGCGTCTTGCAATATAGTCACGGTGTGACTTGTGATGCGCCTCTTTCAGCTCTGGGTCATCCTGTATTCTTTGCTCTAACTCTTTTACGACACCTTGGCTTTCAATTTTAGCCAATGCTTTATCTATGGCTTTACTTGATAGCCAGAATAAAGTTGGGAAAGGTTGATCAAACACCCAGCTTTGCATTTGCAAAGATTGGGGAATACCAGCAGGTGAGTAGTGGGCTATCTTGGCTATACCATTAGGAGTACGGCCAATTTGATCCGTAATTATGGCAATGTCTTTTTCGCTTAGATGGGTCATAGATTATTTATTAGGCTGTAAATGCGGGGAAGGATGCGGCAAATTTTTGAATCCATTCTGCTGCAGCATCATTAAAGTTTAATCTTCGTCCTTGTTGTTTTGCTTGTCGTCGATAGTGCTCAATATGGGAGAGTTGCTCAACCATTCGAACGCAGTAACAATCATCTTTACAAGGGAACTCGATAGCAATACGGAACTCATCTGCTTCTTTATCACACCATACTATGCGCCCAGTGACACAAAAGTTGGGGTCAATTTCAGCGAGTTTTAATTGCACACACTGGCCAGGATTATAAGCTTGAGATGTCAAACAAATAATGCCGGCAAACCCTTTATTCTCCAAATCATTTGCTTGGAAAAATTGGGTCTCCACTTCTTCTATGTGAAGTGGTATGTCTTTAGGATGCGCTACAAATTCCATAAGGACGTGCCAAAAAGTTACTCAGATGTATAGGTTATCGACCAAAATACAAAAGTATTAAAAAAGAATGGGAATTGTACGCTTTTCACGCTATCTGTACAGAGTAAAATCAGCATAATATTCGTTAATGAAGCTATTCTTTTAAAGATTCGATTCTCTTTTTTCGTTTAGCTTAAATAGAAAGAGGCGAATCCAATTTTAATTATTTGTACTTGCTCTTAAATTCTCCTTATTAAATATAATGAAGCAGTAAATATGCCATTTATGGATATAAATTCATAAAAAGTGAAAACACCTAGTTTAATGGCTTAAACGTTTTGCCATCTTCCCTAGCAAGCGCAATGCTCCTTCAATACGGTTATCCCAGTTTATAGCGTAGTTGATTCTGAGATGATGATTGAAGCTGTGGCTTAAGCTAAAGGCTAGCCCTGGAATGGTGCCTATCCCTTGTTCAATAGCGGCTTTGTGTAATGTTAGAGCGTCTATTTCAGGAGGCAAGCTTATCCAAAGCAAAAAGCCCCCTTTAGGGTCTGAGGTGTAGGTGCCTTCGGGAAAGTATTTATTAATACTATGCTGACAACGGCGTAAATTTTCCTCATAGGTGTGCCTTGTTTTCCGTAAATGTCTATCATATGCCCCATTTTCCAGAAAATTGGCAATTGCTCTCTGAGTTAGGGTTGGAATAGCTAAAGACTCTACGTAAGCATGTTGTTCTATTTGCTGTTGATATTTAGCGCCAATAATCCAACCAATGCGAAAGCCTGGAGCAATACTCTTAGAGAATGAGCTGCAATAAATAACCTCAGCTTGAGAGTCTTCTGCTTTTAAGGCCTTGGCTCTAGTTTCACAGTAGCTAAGTTCGCCATAGACATCATCCTCAATTAAGGTGACTTCTTGTTGTTGGCAGAGCTTTATTAAGCGGGTTTTGGCTGATTGAGAAAGCGTTGCGCCGGTCGGATTTTGATTGCTTGGGGTTACAACACAGGCTTTTACTTTCCATTGGGCTAAAACTTGTTCAAGAGCATCTAAATCTATGCCTGACTGTGAATCACAAGGGATTTCAATCGCTTTCAACTTTAACTCATCAACCGCTTGCAGTAGGCCATGATAAGTTGGCGTCTCAATAATAATAGTATCGCCAGGAACTGTAATGGCTCTTAATGCCAATATCATGGCATTTTGGCAACCTAAAGTGATGGTAATGTCATCAGGTTGAACATTACAGCCTGCATCTAACATGCGAATTGCAATTTGTCGTCTTAGATTCAACGAACCTGGAGTGAACTCATAAGCGGCGCAAATTTCTGGCTCTAGTCTCATTAAACGCCCAACAGACTTTTGCAGTTGTCTGATAGGTAAAAACTGAGTGTGTGGGATGGCTGCGCCAAATTGAATGATATCCGGTCTTTGAGAGGCATGGAGTAGTGAACGAATCAGTTCAGGGACGGATTCTTGCGCTTGGCTTGGTTCAAACTGTGGTGTGGACTCTGGAAGAGGAAGATTGTCTTGTACAAAGTAGCCTTTTTGCGGCCTTGCTTTAACCACACCTCTGTCTTCTAACAAACTATAGGCTTGTAAAACAGTTGCTACACTCACGCTCATTTGTTTACTAGACTTACGTACAGAAGGAATTTTAGTGCCAGGTAAAAACACCCCTTCTTGTATTTGTAGTTCTACTTGATCTGCGATTTTCTCGTAGAGAGGTTGTTCCATAATAAGTCTAAAAAGAGCTGCAAGGATAAGGATGTCAAATTTAACAGAATGGGGCCAGTAAGCAAAATAATTCGAATTAATACTGACCAAGAGGTTAGTTTGTAATATTAAAAGTGTTAACCTAGTTTTGTAATTGTTTTAAATAAAAATCAGTGTTTAAAAGCGACCTTACTTTACATTTTGTAACCATGTAAGGACTTTGTAAGGTAATTGGTTGATTAATTTCACATTATTTGTGATAAGTCATGTATAGAAAATATAGTGTTAGCCTTTATTAAAACCATAAAAGCGTGATGCACATCAAATGTTTTGTAATAAATTGGGGTGAGATAATGTCTTTATCTGTGATACAGAGAATTCTTTTAGGTTTTGCTATCTTGTTGGTGCTATTAGTTGTGGTTGCTGCAACAGGGTTCACCGGCATAAAGAAAGTTGAGCAAGGGCTAAATACTGTTACTGGCGAAGTGGCGAGTGTTGTCGCTTCAAGTAACAAGATTAATGAGACTTTGTTAACTTCGAATGCGACTTTATTGCAGCATCTTATTACTTATCCAGATGATGAGTTAACAAGTTTAGAAGCGGCCTTGCAGCAACAGGAAGCCGACTTTTTAAACTTAGCGAGCTCTTTAGAAGGCTTGATTCAAAATTACCCTGTCATGACTGAATCCCTAGTTGAAATTAAGCGTGAGACAGAAGTTTTTTATCAAATATCAAAACAAGCAACGACAAATCATCGACTAGAAATTGCAAATCGTGATCAAGTATTTGAGCAAAAATTTGATTTAAAAGACTCTATTTTATTCGCGGTTGAAGATTTAGCGATTTTAGAAGAGTCTGGTTATAAAACCGATGTTAAATTTGCTGCTTCTTATATTTTAGGGCAAATAGAAAGTATTCAGTACACTGTAAACGATTACTTTGATCAAACTGAATTAGGAACATTAGACGATCTAATCAAATCAATGAATTCAAACCTTCAAGGAGCGAAAGATAAACTTGCTAATCTAGAAGATGAAAACATTGAAATTCTGATCCAAGAAATTGAAGACCATGTTTTGGCAGAGCAAGGTGTTATTAAGGCTTATTATAATTACCTTGTGTTTCAGGAAAAAGGCATCCAGCTAGCAAATCAGTTGTCTAGCACAATGAACTCGATTAATACCTCAACCACAGCTTTGTTAAATGAAGCTTCTCAAGTACGCCAAGGTGCGTTAAATCAAGCAAAGTCCGCTGTTAATTTATCTGTCAGCAGTGCCGTGTTAGTGATTATTGTGTCTGCAATTATCGCTATCTTAGTCGCTACTTGGGTCAGTCGTAGTATTAGAAAACCACTATCTATTGTAATGGATGTTTTGGGTAAAATTGCTGAAGGTGATTTCACTTTACGTGCTGAAATTAAATCTAAAGATGAATTTGGAGAGTTATCCCGTTGGGTTAACGACCTTGCGAGTAAGCTGGAATCTGTGATTCGCGAAATACGTCAAGCGTCAGTACAGGTTGCTGGGTCTGCGCAATCTGGTGTGGTAACGGCTGAGGAATCAAAAGAGTTGATGAGTTCTCAAAATGATATGACAACCTCAGTCGCATCGGCTATGACAGAAATGGCAGCAACAGTGCATCAAGTTGCGAATAGTGCTGAGACGACTTTAGAGCAAGTGCAGACGGTTGATGTAAAAGCTTCAGAAAACCGCTCACAAATGGATGTGAATATCGAAACGATTCAAACCTTGGCTGATGAAATTGAAAGCTCTTCTAAGGTGGTTAACGAGTTAAATGTTTACTCACAAGATATAGGTAAAATTTTAGAAGTTATTCAAGATATTGCAGAGCAAACTAATTTATTGGCGCTAAATGCGGCCATTGAGGCTGCAAGGGCAGGCGAGCAAGGTCGTGGTTTTGCTGTGGTTGCAGATGAAGTAAGAACCTTGGCAACTAGAACGCACAGCTCAACTGAAGAAATTCAGAAGGTGATTAGTCGTCTACAACAAGGGGTAAAAGAAACTGTTTCTAGCATGACTCAAAGCCAAAACAGTGCTCAACAAAGTGTCGATAAAGCGAAGGAAGTAGGCCAATCCTTACAAGAGATGCAAGAGTTTGTTACTGGCATTCGAGATCTAAGTACGCAAATAGCGACAGCGGCTGAGCAGCAGTCTGCAGTAGCGCAAGAAATTAGTGTGAGTGTGCATGACATCGCAAAAATGTCTGATGAAGCTTCTAGCGCCGCGGACTCGACGGCTCAGAACAGTGAAGGTTTATCAAAACTTGCTGAGCAGCAAAATACTTTATTAAGCCAATTCAAAGTATCTTAACAAGAGATAACTTGGTATGTTTGTTGATAAATATCATATTTTATCTAAGTAAAGGAGTTTGAATTAAGTGTCTATTCAAGTAGGAGATACCCTGCCAGCAGCCCAGTTTCAAGTAATGGGTGAAGATGGTCCAAAAACTATCCAAGTGGCTGAGTTTTTTAGTAATAAAAAAGTTGTGATGTTTGCGCTTCCTGGTGCTTTTACGCCAACTTGCAGTGCTAGCCATGTACCTGGTTTTGTTGTGAACTTTGATGCATTAAAAGAAAAGGGTGTTGATGACGTCGTTTGTCTTTCTGTTAATGACGTCTTTGTTATGCATGCATGGGGAGAAGCCCAAAATGCAGAGAATCTAGTTATGGCTGCAGATGGTATGGCTGAGTTTACCTTGGCTATGGGTCTTGAGCTGGATTTATCATCCGCTAAGTTTGGTATGCGTAGTAGCCGTTATGCCATGTTAGTGGATAATGGTGTTGTAACTCAGTTATGGAAAGAAGAAGCGGGTGAGTTTAAAGTGAGCTCAGCTGAATATGTGCTGAGTCAGCTATAAGTGAGTGATCGCTGCTAATAAATCTGCTTTTAATAAAAAACCTCAAACTTGAATAAGTTTGAGGTTTTTTTATGTTCACTACAGACTGAAATTAAATTGCGTCTTCGCCTGTTTCACCTGTACGGATACGAATAATTTGCTCAAGTGAGGTAACAAAGATTTTACCATCACCAATTTTTCCTGTGTTGGCGCTTTGTTGTATTACTTCGATGGCACGATCAGTTTGATCATCTTCTACTGCAAGTTCAAGTTTCACTTTAGGTAAAAAATCAACTACGTATTCGGCACCACGATAAAGTTCTGTATGTCCACGCTGGCGACCAAACCCTTTTACCTCTGTCACTGTAATGCCATTGATACCAATTTCAGACAGTGCTTCACGCACCTCATCTAGCTTAAATGGTTTAACAATCGCGGTAACGAGTTTCATAAATGTTCTCCATAGGCCAAAAATAAATCAATTAGATAAAAATACCATTCTCTACTCTTTGCGGCTAGTTAGGTCGATCAAGTAACGAGAAATAAAGAGGGATAATCTATAGAAGTGAGCAGAAAGAGGGTTTTTGAGAGGAATGCACTAGACTGAGGCAGTCCAGTGCATATCAAGGTATTTATAAAGGTTATGATTTTAGATCGTTTAGTTGGTCTAATTGATCTGATTGTGTTTGATGGTATTTAGCGCCTAATTCGTGCACCGCATCGATTAAATATTTTGGCTGTTCAGGGTCAACAAACTGATGGATACCATGCCCTAGGTTAAACACATGGCCTGTACCATGACCGAAGCCTGCTAATACTTCGCCAACTTGATCGCGAATAACCTCTTTGTCGGCATATAGAACACAAGGATCAATGTTTCCTTGTAGCGCAACTTTGTCGCCAACGCGTGCTCTTGCTTCAGCCATATCGGTTGTCCAGTCAAGACCTAGCGCATCAGTACCACTTGCCGCCATGTTTTCTAACCATTGGCCACCATTTTTGGTAAACATGATAACAGGGATTTTTTTACCTTCATGTTCGCGAATCAGACCATCAATAATCTGTTTCATATACATTAAAGAGAACTCTTGGTATTTAGGGCCACTTAAAACACCACCCCAAGTATCGAAAATTTGGACTGCTTGAGCACCTGCTTTAATTTGACCATTTAGGTAGTCAGTAACTGAGATAGCCAGTTTACGCAGTAACTCATGAAGAATTTCTGGAGACTTGTACATCATGCCCTTTATGTGGCGGAAATCTTTACTTGAACCACCTTCCACCATGTAGGTAGCAAGCGTCCATGGACTACCAGAAAAGCCAATTAATGGAACACGCCCACCTAATGCATTACGAATAGTGGTTACCGCTTTCATGACATAATCTAGGTCGTTGACGCTAGCAATAGGTAGTGCTTCAACATCAGCTTCGGTGCGAATGACTTTTTTGAATTTAGGACCTTCGCCTGTTTCAAAATAAAGCCCTTGGCCCATTGCATCAGGAATCGTCAAGATGTCAGAAAATAGAATAGCGGCATCAAGCTCGTATCTATCAAGAGGTTGTAAGGTTACTTCGCAGGCAAATTCGTCATTCTTACAGAGACTCAAAAAATCACCCGCATGAGCTCGACTAGCACGATATTCAGGAAGATAACGTCCAGCTTGGCGCATCATCCATACCGGTGTGGTATCGACAGGCTGCTTTAAAAGGGCGCGAATAAAACGATCATTTTTGAGTTCAGGGAACATTCAGTGACTCCGATGTAAAAATTTTAAGCATTTTACCTAACTTGACGATAAAAGCGGAATCTATAAATGATTTTTATGGCTTTAAATTGAAAAAGGCCTGTGTTGAGTCAGTATTTTGACGTTAAATTCGATCACAATAGGTTTTCAAGTGACAGAAATCACTTAATGAGGCTATTTGAACTCGTCTTTACACTTGTTAGAAAATGAAATTTTACTTCTCTGTTAGCTCGGCTACAGTGTTGGATATATTTTCAGCACCTTGTTTGATTTGATCTATGATCACAAATGCGTTGTTAATTAGCTCGTTACTTTCAATCGCTTGTTCGCGTACTTTTTCCATGCTGGTTTTAGTATCACGGGTTAATAAAGTGTTTTGTTTGACCATTTCTTCTATTTCTATGGTTGAGCTACTGGTTCGTGAGGCTAATTGCCTGACTTCATCTGCCACCACTGCAAACCCTCTGCCGTGTTCGCCTGCTCGCGCTGCCTCTATTGCAGCATTAAGTGCTAATAAGTTAGTTTGCCCAGCGATGCTTCCTATTGTGTTCACAATTTTCGATATTTCATCTGATTGTATGTTTAGCTTTTCTATTAGGTTGGAAGCTTTATCCATTTCATTTGAAATATCTGAAGAAATATCAACGGATTTCTGTAATACCTGAGCGCCTTTTTCTGACACATTGCTTGTTTCAATCGAGGTTTCATATGCCATTTTAGAGACCTTTTGGCTGGAATCTCGTTTGTTTATTTGCTCTGTAATATCAGAAGCAAATTTAATGACTTTATAAACTTTTCCATACTCATCATAGACAGGGTTGTAGGTAGCTTCTAACCATATACTTTCACCTTGACTGTTTTTTCGTTCGAATTGTCCAGATTTAAATTGGCCTTGTTGAAGCTCTTGCCAAAACGACGGATTGTCTTGGTAAAAATTATCAAAGCAAAACATCTTATGATGCTGGCCTAGTATTTCATTTGCTTGATAACCTATGCAGGTTAAAAAATTTTCGTTGGCGTTTAATATGTCTCCATTGGGCGAAAACTCAATGACTGCCATGGAAAGGTTTAGGGCATTTAAAATGGCCGATTGGCAGTCTAGGCGTTCTTTTGCCTGAGTAATGTCGCTAGCTAGTTTCACTACCTTGATGACTTTTCCATCTTCAATAACGGGTAAATAGGTAGCTTCAAGCCAGAGTGTTTCTTGATCTTTATTGATTCGCTTGAAAACACCTTTATGGCTGATTCCTTGGCTGAGCTCACGCCAAAAATTAGCGTATTCTGTGGTGCTGGCATACTTATCTTCGCAAAACATCTTATGGTGTTGGCCAATAATGTCTTCTTTCATGTATTTGGATGCATTTAGGAAATGTTCGTTAGCTTCTAGAATGATGCCTTGAGGGGAGAACTCAATAACCGCTATGTTTTGCTTTATTGCGGTTAGGTAATTTTGGCTTTCTTGGGCTAGTTCTGCTGTTTTTTGCTGAGTGTCTTGATGTTTGTTGCGGTTAAACATATTAGGCCTCGGGAAACTATACAATCATTCTGTTATAAGCCTAAATCTAATTTTGTGTTTAACCGTTAGCTTCTTGTGTTGATAACGTATTTTTTTGTAGAAAAACTGAGCCGTTTTTAATATGCCCAGTTTTTTAATCCCCTAAATAGCGTTTCAAGCTGTGTTGATTTACTCTGTAAGTGGCTTCAGCAATTTCGTTATTTTGATTTAGTTCCGCTAAAGCGCTGTCTAATGCTTGAGCGACTTGTTGCTGTGACATGCCCGCTTTCAACCTAGGAGAATAAAGTATCTTGAGTAAAATATAATCTAGAGGGCTGAGGTAAGAGTCGATGCTATTGTCATTGAATATAGAAGGGTAGACCTTATCTGAATCATTCGGCAGACCAAGTAATTGGGTGATTTCTTCAATAATACAATCTAAAAAACGTGAGTTTTCTCTGGCGTAATCGACAGGAATTATAATGACCCCTTTAAAAATCTCACCTCTCTTATTGTTTTTAAAGGTGCCAATGCAAATCGCTTCTTTTAGTGCGACTTCATAATGCTTAGGGTTGCCTATGTATTGAGCAACCTTATCCCTTATTTGCTTGTGTTGGGTGAAAATGATGGTGATATTTGCTTGGCTTTGGGGCACATTTAGCTGAAATGGATGATTCGTGATACTGGCAAGATGCTTGATGTGAGTAGATAGCAGAATGTTCTGTAAATTCGCATCGCCTGAATCACTGGCTATGTGTACCTTGATAGGTTTCTTCCAGCGAACAAGGCGGCTCTCTTTATTTTTTTCGTATTCTCTGCCTAAAGCAATGTCTATGAAGCTTGCTTTTATGTAATCGGCATCTTGCCATCTGCTTTGTCCATATGAGATCTGGCTGAAGCCTAGGCTAATCAGGATCAGAAGGCTGTAAGATAAGGCGATTTTCAACATAATGGTGTAATGCATCTAAGGTGTCTGGAGTAAAGTTTAAGCATTTTTTATTCATTAATATATCTTCAATGCTTATCTCTTTTATAGCAGCAACTTCATCTGCTTGCATTGTGATTTTACCATCCTGCTCTGGGTCATAAATGCAGCTAAACACTTTTCCCCAGATGCGATAGCTTTCTCCTTCGGTAAAAAATAAACCGTGATTAGTTAGTGTTAAATCTAAGCCTAACTCTTCTTTTAGCTCTCGTTGAGCTGATAGGTGATAACTTTCGCCATGGGCAACAACCCCACCTGTCGCAATACCATAATAGCCGGGACAAAATTGTTTGTTTAAAGTGCGTTTTTGTATGATGAGCTCTTTCTTTTTATTGAATACTAAAATGTAAGTCGCTCTGTGGTAATCAATACCAAAGCGCATTTCTTTCCTTGCTACGCTGCCAATTAAATTATTGTCTTTATCAATTAAACTGATTATTTCTTCGCTCATAACAGGCTCTTTTGTGTTTGGCATCATGGTATCTTATGGCGAAATTATAAGGATAAAATGCCTGTAAAAGTAGTCTTTTAGCAAGTTAGGCTTTTGTGTGAATGATTAATACAAAGTTTCCAAATTGCGACAACAAATTTCGTGTAAGCTTGGCAAATGATGGCTTTTAACTTTTCGGCTTGAAGTCTAGATTTACTACCATATCTTGTTATCAATAACTCACTAATTAAATAGTAAACACCCGTTCCAGAGGATGAATTCTTGATTAAGCAACATGACCTATTAGCCTTTAGTTTAGCCAACCCTACACATGCAGAAAAAAAAGTTGGAGAGTATGGATTTGCCAAAGTTTCCTTACTGGAAACTGGTATCGTCACTATCGAACCAAAGCAAGAGGCACAGATTAGCTTAGTATTGAGTGCAGGCATTCATGGCAATGAAACCGCACCGATGGAAATGGTTAATGATATTTTAAAAGATATTTTAGATGAAAAGCTTGCTTGCTCAGTGCGTTTACTGGTTATTTTCGGAAACTTACCTGCTGCAAATATTGGAAAAAGGTTTACTCAAGTAAATATGAATCGCCTCTTTTCTGGTGCTTGGCAAAAAGAAGAGGGCTTTGAAGCTCAAAGAGCTGGCTTGATTGAGAAAACAATTGCAGACTTTTTTAATGAAGGGCCAGATAGTGTTCAAAGAATTCATTATGACCTTCATACCGCGATAAGGGGATCAAAGTACCCTAAATTTGTGGTTTACCCTTATTTGCATGGGCGTTCTTACAGTGCTGAGCAGATTGGCTTTTTGGAAGCTTCTGGTATTGAAGCTGTTTTATTGTCTCACCAAAGTACGACAACCTTGTCTTACTTCTCATCTGAGCAGCATAATGCTAGTGCTTTTACTGTTGAATTAGGCCAAGTAGCTCCTTTTGGAGAGAATGACCACTCGAAGTTAACAGCTATTAGACATACTTTGAGGCACTTGATTAAAGATGAAGAGTTAACCTCTAGTGACCAAGGTTCAATGAAGATTTTTCAGGTGATTGATGGCTTGAATAAGGATGCAGAAGACTATCAGCTGAATATTGCGACAGATTTTGAAAATTTCACGTCATTTGATGCTGGTTTTAAATTAACTCAGTCTCAACTCTCTGAATATTTAGTGAAGCAAGATGGAGATGCCTTAGTTTTTCCGAACACTAAAATCCCTGTCGGTCAAAGAGCTGGACTTATGGTTAGAGAGGTGGCGCTGTCATCTCTTGAACTTAATTAAAGTTACATTGTTTGCTTGATCGCCTTCCCCCTAGAAGTCATATAACTAGGGGGAATCCTACCTACACCCCTTCCTTAAACAGTGCTTTTAGCTTTCTTTCTTCAATTGTGTTCACTTATATATCAATGTTAATATGTCTGTTATGTTATAACGTTTTTTGAGAGTTTAAATGAAGTCTATTTTAGGTTTTTTGTTGGTGGGTTTGTTCGCGATAAATGGTCAGTTGCAAGCGGAGACGATACCGAGTGTCGCAACCAGCATAAAGCCAGTTTCTATGATAGTAAAAGCCATTGCTGGTGATAAAGTTGCTATAGAACAAATTGTCTCTAACAGTGCTTCTCCTCATGATTTTGCCTTGCGTCCATCAGATTTAAGAAAAGTAATTAATGCAGATTTGGTTGTTTGGGTCGGAGAGTCTCTTGAGCCATTTTTGGAAAAACCATTACACAATAGCCAACATGCTGATACGGCTATCGAGTGGATGTCTTTAGTAGAAGCGGCTGGTGATCATCACGAATCTGATAAGCCTAAAGCCGTGAAAAGCTTTGAAAGTCATGGGCATGGACATGGGCACCATCATGATGGTCTAGATCCACATGTGTGGTTGGATATAGAAAATGCTCACATTCTTGCTGAGGCTGTCGCAGAAAAGCTGTCTCTTATGCTTCCTAAACAAGCTTCCTTCTTTACGCAAAATTTAGAATCTTTTGAAAGTGCATTAGCGAAAGCCGATGCCGAAAATAAGCAGTCACTGTTGCCGCTAAAAGATCTAAACTATGTCGTTTTTCATGATGCTTATGGTTATTTTGAAGCGCATTATGATATTGCTCACATTGCAAATATTAGTTTAAGCCCAGAGCGTAAACCTGGTGCCAAAAAGGTAGTTTCGATCAGAAGCTTGATGAAAGATGAAAGTGTTGCCTGTATTTTTAGTGAGGTTCAATTTAATCCTGCTATCGTAAATGCACTAGTGGAAGGGACAAGTGTCAAAGCGATTGAACTGGACCCATTAGGAGCGAGTCTAGCCCTAAATGAAACGGCCTATATTGCTTTTATTAAGCAACTTGGCAGTCAGTTTTCAAAGTGCCAAGCTTAAGCTTATCTTTTCAATAAAGCCGTCGCTTAATACTCCTTGTGACTGCTTTGATTATAAAAAAGTGAGTACCTAACTCACTTTTTTATTGTCTAACTTAACCTTCCCTAAAAAAGACCAGCACCTTCAACTATTACCTCAACCAGTCATACCTTTTGCTACATAGATAAGATAGCTTTGTTCAAAGCTGACTTTCTTATTTAAGTCAGTCTTAGCAAATAGTCTTGAAGATAAAAAAGCAGAAAGAATGCTTGTTTCTAGTGGCTTTTTTAGATGGCCTTTAGTTCACCGCATGCTCAATAAGATTTCTATCTTGAACTCGCTTTTTGGGTATAATGCTAGTCATTCTAATTTGTAGAGATCAGACATGGCTGACGTAACAGAAATTATGCCTTCTTCAACACAAGTCCTTAATAAAACAGATGATGAGTTACTCAAAAGTGCTCAACATACCTTGAATACTCAGGCAAACGCCTTGTCTAAGCTAGCTGATTCTGTAACAAATGAATTTGTTAACGCAATTAAATTGATTATGAAAACCCAAGGCCGAACCATTATTTGTGGTATGGGAAAATCAGGCTTAATTGGCGCTAAAATTGCGGCTACCTTAGCTTCTACGGGAACACCAAGCTTTTTTCTTCACCCTGGGGAAGCCTTTCATGGCGACTTAGGTATGATTGAGCCTCAAGATACCTTGATTCTCATTAGTTATTCAGGGGAAACAGAAGAACTTATTCGATTACTGCCTTCTCTAAAAAGCTTTGGTAATCCTTGTATTGCCATGGTCGGGAATTTGCAGTCTACCTTAGCTAAGCATTGTGACTGTGTTTTAGATATTTCTGTTGATAGAGAAACATGCCCAAATAATTTAGCACCTACAACGTCGACAACAATGACAACAGCGATGGGCGATGCTTTAGCGGTGGCTTTGATGGAGTGTCGAAACTTTCAGCCACAAGATTTTGCTCGCTTTCACCCAGGTGGCAGCTTAGGTCGTAAGCTCTTAACTCGTGTTAAAGATCTCATGCATAAGGATAATTTACCTGAATGCACTCCAAGCGCCTTGTTGAAAGATGCAATTGGCATTATGACCACTGGACGAATGGGAATGGTATTAGTGAAAGAGGGCAAGGACTTGCTTGGGATTTTCACTGATGGCGATTTACGTCGTGCCATGTTAACAGATGCTGTTGGTATGCTGGATAAAACCATTTCTCAAGTGATGACAGCAAGCCCTAAAACGATACACCAAGATACTTTAATTGCGACGGCAGAAGAGCAAATGTTGCAAGGTAAAATTACCCTGCTGATTGCCGTTGATGATGATAATAATGTAGTTGGCTTACTAGAAATTTACGACCGCTAACTAACTGACTTTTAATGGAAAATAAGATGACAGTAAAAAGTAAAATAATTGAAATTAATAAAGACGTACAAGTTGCTAATCACTTACCTTTTGTACTTTTTAGCGGCGTAAACGTACTTGAATCCCGTGATCTTGCAATGAAGGTTGCAGAAGAACATGTGAAAGTTTGCCAAACTTTGGATATCCCTTATGTATTTAAAGGGTCATTCGATAAAGCTAATCGCTCTTCAATTAATTCGTTTCGTGGGCCTGGCATGGAAGAGGGTTTGCGTATTCTTGAAGACGTAAAGACAAGTTTTAATGTTCCTGTAATCACGGATGTTCATGAAGTTGAGCAATGTGCGCCTGTTGCTGAGGTGGCTGACGTTATTCAATTACCTGCGTTTTTATCAAGACAAACAGATCTTGTGGTCGCTATGGCTAAAACGGATGCTGTTATTAATATTAAAAAGGCGCAGTTTTTAGCACCTCATGAAATGCAGCACATTCTAACTAAATGTGAAGAAGCCGGTAATGACAAGCTGATGTTATGTGAGCGCGGCACCATGATGGGATATAACAACCTTGTGGTCGATATGCTTGGTTTTGGTTTGATGAAAAAGTTTGATTACCCTGTCATGTTCGATGTTACCCATGCTTTACAGCGTCCTGGTGGTCGTTCTGATTCTGCCGATGGTCGTCGTGCTCAAGTTGCTGAGCTGGCAAGGTCGGGCATGGCACTAGGTTTATCTAGTCTATTCTTGGAAACTCACCCAGATCCAAATCAGGCTAAATGTGATGGCCCATGTGCATTACCGCTAGATAAATTAGAGCCATTCTTAAAACAGTTGAAGCAAATTGATGAATTAGTAAAAGGTTTTGATGAGCTGGATACGAGTGCGTCATGATAGATAATGATTTCTTGTCCTCTTACCAAGAAAATGGTGTGCAGTTTCCTGAAAATGTTTTGAAGAAGCTGCAAGACTTAGAGTTAGTTGTCTTTGATGTGGATGGCGTGCTCACTGATGGTGGCCTTTTGTATGGTGAGCAGGGCGAGACGTTAAAGCGCTTTAACGTGAAAGATGGTGTTGCTTTGAAGCTCTTACCTAAATGGGGGGTTGAGGTGGCTATTATCACGGCAAAAGACTCAGCGCCTTTACGTAAGCGTATGACTGACTTATCTGTTAAGCACTTTTACCCAGGATGTCATAATAAGAAAGAAGCATTCTTAGACTTGTTAAAGCGACTTAATATCACTGCTGGTAAAGCCGCCTATATTGGTGATGATGTGATCGATCTACAAGTCATGCCACTTGTTTCTTTAGCTTTGTGCCCAAATGATGCTCATGTCTTAGTGAAACGCCATTGTGATATGACTTTGCATTGTAAGGCTGGTGAAGGCGTCGCTCGTGAAGTATGTGATTTACTTTTGTCATCACGAATGCCATTAGAAAATGCTTATGAAATCGCCCAAAAACCAGCGTTTGAGAGTAAATCAAACTAGCCTTTAGACGTTAATCCTTGTTTAACTACTGAATCATTTTATATCTGAGCCTACTTCAATTATGTCTAACATACTGCCAGAATTTCATATTGTTATCCCTGCCCGTTATGCTTCTCAGCGTTTCCCTAAAAAGTTACTTGCACCCTTGGCAGGTAAACCTGTTTTGCAGTGGGTTTATGAGCTAGCACTTAAAGCCGGTGCGAGTACTGTCGTTATTGCAACAGACCATGAAGATATTTATCGCGCAGTATCTGACTTTGGTGCCAATGTCGTGATGACAAGGGATGATCATGAAAATGGTACAGAGCGTCTTGCTGAAGTTGCTCAAATAATGGGATGGCATGATGATGAAATCATCGTCAATGTACAAGGCGATGAACCTTTATTGCCTGTTGCCATTATACATGATGCGGTGATTGCACTGGCGAATGATGCCTTAGCTGATATGGCTACCATGGCCTGTCGTATTCAGCATAAAGATGACTTTTTTAATGCCAATGTGGTGAAGCTCGTGGTTGATGAAAAAGATCATGCTTTGTATTTTAGCCGAGCGCCTATCCCGTGGGATAGAGATGGCTTTAATCAGGTTCAAGAATTAAATGAGGCTATGCCTGCTTATCGGCATATAGGGATGTATGTATATAGAGCAAGATTATTGTCTGCATATTGTAAAATGCCTATGTCTCCTCTGGAAAAATGGGAGAAACTAGAGCAATTAAGATTATTGCATCAGGGCGTTAAAATTAAAGTTGCTTATGCCGAGGGGATGCCGCCCCATGGTGTAGATACAAAAGAGGATTTAGCTAAGTTAAATCGCTTAATAGAAAACCAAGCTTAATCTAGGCATAGGGATATCGTAGATGAAGGTTAAAATTTTTCTCTTTATCTGGTTTGTTTTAGTCTTTTTGGTTGCGGGTGTTGTGCTTGCTCCTTTGCACTTTTGGCGATCAAGTCTAAATCAAGTTTTAACAGAAGAGGGTGTCCGTCTTGAGCAGTTTGAAGGTCGGTTCTGGCAAGGAAAGGCTAAGTTAAGGATAAATCAGCTTAGAGGGGATATGCTAATTCAATGGAAATTGAATGGCGTTTTTGAACCAATTGACTTTCAGGTACTACATAAGGAAATAAAGGCTTGGGGGAGCTTTCAACCTGAAATGGATGAAGCGTCTCTTTGGTTAGATGGTTTAAGCTTATCTAGTGAACTTTTGAACTCATTTTTAGAGCCTTATAAAGCAAAAGTGTCTGGCGGTAACATAGTGCTGGAAAAATTGTACGGAAAATGGCCCTATGTAGAGTCTACACCGAGTAAGTTAAGAGGTAATGGTTACTGGGAAGGTGGGGACCTAGAGTTTGTCGTCTCTAGGCAAAGAGATTCAGTTTCTCTAGATAAAGTACTGTTTGAATTGATTAATATTAATTCAATAAACCAACTGAAAGTAACCTCTTTAAAAGGTGTTCCTCTTATAAATGCTGGTGTGAGTCCGCAAGGTGATGCGGAATTATCTGTCATGCCTGCTGTATTTGAGCTAATCAACCAGCCATGGACTGGTGATATGGATGCGCCTGTTTTTGTTATGACAGATAAGGTTTTTTGATATATTAGTAATAACAGTTAGTGTGTAACATATTGATTAAGGTAAGTTTCTAGATAAATTCTTACTTATAAAAATTTAATTTAGTAGATAAATTAAGTTTTACCAAATTGATTTAACAATAATAAGTAGATGAGATAAGTCATGCTAAAAAGAAGTCATCAACAAGAATCTACTTCACCTAAGAGGTGTTGGTGATGGCTGTGGGCGTCTTACGTATTGAGGCTTGGCTTCGCTATTTAGCTTTATTTAGCTTTGTTAGTCTTTCTGCTTATTCTGCTGCGCAAATTTTTTGGTCTTTTACACCTATGCCTGAACCAGAGCTGGCAGCTATAGATTTTCGTGCTGCGCAAAATAATAAAGCTCAAGTGAACATGGCTTCATCCTCTTTGTTTGGCTACCTTGCCGAAGTTGAAGAAAAAGCAGTCGAACCGACTAAAAAAACTAAATTAAAACTGACTCTAAAAGGGGTTATGCCAGCGTTAGAGATGAAAGACTCTATGGCTATTATCAGCTCCAGAAGTAAAAAAGATGAAGTTTATCGCATTGATACGCAAATCATTCGAGGTGTTCTTCTTAAAGAAGTATACAGCGATCACGTTATTCTGGAGCGTGCTGGTAAGTCTGAATCATTATATTTCGATGAAGATAAATTGCTTACTCTAATAGAGAGTGCAGATAACCAAGCCTTAGCTCAACAAAAAACAGTACCTGCGAATACAAGAAAGTCAGTCGAAAGTGATGTGGGTACGCTTTCACCCGCAGAAATTCTAGATACCTATGAAGCTTTGTTTGAAGAAGACCCTAATGCGCTTTTAGCATCGACAGGGTTACGCTCGAATGGTACATCTTATGAGGTACTTGCATCTAGTTCTCTCATTGCTATGGGTCTAAAAGCGGGAGATAAAATCGTCGCTGTAAATGGGCAAAGTGTGGGTAATATCGAGAGTGATGCTGGATTAGGTGAATTAGTTCGAAAACAAAGCGTCGCTAATTTTCAAATCCAACGGGGAAGTCGGACCTTTTCTGTGTCATATCCGATTAAATAACAATATAAAGGATGGTAGATGTATTCTGTTGTAACGCAAAAACTGCTTAAGTTAGTTGTATCTCTTTGTTTATTTATTCCTTTGATGGCAATCGGGAAAACTTGGCAAGTTAATTTGCAGCAGGCGGATATTGGGATTTTTATTCGACAAGTCGCTGAAATGACAGATAGAAGCTTTATTGTTGATCCTAGAGTAAAGGGTAAAGTGACAGTTATTTCGAATGCGAGTTTGGATGAAGATGCTGTATTTCGTTTATTCCTATCCGTACTGACCGTCCATGGTTATGCTGTTTTAGAATCACCTGAAGGTTTTAAAATATTGCCGCAAAATATTGCTAAGCAAGGTGGATTGAACTTTGATCCATCAGGCGGTGCGCCAGGTGAGTTAATGGTTACCCGTGTATTAGCGATCAAAAATGCGGTTGCTTCAGAACTTGTTCCTATTTTACGTCCACTGATTCCTCAATATGGCCATCTTGCGGCTGTTCCAACAATGAATGCTCTGATTATTAGTGATCATGCAGATAATATCCGCAGTCTAGAAGACTTAGTTGAGCGTCTTGATAGCACCAACGAAGGTGAAATGACAGTGGTAGCGTTAAAACATGCATGGGCAGGAGATGTTATTACTCTGTTGCAGCAATTGACGACAACCACAACGGGCAAAGGGGCAAGATCCAGTGATGTTACCACCATAGTTGCTGATGAAAGAACAAATCGTCTTATCTTAAAAGGTAAACCAGGTGAGCTTAATCAAATAAAAGATTTGATTATAAAATTGGATATTCCTGCTGAAAAATCAAGTCGACTTCAATATATCCCGCTGCAATACGCTGATGCGACGAAAGTTGCTGATTTGTTAAAAGGTGTTGTCGGTGATATCGAGAAAAAAGAAGGCTCGGCGCCAGTTTTAACAACAAATATCCAAGCTGATACTGACCTAAATGCGCTATTAATTAATGCCGAGCCAGGTGTGATGACAGAAATCTATTCTGTATTACAGCGTATTGATGTACCAAGAGCACAGGTTCTAATTGAGGCTGTTATTGTTGAAATTACTGTGACAGATACAGAAGAGCTGGGTGTGCAGTGGTTAATAGGTGGTAATGACGGTTTGAACTCTGGTACAAACTTTACCACTGCAGGTACTTCCGTTAGCTCGATTGTGACATCGGTAGGTTCGAACGGTACTAACTCTTTAGCGACGGGTGGTACTGCTATTTTAGGTGATACTAATCTAGGCGCTATTATTCAAGCGCTTCAAAGTAAAAGTAACTCCAACCTTTTATCAACGCCAAAAATACTCACCTTAGATAACCAAGAAGCACGTATTCTAGTGGGTGAGACTAGACCCTTCCAAACAGGGGAGTACTCTGAGAGCAGTAGTAGTACCTTTGTGACGACTTCCCGAGAAGATGTGGGCCTGACCCTTAAAGTGACACCGCATATTAACTCGGGTAACGAAGTGAAAATGGAAGTGTTTCAAACAGTTGAATCTGCCTCAGATGAAGCAAGTTCTCTAGGGACTATTACAACAGTACGTGAAGTAGAAACTGTGGTGATTGCTGGAGATAGGCAAACTATAGTGCTTGGTGGTCTGATTCAAGACAATATTACTGAGTCAAAACAGAAGGTGCCTTTCCTTGGTGATATTCCTTTTGTAGGGGCCTTGTTTAGAAGTAGTTCATTCACCATTGATAAGAAAAATCTTCTTGTTTTTATTCGTCCTACCATTATTCGTGGTAAAGCTAATGCTGACAGTGTAACTAATACTCAATACCAAGGCTTTAGGGCGGTTGAGCTTCAAATGAGTGCACCAAGAGAGGGTGGCCTTGAAGGTTTGTTTGAACCTGAACTATCTGATGAATAGCGTATCTGGATAAAGGGTATCTGATTGCTAGGGAGGAAGCTGCGATTAAGTTACCTCTTCTTAGTCTGCTCTTTTAAAGTATACGAGAAAAAGTGTTACTTTTTCTGAAATGCCGCTTAGGTATTCTTCAAAGACCCGAAGGGCGCGGCCTAAAAGCACTGTCTTTACGTCTAGAGCCTTATTAATGGGATGACTATTAATAAGGCTCTGCCATAAATCTAGGCGCTTTTATCCACACGCTGAGGTGGGAGGACTTATTCGCAGGTTCCCTAGTACTTAAATCCACTTTGATGATAATGTTGGGACTTTCAAAGTCGGTTTACTTATAAAGAGGAATGAATGGCAAGAAAGCTGTACCTAGTACTAGCGTTTTTTTATAGTGCTTTGTGTTTATCTGGACAACCGGTTTATCACCCCATAGGCTCTGCATCGACTTTAGGCTCCGTTACAAATAGCCGTTTTATATCAAGCAGCTTATCAAATCCAGCTAGCCCATTTTTAATGTTTGATGAGAATGAAAGTCGTGATAATCCGAGAGGCTTATTTCGTTTTGGTATATTAGGGCCTGGCGGATTTGGTGCTGAGGTTGGTCAACTTGATTCTTTATCGGACGAGCTTGATGGGCTTGAATCCGTTCTAAATGATACTAGTCTGACGAGTGCTGAAGCGGCTGCTGCACAGACAAAATATAATGTCTTTTTGAAAAATGCTGGTGAACAGGGCTATATAAAGGTTTCTACTGCTGGCTATGTTCCTGCTTTTCCTATTTTTTATAAACATCCTAAATTTGGTACCTTGGCCTTTGATTTGATACTTCAGGGTGAAGGGAAAATGAAAGTGCTTGATGACGATATTGATGTCGTTGTGAGCGGTGGTAGTACAACTTTGGAAACTGATTCATCTGTCTACTCTAAGACAGCATTGGCTGCCGTATTTGGTGTAGGTTATAGCAAACAAGTATTACGAACTCGGCAGGGACGCTTAATCTTAGGCTCCAAGTTTAATCTGACTCGAATGAAGCTGGAACGAAGCTTAAGTACGATTGAGAATATAGATAATGATGGTCAGTTTGAGGAGAGTGAGGCATTTTCGACTAACTATAGTGTTGATCTAGGGGCTATTTGGTTAACTCAGAATGTTTTATATGGCGCTAAAGTCACTAACCTGAATGAGCCTACCTATTACTACGATACTTTAGGCGGTGGTTGTGCCGTAAAAACAGGTGCGGCTTTAACCAATTGTAATACTGTAGCGACTTTCGTTAGTTCAAATGATCTGACCCACGATGAAACTTATGTAGCAAAGCGTCAGTTTAGTATAGAAGCTTCAAGTTCGTTTGCTAATGGGCTTTGGAGTGTGCAATCTAGTTTAGACCTGAATGCTGTTGTTGATGCTGTCGATGATGAATACCAATGGTTAGTTGTGTCTTCAAGTTATTATGGGGATTTATTATTACCCGGCTTTCGAGCTGGTTATAGCCGCAACCTTGCGGGAACCCAATTAGATTATATTAATCTTGGTTTTACTTTTTTCGATCGGGCTAACTTAGATTTTGGTTGGTCTTTGGATACGGTTAAAGTTGATGGAAAGTCTTTGCCGAGATCCTTGTTTGTTAATCTAGGGATAGAGTCAGCATTTTAAAGTGGTTTTATAGGTTAGTATTTTGAGACTTTTTGTTTTCTTAGGCTGTCTAACCAAGCTTTGTGTTGTTTGAAGCTTGAGTGGTATTTAAATTGATGTAATTGTACTAGGTCTTTGTACTAAAAATGACTCTAGTCTCTGATTTATAAGGAAGTGTTTTGTCGTCATTGCCCTATTCATTCGTTAAACAATCCGGTGTACTGTTAAGGCAGGATGCAGACTTGTGGGTGCTTGTGCATAAACAGGGAACTGACCTTAAAGCCATTTCAGAGGCGTTAAGAATTTCACCAAAAGAACCGAGAATTGAATGTTTAAGTGACGCTGACTTTGATGAAGCTGTTGTGCGTTTCTATCAGCAAGAAGGCGGACAATCTTTAGCT
The DNA here is from genome assembly GCF_000967665.1 of Marinomonas sp. S3726. Taxonomy (NCBI): domain Bacteria; kingdom Pseudomonadati; phylum Pseudomonadota; class Gammaproteobacteria; order Oceanospirillales; family Oceanospirillaceae; genus Marinomonas; species Marinomonas sp. S3726. The sequence continues at coordinate 88,763 of NZ_JXYC01000014.1, read as the reverse complement.
ATGGCGCAAGGGATTGGTGATGATATGGATTTGGCAAGTGTTGCCGAAGCCTTGCCAGAAAGTGAAGATCTATTAGAGCGTGAAGGCGATGCGCCTATAATTCGTCTAATCAATGCCATTATGAGTGAAGCGGTAAAAGAAGAAGCTTCAGATGTGCATATTGAAACCTTTGAAAGACGATTGGTCGTCCGTTTTCGTGTAGACGGTATTCTACGTGAAGTGATAGAACCAAGGCGAGCATTAGCACCAATGCTAGTGTCTCGTATTAAAGTCATGGCGAAGCTTGATATTGCAGAGAAACGTGTGCCCCAGGATGGTCGCATAGTGCTTAGAATTTCAGGACAAGAAGTGGACGTGAGGGTATCAACACTGCCTTCATCCCATGGTGAGCGTATCGTAATGCGATTGCTTAATAAGCAGGCGGGACGCTTAGATTTAACCCATTTAGGCATGAATGAATCTGATCGTGAGAGGTTGCGAGATGTAATCTCTCATCCCCATGGCATTCTATTGGTAACAGGTCCAACAGGATCTGGTAAAACCACTTCTCTTTATGCTTCTTTAGGCTATTTAAACAACGGGCGTCGCAACATTATGACGGTTGAAGATCCTGTTGAATACCATTTAGAAGGTATAGGTCAGACACAGGTTAATAGTAAAGCTGATATGACTTTTGCCCGCGGGTTAAGGGCGATATTACGTCAAGACCCTGATGTGGTCATGATAGGTGAAATCAGAGATAAAGAAACCGCTGAAATTGCGGTACAAGCATCTTTAACCGGCCACCTAGTTCTTTCTACTCTTCATACTAATAGTGCGGTCGGAGCCATTACTCGTTTAGAAGATATGGGTGTTGAGCCTTTCTTATTATCCTCTTCAATTGTGGGTGTTCTATCGCAAAGGTTGGTGCGTAAACTCTGTGATGACTGCAAACAGCCAGTTCAAGCGGATGAAGCAACCCAGGCCTTATTAGAGGTTGATTCCCCCGTCACTATTTATCATGCAAAAGGTTGCGATAGTTGTTTTGATCAAGGGTATCGCGGCCGTATTGGCCTTTATGAGTTAATTCTGATTGATGAAGGTGTGAAAACCCTGATTCATAGTCAGGTAGGTGAGCAAGCCATGGAGCAGCATGTGCGACAAACGACTCCTAGCTTACGACAAGATGGTATGAAGAAGGTAATAGCAGGTAATACCACTGTTGAGGAAGTGCTGCGAGTGTCTCATGGTTGATACGAGACATGATTTAGGTTTGATGAAGAGAGAGGTTATGACAAATGGCAGCATTTGAATACCTAGCTCTAGATGCTAAAGGTAAGAAGAAAAAAGGCGTTTTAGAAGCCGATAATGAACGCCATGTTCGTCAAATGTTGCGGGAACAGGGTAAAGTATTACTTGAAATTCACCAAGCAAAAGAGAAGCAAACAAACAGTTTTTTTAGCCCTGGTATCAATATTAAAGAAAGGTCTCTGCTTACACGACAGCTAGCCACTTTGATTGATGCAGGCCTTCCTATTGAGGAGGCTTTAACAGGAGTAGCCCAGCAGGCAACCAAAAATAAAATACGCAGTATGTTGCTTTCCATTCGATCTAAGGTCATGGAAGGTCATAGTTTGGCAGAAGCATTAGCGAGTTACCCTAAAGCCTTTCCAATTCTGTTTCGAGCCAGTGTTGAGGCAGGCGAACAGTCTGGGCATTTACATGGCGTACTAATGCAACTGGCTGATTTTACTGAAAGGCAAAAACAAAATGCGCAAAAAATACAAATGGCCATGATGTATCCGGCCATTTTAACTTTTGTAGCGATTGGTATTGTGAGTTTCTTATTGGGCAGTGTGATGCCAGATATCGTTCAGGTGTTTGATACACAGGGTGCTGAGCTGCCTGGTATTACGCAATTTATGTTGAGCCTAAGTAATCTAATTACAGGTTATGGTGCGCGATTTGTCATAGTTGTTGCTCTAGTCATTATTTTTTATCTCTGGTTAGTCTCTAAACCTGCCCCTAAGAAAATAAAAGATAAATTAGTACTTAAAATACCCGGTATAAGTAGCTTGGTAAGAGTGTCTCAAGTGACGCGTTATATTAGTACCTTAGCCATGCTGTCTAGTAGTGGTGTGCCATTGGTAGAAGGTATGAATATCGCGTCTCAAGTCGTGGATAATCTTGCTATGCAGGATGCTTTGAGAGATTGCCAGCAAAAGGTCAAAGAAGGTGGCAGTTTAGGTAAAGCGTTTGAAGCAACGAAGCTGCTACCACCTATGATGCTGCAACTCATACAAAGTGGTGAGCGAAGTGGAGAGCTAGACCAGATGTTAGCAAGAGCCGCAAGGCAGCAAGAAGATGATACGAATGCATGGATAGGTACTTTGGTTGCGCTATTTGAGCCACTAATGCTGCTTGTGATGGGCGGAGCTGTGATGATGATAGTCATGGCTATTTTACTGCCAATTATGAATATGAACCAATTATTGAATTAATAACAAAGCTTATTTGGTGGTTTCCTGCTGTTAAATAAGACGATAAATAACACTCAATACTCGTGATAGGAATGATACATGAATAGAGTTAACCGCAATTTGGCAATGAAAAAACCGCGTTCTAATACGCAAAAGAAAGGCTTTACCTTGCTTGAGCTAATGGTGGTCTTAGTTATCCTTGGTGCTCTTATTGGTATGGTTGCACCTAATATTCTAGGTCGTTCTGATGATGCCAAAGTGTCGGTTGCTAAGACTCAAATTCGAAACCTTATGTCAGCTTTAGATTTATATAAATTAGACAATGGAAACTATCCAGCGACGGCGCAAGGCTTAGAAGCTTTGGTAAATAAACCAACAGGTTTTCCAGAAGCGAAGAACTGGAAGTCGGGTGGCTATGTGAAAAAACTACCTCTAGATCCTTGGGGTAATGATTTTGTTTACATCAGTCCTGGTGCAACCGGTGACTATGATTTGATTGCATTAGGCTCTGATGGCCGTGAAGGCGGTGATGAAAACGCAGCTGACTTAAGTCAGGATGACCTTTAAGGTCTGGATGTTATTGATATGACTATATTGAGGAGGGCATAAATGAGATGTATTGCTAAACCCTCCTCAAGCTTCTCTCAACAAAAAGGTTTCACCTTACTTGAGTTGATGGTGGTGCTGGTCATTATTGGCAGTTTGCTCGGAATGGTAACCGTTGCTTATCAAGTGGATGATGACGAAGAAGCCGTAAGGTTAGATGCTCAGTCAGTCAGACTATTTATTCAACATCAAATTGATCAATCTTGGTTAGATGGAAAAACCTTAGGCGCTAAAGTTAGTGCGAGAGAGATTAACCTCTTTGAATTCGATTTAGACAATGAAGTTTGGCTTGAGACAGAATTTAATTGGGAACCTGATTCTGAACAGGTGGAAGTAAGTCTCTTGCTATCAGATACCGAAAAAGCGGGTGACATTGCTAAAAGTAGTTTAGCCAGAGAAGTTGATTTGGCTTTTGTGGCAAGCGGTGAATACTCTCCTTTTAAACTGAATATTCGCATTATCGATGATACTTCTGATGGTCATAGCTTTTTGTTAGAGGGGGATGGCGTAAATGCCCTTGAACTTAGCGAAAACTAAAGCTGGCTTTACATTGATGGAAGTCTTAGTGGCATTGGTGATATTGGCTTTTGTCAGTCTGGTCTTAGTGCAAGTAACAAGCCAGTCAACCAGTCAGGCAGACTATCTCAAACGAAAAATGTTGGCAGTGTGGATAGCGCAAGACAGATTAACTTACCTAAAACTACTTTCAATTAGTGGACAAGAGTTAGAACTTGGAGACCAAGAGGTTGAGCAAGCTAATTTATCTTGGTCAAGTGAGGCTCTGGTAACTAAGACTGCAAATGGCGTGATTACCATTGAAGTTGCTGTTTTTCAGCCGCCTGGTGCTGACAATTCAATTTATCGCATGACAGGCTTTGTTGCCGCACGGACTGAGGATGATGGCTGATGGCTTCTTATAAGCAAGGTCGCATCTTGACGGGTAGAAAAGGGTTTGAAGCTATACAAGCTGTCTCTGCTTTTACCTTGGTCGAAATGTTAGTTGTTGTTGGTATTTTAGGTTTTATTGGCTTGGCTAGTTTCGATATGGCGAGCATGGGTGTCAGGGTCAAACGGGCTTTAATTGATCAAGAAAAAGTCATGTTCGATAGCATTCGCTTATGGCAGTGGATAGAGCGAGATATGGAGCAGCTGGTTGATCGTACTGTAAGAGATGAACTTGGTGAGTATGAATTTTCACTAAAACTAGACAATGGAAAATTAGATTTTACTAAGGCTGGCTGGATTAACCCTTTAGGTATCAAGCGTTCTGAACTGCAAAGGGTGAGCTATGAGTATGACGAGTCTGAAGGTATATTAAAGCGAACTTTTTGGCGGGTCTTGGATAAAGAGCTGGATGTTGAAACCTTAGTTCAAGAGTTTGATGGCGTTTCGAGTTTTAGCATTAATCTACTTAATACTGATGTTGAATGGACAGATACTTGGCCGCCAGTGAATGATGGAACTTTACCTGGGGAAGTGGAAAAGCCGGCTGATATGCCATGGGTTGTACAAATTAATATGGCCACTGAAGGGCTTGGTTTAGTGAGCCGTATGTTCGCTGTGCCCAGTTACCCTTTTAACTATGATGCTGATGATAATGGCTAAAAGAGTGAAACATCCTAATCGCTTGATGGCTGCTAAACAAAGCCACGGTGTGGCTTTAATTATGGCTTTAATGGTCTTTGCCTTAGTTGCCGCAATTGCTGCTAGTATTATGTCTCAGTTAGCAAGAGAGCGGAGCTTGCTTGATCAAATGCAATCCACCGCGGCGTTAAAGCAGCAGCTACTGGGTGGGGAATCTTGGGCTAGGTATGCCTTTGCAAAGTTAGATGAGTCCGAGTTACCTAGTCTTGAAGAGTCTCGTTGGGTTTTGCTAGACCAAAACTTTACTTTGGATAACCCTGAAGACTCAATGCGAGTTGTCGTGGTTGATAGGCAGAGCTGCTATAACGTGAATCGTTTTGCTGATGAAGCGCTTAGCAATGCCGCTTTATCAGAAACTAAACGCCTGTTCGCCAGTTTAAGTGTTGACTCTGCCTTGGCCGAGCCACTAAAAGATTGGCTTGATAAAGACCAGAATATTACGGGTAGTGATGGTCATGAAGATGAGTATTATTTGGGATTAACACCTGCTTATCGAACCTCAGATAGTCGCTTAATTAGCGAAACTGAATTTGATTTATTGCAGTGGGATGAGGAAACCAAAACCAGTTTGATACCTTGGCTTTGCATTTGGCCTGAAAATCTAGGTATCAATGTGAATCGCATGAGCGAAGAGCTGTTAGTAACTATGATAGAAAATATTAGTACTCAGCATAAAGAGGCTGTATTAGCTCAAATGGATAGTAGTGGCTTTGAAACGCTCGATGACTTTTTGAATAATGTTAACCTGACTAGTTATAGCTTAGAAAAAGTAGATTGGCGTACAGATATTCTTTTGGTTGATGTTTTCGTGGACGTTACTTTGGGGGAGCGCTCTATGTCTTTGCATAGCAAGCTTTACCAATCAGAGGATGGCCCTGTGATTAGTTATTACCGCGCTTATGGACCGAATAAAAAACTGCAAGCTATGTTTGGAATAGAAGCATTAGAGGAATAATGCTACGTCGTGAAATAGGATGAATTTTTAAATGAATCAGCAATTAGGTAGTGGCAAATGAATCGCCTTTATATCAGGACTATTGAAGCCCAATCTGACACAAAAAATGATGAAGAGGAGCGAACCTATGCCCTTGCTGATCAATTCGAATGGCTGTTATTAGCACCAAGTTCAGATGTGCTTAATGCAGGCAAAGATAAAACAGCCGCTCAATTACAAGAAGCACTACATGAGCTCAACCTGACCTATGGCGAATTAATTTTTATACCGCCAGAGCACAGAGTTCAAGTGAGACGAGTTGAGTTAGCAAAAGGGCAGCACCGTCACGCAGGACAGGTGGTTCCTTTTTTATTAGAAGAAAGCTTAGGCCAATCTCCTGATGAACTACATTACACCTTGTTAAATAAATCAGATAAAGACCATCAGTGGGTGAGTGTCGTTGCAAAAGATGTGATGGCCTCTTGGATTTATGATTTACAAAATATGGGATGGCCACAGGCGTGCATATTAGCTGTCAATAATATGTTGCCCTTTTGGCCTGAACAAGATGATGATCTAGACTTTATTTTTACCTCATCGGATAGTTTGCTCTATAAGGATCAAGACTCTGTTTCTTGCTTACCTTTGTCTGGGCAGGCATTTCTACCTAAAAGAGAAAGGTATCGGCTTTGCTGTGATTCAGATACTCAGGAAGGCTTCCAATCATTAGCAACTACATTTGATATTGTTTCCCCTTGGTCAAATTATCGTACTAATGATAAAGGTAAATTAGAAACCTGGTTGTTTATCGTTGCCTCCAAGGTGCAAAAAAATAGTAAGCTTTTACTATCAAATCTGTGCCATGGAGAATTTGGGCGTCAGACTCAAGTCTTTGCGCGATTAAAACCCTGGTTTTGGGTACTCGTATTTGCGGTGTTTAGTTTAGGGACTGAGCTGTATTTAACCGTGAAGAAAACCAATGAATTGAATGCTCAAGCAGATGTAATATATCAAAAATCCAGCCAAGCCTTTTTAAAACTGGCGCCTGACGAAGGACGTGTTTCTTATTTAGATAGGCAGATTAAAGGCCGTATTCAAAGGGCGAAACAAGGCCAAGGACAAACTCAGAAAACCTTCACTGTCTATGAGGTGATGACAATAGTTGATCAAGTTAGAGCTAAAGTAGTGGGTGAGCATCGTATTACTAAGCTTGATTATGCTAATCAAGAATATCGTTTAGATTGGCAGGCAGAGCAAAGGGATGTACTGGATGCGATTCAGTCTGCGCTTGAAAAAGAGCCATTAGATGTTGTGTTTGAACAGGTCGCAAAACGAGGTGAAAAATATGTAGCCTCAATTAAACTGAAAGCGGAGGCGAAATAATGGCTTGGTTAGAAGCGCAAATCCGAAACAGCAGCTTGCTTTATCCTATGGTTCAAAAATATCAGGCGCTTTCGAAAAGAGAGCAAACACTCGTGGGTGTCATGTCTCTCGTGATATTTCTGTATTTGATTTACTCCAGTCTTTGGCTACCAATTCATGAGCGCCAAGAGGCCGCTCAAAAGAAGTTAGATGCAAATTTAAAAACCTATTACTTATTGGTTGAGAACGCCGCTTTATTAAATGCTAATCAAGCTGATCAGGGGGTCGTGCTCGAAGATAGGAGTGGACAAGCTTTGCAAGCCTTAGTCAGTCGCACTATGCGAAAACAAAAGTTAGTGGCTCAACGTATGAACCTTGATGGAGACAGTCGGTTACAAGTTTGGGTTGAAAATACGTCTTATTCTGAGATAAGTAAGTGGTTAGAAGTACTGGCGAAAAACAAAGTTGCGATTTTTAGTGTGCAGTTTGCTAGTCGTGATCTTGGCATAGTAGATATGCGTTTAACTTTGGATTAAACGCATATTTAAGTCTTTATCCTAATTCTTTTTTGTTGAGATATAGAGGCTGTCAGTGGCAATAGCATCAAGCGGGACATCCCAGCTTTCAATTGGCAAAGAATCAACTTTCTGGCAATCATGCGCTAGCCCAACTAAAAGAGACTCTCTGTCTGCAAAGGTTTTATCGTAATAGCCGCCTCCCATGCCTAACCTGCCTCCTAAAATATCAAAGCCAACTAGTGGCATAAAGACAAGTTTCATATCGGCACCCATTAGAGGGTTTTTATCGATAGGCTCTGCAATATTAAATTGGTTTTTTTGCCACTCGCATTCGTTGTGGTAATGAGCAAATACTAGGGTTTCACCATTAATGCATGGAAGGTAAGTTTTTAAATTCTGCTGCCATAGCCAATTACAAATATGGTGGGGTGATATCTCGCCATCATTTGCTAGATAAAGCGCTACTTTGTCATTAGACTTAAGCTGAGCTAGAGGTGAGTCAAGGTTTTGTATTAGCTGTTCGAATAGATTAAGAGCGGCGGTTTCTTGTTGTGCTGGAGTAAGGGACTGACGATTTTGTCTTAATTGAGAGCGTAGGTTACTGCGAAGAGTCATGATAGGGTTTCCCAAGTTGCCGCACCGACTATAGGCCTTGAACCCAGTGGTTCAAGGAGGAAAGAATCGAGATTTTTAAGGCTTTCCGACGCACGGACATGCACACCAAACCCACAGACTCTTTCCAGGAGTATACTCATAGGCTCAAGGGCGTTAAGCCGATTCGTACAACCCAGGAAACGGGCAGAGTATAATGTAAAAAAAATAAAAAAACACCAGTGATACGCTTTTTTCAAAGCATTCTAAAACATAAAATGCCTTGGTTGAACGCTTTGTAATCAAGCCTGTTTAAAGCCTGATCAATGAGTTAGTTAAAAGCTAACCCGCTTTAGATTTATTTGTTAACGCTGTATCTAATTGAGATGTTAATTCACGTAACTGTTGCTCATTTTTACGTGTGTATTTACGACTAGAAAGCATGTCGTGAGTAATATTTAGGGCAGCGATAATAGCGATCTTTTCCATACCAATTATTTTACCGCTCGCTTTAATTTCTCGCATTTGATTATTAAGATATTCTGCCGCATCTTGCAGTTCTGACTCATGCCCTTTAGGGCAGCTTATCTTAAATTCTTGACCCAGAATGTCGACTGAGACAGTTGGTTTTTCCATGATGATACCTTTTTATTAATCCGGCCTTAAAAAATGGTTTATTTTTAAGCATTGTAAGGCTAATAGGATTTTATGATGCTGGTAAATTCGTTACAATCGCAAGTTACGAATATTTACCCTGATTTATAGCAAATTGAAGCCGAGTATGGAAATCAATCCGATCATATCTAAGATAAAAGAACTGTCTGAGCGCTCCCTGACTCTTAGGGGGTATCTTTGACTATGAAACAAAGCAAGAACGACTTGAAGAAGTAACCCGAGAGCTTGAAGATCCTGATGTCTGGAATGATCCAGATTATGCTCAAAAGCTAGGGAAGGAACGTGCTGCACTTGAAGCAGTAGTCAGTGTATTAGATACCATGTCTAGTGGCTTAGTAGATGCTAAAGAATTACTAGATATGGCTGTTGAAGAAGACGATGTAGATTCGGTAGAAGCAGTCACTCTGGAGCTAGAAGAGCTTGAAGCTCAATTAGCTAAGTTAGAGTTTAGACGCATGTTCTCTCAAGAAATGGACCCAACTAATGCCTTCCTTGATATCCAGGCTGGATCTGGTGGAACAGAGGCTCAAGATTGGGCCAATATGTTGTTGCGTATGTATTTACGTTGGGGTGAAGATAAAGGTTTTAAAGTTGAGTTGATGGAAGTTTCAGCGGGTGATGTTGCAGGCATAAAATCTGCCACAATTCGCTTTGAAGGCGAGTATGCCTTTGGTTGGTTAAGAACAGAAACAGGTGTTCATCGCCTTGTTCGAAAATCACCTTTCGACTCAGGTAGTCGCCGCCATACTTCTTTTGCATCAGTATTTTTATCACCTGAAATTGATGACAATGTAGAAATTGAGATCAATCCAGCTGATATCCGAACCGATACTTATCGTTCGTCTGGTGCTGGTGGTCAGCATGTAAATACAACAGACTCTGCTGTGCGTATTACACATATGCCAACAGGGATAGTAGTGCAATGTCAGAACCAACGTTCGCAACATGCGAACCGTGATTTTGCCATGAAGCAGTTGCGTGCCAAGCTTTATGAGTTTGAAATGAAAAAACGTACAGAAGCAGCACAAGCTGTGGAAGATACAAAATCTGATATCGGGTGGGGCAGTCAGATACGCTCTTACGTACTAGACTCATCTCGTATTAAAGATTTACGAACCGGTGTTGAAAGCTCAAACACGGGTTCAGTGTTAGACGGAAACCTAGATCAATTTATTGTCGCGAGTTTGAAACAAGGCTTATAGCTTAATCTGAACTATCACGACTAAAACATTTTTAAGATGAGAATTTAAAACACCATGGCCAATGAAAACAGCCCAGAACAAAGCGCTACTGAAGATAATAAATTGATTGCAGAGCGCCGTGCTAAATTAAATAGCATTCGTGAGCAAAGAAATGCTTACCCTAACGATTTCCGTCGTGATGCTTATGCAGAAGATTTACAAAAAGAATTCGCAGATAAAGAAAAACTAGAACTTGAAGCCTTAGATCATAAGGTAAGTATTGCGGGCCGTATTGTGCGTAACCGTGGTGCTTTCATGTTACTTCAAGACATGTCTGGTCAGATCCAAGCTTATGTAAACCGTAAAGCTTTAAGCCCTGAATTACTTGCGGATCAAAAGACTTGGGATCTAGGTGACATTGTTGGTATTAAAGGCCCTGTGCATAAATCGGGTAAAGGTGACCTTTATGTGGATATGCAAGAAGCCGTTTTATTAACTAAGGCGTTGCGTCCATTACCTGATAAGCATAAAGGCTTGGCAGATATGGAAACTCGCTACCGTCAGCGTTACGTTGACCTTATTGTGAACGAAGAGTCTCGTAAGACTTTCCAAATGCGTTCACAAATTGTGTCTACAATTCGTCGTTTCCTTGAAGATCGTCGTTTTACTGAAGTTGAAACACCTATGATGCAAACGATTCCAGGTGGTGCTTCTGCACGTCCTTTCGTGACTCATCATAATGCGATGGACATGCAAATGTTCTTACGTATAGCGCCTGAACTTTATTTAAAGCGTTTGGTTGTAGGTGGTTTTGAGCGAGTTTTCGAAATTAACCGTAACTTCAGAAACGAAGGTGTTTCAACTCGTCATAACCCAGAATTTACTATGATAGAGTTTTACCAAGCTTATGCAGATTACAAGGATCTAATGGATCTGACAGAAGATATGCTGCGTGATGTTGCTGAAAAAGTGCTAGGTACAACTAAGGTAACTTATCAAGGTTCTGAGTATGATTTTGGTGCGCCATTTGTTCGTATGACAATGGTTGAGTCTATTTTGCACTATAACCCTGAATTAACTGAAACAGATATCAGTACGCTGGAAGCAGCGACAGAAGTTGCTAAAAAGCTTGGTATTCAGGTTAAGCCTATTTGGGGGCTTGGTAAGCTACAGACTGAGATTTTTGAAGAGACAGCTGAATCTAAGTTAGACCAGCCAACTTTCATCACAGCTTATCCTGCAGAAGTATCTCCTTTGGCTCGCCGTAATGATGATAACCCTTTCATTACTGATCGTTTTGAGTTCTTCGTGGGTGGTCGTGAGATTGCAAACGGTTTCTCTGAGCTTAACGACCCAGAAGATCAAGCGGATCGCTTTAATAAGCAGGTTGCCGAGAAGGATGCTGGTGATGATGAGGCTATGCATTTTGATGCCGATTACATTAATGCCCTTGAGCATGGTCTTCCGCCAACCGCTGGTGAAGGTATTGGTATCGACCGTTTGGTTATGTTGTTTACCGATGCGCCTTCTATCCGTGACGTTATCTTGTTCCCGCATATGCGTCGTCAAGACTAGTCTAGAGTGCTTTAACGTTAAACAATAAGGCCTCTTTTGAGGCCTTATTTATTTCTAATACCGTTTTAAATATAGGATTAGCCCAAGTGCAGAATAGGCGCCTGGGTTCATTTGGAGAGGATAATGAGCCGTTTTTGGACCAATAAAATCGCAAACCTAGACCCTTATGTGCCAGGTGAGCAGCCACAAGATAAGCAATATATAAAGCTTAATACCAATGAAAGCCCTTATGGGCCTTCACCTAAAGCTATTGCTGCTATGCAAGAGCAAGTAAGTGATGATTTACGTTTATATCCAGACCCTAACTGCATGCAGCTTAAAATAGCACTTGCAAATGCGTATGAGCTAGATACGAATCAAGTATTTGTAGGTAATGGTTCTGACGAGGTGCTGGCATTGGCATTTATGGGGTACTTCACTTCAAATGAAGGGCAGGCTAAACCGCTCGCTTTTGCAGATATTACTTATAGTTTTTATAAGGTTTATGCCAACTTGTATGGTATTGAACCTAAGTTGATTCCTTTAACCGATAATTTTGATATTGATATCAAACATTATCAAGATTTAGATGTGTCAGGTGTGGTTATTACTAACCCGAACGCTCCAACAGGTAAGGCATTGCCTTTGGCTGATATCGAGCAAGTTCTGATTGCTAACCCAGATAAGGTGGTATTAGTCGATGAGGCCTATGTTGATTTTGGTGCGCAAAGTGCGGTGACTCTAGTTAATCAATATGCAAACTTGTTAGTGGTACAAACCTTGTCTAAATCACGTGCTTTGGCGGGTATTCGTGTTGGTTACGCGCTAGGTCACCCTGATTTGATAGAAGGCTTAGAAAGGCTAAAAAATTCTTTTAACAGTTATCCTATTGATAGAGTTGCGCTTGCAGGTGCAGCGGCATCTGTTGAAGACAGCGATTACCTTGCTGACTTATGTAATAAAACGATCAAAACACGAGGCGTGACGACTGAAGCGCTTGAAGCACTTGGTTTTTCAATCATTCCATCTTCAACTAACTTTGTATTTGTTACTCACCCAGATTACGAAGCAGAAAATATCTATCTGGCATTAAAAGAGGCCGGTGTTCTTGTTAGATACTTTGGTAAGAAAGCTAGGATTGATCAATACCTTCGAATTACCATAGGTACTGATGATGAAATGGCTGTATTGGTTACCGCTTTGAAAACAATTTGTTCTTAGAAAAAAAAGGCTCTAGTTGCTCTGATTTTTAATTAGAGCTTAGAGCCATTCTTTTATAAAACAGTATATCTGCTTGCCTGAGTTTATAGTTCAACAGCAGGCATAACTTGAGCCTTTTTTAGGCTTTCGACCTTATCCTCAATTTGTTTTTGAATCCCATCTTTATCAAGACCGACACGTTTAAGCATAGCACTGTGACTTGCATGTTCTTCATATTGATCAGGCAGTCCAATGTGTAAAGTTGGGCATTGGATATTTTTAGATAGTAAGAACTCACTTACAGCAGAGCCCGCACCACCCATAACTGCATTCTCTTCTATGGTAACTATAAGCTTATCGCCAGCTAATTTTAGCAGTGACGCTTCATCAAGAGGCTTAACAAAACGCATATCCAGTAAAGTTGCATCGAGTGCCTCAGCAGCTTGCATTGCTGTATGAGTCGGGCTACCAAAACCACAGATCAGAATATTTGCTTGTCCTGTGTGTAAAGTGCGAGATTTACCGATTGTTAAGGTGTTTAGACCTGAATCAATATTAGCACCAATACCTGTTCCTCTAGGATAGCGAACCGCTGCTGGGCCTTTGTATTCATAACCTGTATGCAGCATCTTACGACATTCATCTTCATCTGATGGTGCCATAACAAGCATGTTGGGAATGCATCGTAAATAACTGAGGTCATAAACCCCGGCATGGGTAGGACCGTCTTCACCAACCAAACCTGCTCTATCTATTGCAAATAGCACATCAAGATTTTGTAGCGCCACATCGTGAATCAGCTGATCGTAGGCTCTTTGCAGAAAGGTGGAATAAATGGCAACAACAGGTTTTACGCCATCACAAGCCATACCTGCAGCCAGTGTGACAGCATGTTGCTCAGCAATAGCGACATCGAAATAGCGATCAGGGAAACGTTCAGAAAACTCGATTAAGTCTGAACCTTCTTTCATGGCAGGTGTAATTGCCATTAAGCTTTCATCTTGTTCTGCAGCATCGCATAACCAGCGCCCAAAAATATTACTGTATTTAGGCTTGCTCTTAGTGTTTTCTGATTTTACTTGCGTTGCAGGCTCGGCTTCAGGTTCTATTTTATTAATCGCATGATAGCCAATAGGGTCGCCTTCAGCAGGTTCAAAGCCTTTTCCCTTTTGGGTAATAACATGCAAAAGCTGAGGGCCAGATCTGTCTTTCATGTTAGAGATAGTGGTCAGTAGAAGGTCAATGTCATGGCCATCAATAGGACCAATATAATTAAAACCTAACTCCTCAAACAAAGTGCCAGGAGCAACCATGCCTTTCATATGTTCTTCTGCTTTACGAGCAAGTTCTAACGCTGAAGGCAGGCCTTTTAAAACTTTTCGGCCACTTTCACGCACCGTATCATAGGTTTTACTGGCCCAAATACGGGCAAAGTATTTAGATAAAGCTCCAACAGGCTTAGATATGGACATTTTATTGTCATTCAATATGACCATCATGTCGGCATTCACATCACCAGCATGATTCAATGCTTCAAATGCCATGCCTGCTGACATTGCGCCATCACCGATAATTGCAACTGCCTTACGGTCAATCCCCATACGGTTAGCGGCTATCGACATGCCTAACGCAGCGCCAATTGAGGTACTTGAATGGCCAACTCCAAAAGTGTCGAATTCACTTTCATCTCTTTTAGGAAAGCCTGAAATCCCATGTTCGTGACGAATATTGAGTAGCTCTTCACGTCTACCAGTCAAAATTTTATGCGGATAAGTCTGATGGCCCACATCCCAGACTAGTCTGTCGTCGGGTGTGTTATAGATATAGTGAAGCGCAACAGTAAGCTCTATGACCCCTAGACCTGCGCCAAAGTGCCCACCAGTTTGCCCAACACTGTACAGCATAAATTCACGTAACTGTCTGACAAGCACAGTCAGCTGATCTTTAGATAGCTCTCTTAAATCAGCAGGTGAGTTGATTTGGTCTAATAACGGCGTACTAGGACGCTGCGTTGGAATTTCTTCGAACATGGACAAGTTATTTTTTCACTTTAATGTCAAATTGGCGCGCTAGTATATCAGTGGTTACGGTCAATAATATAGTTAGCTAGCTCTGTTAATGGTCGGCTTTTGTCACCAAACTCAGTTATTTGTTCAAGCGCTTCTTGATGAAGTCTTAAAACTAAAGCCTTTGCGCCATCTAACCCTAATAATTTAGGGTAAGTTGCTTTATTGGCTTCAGCATCTGAAAACTGTGTTTTGCCTAAGGTTTCAGTATCGCTTGTTAGATCAATAATATCGTCTTGTACTTGAAAGGCTAATCCTATTGCGTGAGCATAAGCATCTAATTTAGCTAAGACCTCTGGATTCGGGTTAGCTGTGGATAATGCTCCCATTCTAACGCTGGCTTTAATAAGGGCGCCAGTTTTATGAAGATGCATTAGTTCTAACTCTGCAAGGCTAATGTTCTTGTTCTCAGAACTAAGATCAATCATTTGACCCGTGATCATGCCATGACGCCCAGATGCCTTGGTTAGCTCTTGAATAAGGGTTAATTGCTTATCTGTATTTTTTAGCTCTGCTTGGGATAATAGTTCAAAAGCAAAGGTTTGCAGTGCATCGCCTGCTAAAATTGCCGTCGCCTCGTCAAATTGTATATGACAGGTTGGCTTTCCACGCCTAAGATTATCATCATCCATAGCAGGTAAATCGTCATGAATAAGAGAGTATGCATGGATAGATTCTATACTTGCAGCAGCCGCGTCAGTGAGAGATGAAATCTCACCAACAAGCTGAGCGCTAGCATAAGTTAGCATAGGGCGAATTCGCTTACCGCCATTAAAAAGGCTGTAACGCATAGCATTATGTAGTTGATTTGCAGCTTCATAATCGCTAAGTTGTTGTTCTAAATATTGATCGACACGGTCTTGAGTATAAGTAGAAAATTGCTTTAGGTTCACTGATTAGATTCCGGATCAAAAGGCTCTAAGCTTTCATTGCCTTGTTGTTCAAGCAAAATTTGTACTTTTTGCTCTGCTTGAGTGAGCACTGTTTGACAGTCTTTACTAAGTTTGACACCTTTTTCAAATGCTTTTAAAGCATCTTCTAAGGATAATTGATTTGACTCTAATTGACTGACAATGCTGTCTAATTCGACCAAATTATCTTCGAAGTGTCGAACGCTGGTTTTACGTGACATGGCTAGCTCTCTTTAAAAGACTACATTTTGTAACAGAAAATTGAAAATTCTTCGAGCTTTCTGTCGTAAGTAATACAAAAATCTAGAGTAAGGGTCTAACCCTATCTCGTTACTTTAGTTTAGAATTGTACCAAGTTTGACATAGCAATCTACTCGTTAGGAGACTAGTTTGGATTTAGCAACGTTAGTCGGTTTGATTGGATCATTTGCGATCATCATTTCGGCAATCATATTAGGTGGATCTGCTGGGATGTTTTTGGATCCTGCATCTATCCTGATTGTTTTAATAGGTTCTACCTTTGTTGTATTAATGCAATATCCTCTGAGTCAGTTCCTTGGCGCAGGTAAAGTCGCAGCGAAAGCCTTTATGTTCAAGAGTGTTCCTCTTGACGCACTTATTGATGAAATTTTTAACCTTGCCGATGCTGCCCGTAAAGGGGGCCTATTGTCATTGGAAGGCATGGATGTTAGTCACCCTTTTATGTCTAAGGGGATTCAGATGCTAGTGGATGGCCACGATGGTTCTGTGGTCAAAAGCCAGATGAATAAAGATATGAAAATGGCATTTGAACGCCATGATGCTGGTGCAAAAGTATTTAAAGCTTTTGGTGATACTGGTCCTGCGATGGGGATGATAGGAACACTGATTGGTTTGGTACAAATGCTTGCAAACATGGATGATCCTAAGTCCATCGGTCCTGCGATGGCGGTTGCGCTTCTAACAACCCTCTATGGCGCCATGTTGGCGAATATGTTTGCCCTACCTATACAAGCTAAGCTTGAGAAGCGTGCTAATGAAGAATTAATGGCACAACAACTAATTATTGATGCTCTGCTTGCTATTCAAGCTGGTCAAAACCCTCGTGTAATTGACGGTTTATTGAAAACCTATATTGCCGAAGGCAAACGTATTGAACGTGAATAAAAGCAATTTAGCTGCTGGATAACCTAACTCATGAGTGATGAAGAAGAACCGGATTGCCCCGAATGTATAGAGGGGCTTCCTGCCTACATGGGAACATTTGCCGACTTGATGTCGCTATTGATGTGTTTCTTTGTATTGCTGCTGTCTTTTGCCGAAATGGATGTATTAAAGTTCAAACAGCTTGCAGGTTCAATGCGAGAAGCTTTTGGTGTGCAAAAGCAAATTGAAGCTAAGTCTATTCCGACTGGTACCTCCATTATTGCTCAAGAGTTCAGTCCTGGTAAGCCAGAACCTACACCCATTAATGAAGTGCGTCAGAAGGTAGATGAAAGGCCTGAAAATACACTTGAGGTTCTTTGTAAGCCTGGTGAATCTGAGTTAAATGAGAAAGAAGGTGCTGGTGCGCAAGGTCAACAACTTGTTGATAAATCTTCTGCTGATCTTGAGAGAGAAGAGCAAGTAAAACAAACAGAAGAAGATGCACAGCAAATATCCTCTGTTCTAAGGGAAGAAATCTCTAAAGGAACAGTAGAAGTTGAAACACAAGAGCGAACGATTACGATACGTCTGAAAGAAAAGGGCTCGTTTGAATCTGGTTCTGCCGAATTGAATTTTGACTTTATACCTATTATTGACATGATTCGTGATGTGTTAATTGGTATTGAAGGTACCATTGCGGTAGAAGGGCATACGGATAATATCCCAATCGTAAGTGGTCGATTTGGTTCTAACTGGCAGTTATCATCTGCCCGAGCTATCTCAGTAGCAGAAGAGTTATTTGCTACAGGTCAACTAGAGCAAAGCCGTTTTTCTGTAACAGGTTATGCTGATACTAGACCACTTGCACCTAATGATACTTTTTTTAACAGGGCAAGTAATCGTCGCGTTGAATTGATTATCAAGCAAAATGATCTATCGGCTGCTCGATTTAATAATGCTTTTGATAGCTTTAATAATGCTTTCCAAAACTCTGAAATCGAAGATAGCAATGATGATGCTGCTACTTTTGAGTTAACACCAGACGAAATATTCTAACTTAGAAGCTTGATGACGGATCATTAATTGGATACGTCATCAAGCAATTCTTGATACTCAGAGAGTTTATCTAGGATAGATTGCCTTTGAGCCTCATCAGCTAATCGCCAAACTTGCATCCATTCTTCTCTTTCTGAATAGTCACCTGAATCGGAAGGGGTCAATGTTTCCAACAAGAGTGCTTTTATTGCTTGTGACCTTGGCGTCTGCGCTTGCTTACTTGCTTCTTTAAAAGTGTCTAACCATGCTTGATTAGCGGCACGCCAGATAGGAGCTTGTACTTCTCTTTTTGCGTTGATGTTAGCCAGTATGTCTAATTGAGCTGGTTTTAATGTGCCATACCATTCCTCGAGCTCATCTTGCATCTTTTTGATTTTCTCATCAGAAGTGAGTGGCTTTTTATCCGAATTAACTTCTTTGTCGAGTGCTTCGACGATTTGGGTATATTGACTATCTGATAGGCTATTTAACAATGGTATTAAATGTGGACTAAGGTAAAACCTTACCTTACTCAAGAAAAGTCTGATTTGTTGACGATAATAGTTTGCCCTTTCATCTGTCATCGTCTGTTGAGCAATATCCTGTTTAAACTCTGCCAGTACCACCTTATATTTTTCTATCTCATTACTTCTATGCCAAGCAACAAAATGTTTTGTTACTTCTGAGAGATGCAATTTCTGAGACTTATCAAGGCTGACATAATCAGACGCGTACCAGAGCACCACATAATCTAGGTGTTTATAGGCGGTACTGCCCAGACTGCATGCCGTTAGGCTAATACTGAGAAAAATGATTAATAAAGTCTTCATGTTTGCTTTCCGTGGCTTTAACACATACTCCTTATCTTATCCTAAATGCTGTCGGAAATAGCTGAGATTTTATTCTGTTTTTGTTATTGTTGGCGGCATAATTATTGTGGGATAAGAAGATGATGCGAGTAGCAATTATTGGCGCTTCTGGGCGTATGGGTAAAAACTTAATTACGGCTGTAAATGATGCAACAGACTGTGTTTTAGGTGCTGCAATTGTTAAAGCTGGTAGCAGCTTAGTGGGAGCTGATGCTGGTGAAATCGCAGGTGTAGGTAAGCTTAATGTTGCTATGGTGGATTCTTTAGCGGCTTGTGTAAATGATTTTGATGTGCTGATTGACTTCACAACACCAGCATTAACGATAGAGAATGCACAATTTTGCGCTGCTAACCAAAAAGCTATCGTAGTAGGCACAACTGGATTAACTGAAGATGAGCAGGCTGCTCTTGATGAATGTGCTAAGCAAACTCAAGTCGTTTTTGCGCCTAATATGAGTGTTGGTGTTAACTTAACACTAAAACTGTTAGCGACTGCTGCTAAGATCCTAGGTGATGAGTATGATGTTGAAATAGTCGAAGCTCACCATAGACATAAAGTCGATTCACCCTCAGGTACCGCTATTAAAATGGGTGAAGTTGTCGCTGATGCACTGGGTCGTGATTTAAAAGAATGCGCAGTGTATGGCCGTGAAGGACAGATTGGCCCTAGAACCCAAAAAGAGATCGGCTTTGAAACGATTCGTGCAGGTGATGTAGTCGGTGATCATAGTGTTTGGTTTGCAACAGAAGGCGAACGTATCGAGATCGTACATAAAGCAAGTAGTCGCATGACTTTTGCCAAAGGTGCTGTGAGAGCCGCTGAGTGGCTTAAAGGTAAGTCTGCTGGTATGTATGACATGCAGGATGTTCTAGATCTCAAATAGCAGAGTAGCGCTATTCTTTAAGCAAAAAATGTCACAAAAAAGGCCGTATTCAATGAATACGGCCTTTTTTATTTTTATGACAGGTTTGGAGTGATTAACCTAACTTGTCTGAGGCAACACTATAACTTGGGTCTTCGATATAGTTAACTTCTACTAGGTTACCTGCTTTTTTAAGTAGTAGTTGGCATTCGCGACTTAAGTGTCTGATATGCAGGCGTTTACCCGCCTTCTCATACCTATCTGCTAAAGCATCAATTGCCTCAAGGCCAGAGTGGTCAGCAACACGTGAATGCATGAATTCAACCACGACATCATCTGGGTCGTTTTTAGGATCAAATAACTCCATGAAGTTACTTACTGAGCCGAAGAAAAGAGGACCGTCTAATTCATAAACTTTCCAGCCATTTTCATCAAGATAAGACTTGGTTTGAATGTGCTTTGCATGTTCCCAAGCAAATACCAGTGCCGCAACGATAACACCAACGAATACAGCAATGGCAAGGTCAGTGAATACTGTGACGGCTGAAACAAGTACGATAATAAATGCATCTTGTTTTGGTATTTTTTTGATGATTCTAAAGCTAGACCATTCAAATGTACCGATAACAACCATGAACATAACACCCACAAGGGCTGCTAGAGGAATTTGTTCAATTAAGAAGGCACCAAACAAAATAAATAGCATTAGGCCCACTGCTGCACTAATACCAGATAGTCGACCACGACCACCAGAATTAATGTTGATCATACTCTGGCCTATCATGGCACAACCACCCATACCGCCAAAGAAACCTGTCACTATGTTTGCAGAGCCTTGGGCAATACATTCTTTGTTGCCACGACCACGAGTTTCTGTCATTTCATCGATAAGACGTAATGTTAGCAGAGATTCAATCAGACCAATTGCTGCAAGAATGAAAGCGTAAGGCGCTATGATAGCCAGTGTTTCAAAGTTGAAAGGCACCATAGGAATAGAGAAACTTGGCAAACCACCCGCAATAGAGGCATTAATATCGCCTGTCATTGTGGCAACAAAATCAACTACTGTTCTTGCTTCGAGGTTCAAGAAGGTTGATAAGAAGGTAACAAAAACAATGGCTGCTAATGACGAAGGAATAGCTGTAGTGAACTTAGGTAAAAAGTGAATAATCGCCATAGTTAATGCGACTAGTCCTAGCATGATGTAAAGCTCAGAACCCTGCATCCATACTAGTGCACCTTCAGCATCAGGCACTTTAAACTGGCCTAATTGGGCTAAGAAAATGACAATAGCAAGGCCATTAACAAAACCAAGCATCACTGGGTAAGGTACGATACGAATGAACTTACCTAGATGTAATACCCCAGCAAGTACCTGAATGATCCCCATTAGGACAACAGTAGCGAATAGGTATTCAACCCCATGATTTGCTACTAAGGCGACCATGACGACAGCCAGCGCACCGGTTGCACCAGAAATCATACCTGGACGGCCACCAAATGCCGCCGTGATAAAACCAACAATAGCTGCAGCGTATAGGCCAACAAGTGGGGCAACACCAGCAACAAAAGCAAATGCAACAGCCTCTGGGACTAGAGCAAGTGCGACCGTAAGACCCGATAATAAATCGTTCTTAATATTCGATTTAGACATTTAGTCAGAATCCTGATTGAGTTAGGAAGGAAGGCCGATGATTTTAGTTCAGTTTTTAGTCTGCTTCATCTAAAAATTCAATATTTTCGGAGAAAAATAGGCCGAAAACCATCATCGTCGTAAATTTGGCGCAAGTTTATCAGATTGACATGAGTCATCCAAATGTCATTGTTCATTGGCGTAACTGATGGCCACCAACTTCTTTACTTGAGTACATGGCTATGTCGGCTTTATGGAGAATCGCTTCGGCGCTGTGGCCACTTTCTGGCCAGTTGGCCATGCCGACACTGACTTTAATATAGATTTGAATACCATTGATATCGACTGGTAAAGATAAGCTTTCAAGTAGGTTATCGGTTTGTTTAATTAAGTCTGCTTTATTAGTCGCTATCACGCAGAACTCATCACCGCCTACACGGGCCAGAAAACTGGACTCTAACGGTGAAAATACCAGAGTAAGTTGTTGTGAAAACTTAATTAAAACTTGATCGCCTATATGATGACCATGTTTATCGTTCACATTTTTAAAACCATCTAAATCAAAAAAGAGTAACGAGAAGGGGCGAAGGGCTTTTTGTTTGCAGAGTGCTTTAAGGTGTTTATTAAAGGAGGACCGGTTATTTAACTGAGTAATTGCATCAATATGAGCTTGCTGCCACATTTTTGTCTCATAATTTTTACGTTCTGTGATATCAAGTGCAACGCCATCCCAGTGCACTTCTCCCTTTTTAATAGAAGGTTGCCCAGATATCGATAGCCAATAAGTTTCGCCAACAAGGTTAATCGCTTCAATATCAAAGTGATAAGGCTGCATAGAGTGTGCTGATTTTCGCATGATTTTCAGTAGTTCTGGGAAAGCATCTACATTAAACGAGTTGATAAGCTCATGAACTCTTTGTTCCTGAGGCTTTTCTGCATTGGCATAAATATGCTCTAAGCCATAGCTTAAAAAGTAGGTGAGAATCGAACCTGAGGAGATGAGCTTGGATTGAAAAATCATGCCGGGTAAGTTGTCTGCAACTCTTTGTAGCAATAAGGTTTTATCATGCTCTTGTTGTTTTTTAAGCTGACGTTTCTGTTGTTCTACTTGATCTGATAAAGAGTTAAATGCGGTTGCAAGTTGATAAAATTCTGTCGTGCGTAACTTCTCTAAAGGGATTTTATTCTTTGAATGATGTATGTGTTTAGCTGCTGCAACAAAGGGTTGAATGGTATGGTCTAAATAACGCGCAAGCTTTTTAGCAATCAGAATATTCATCAATATTAAAGCTGCGACAAAAGCAAAATCTATGGAGAGAAACTCACCTGTAAAGTCTAAGATTTCAACTCTAATAAAAAGCCAAAGAAATAGGGCAGTAATAGGCAGGCAAGATAAAAGAGAGACGCTGACTAATACAAGCTTTTGTAATGGAATATGTGCTTTCGCCATTGCTTCTCTCTTTTACTTTTTAACTAGACCTTCTCCATAGCTTACTAAATACTTAATGTTTATGTGGAATTAAATTTAATGTGTTGCGGGATGCTTTTGTAGCTTTCGTTGCAATGTACGTCTATGCATGCCCAGTGCTCTTGCTGTTGCAGAAATATTGCCATTATTTTCTGCCATCACTCTATGGATATGTTCCCACTCTAATCTATCAACAGATAAAGGTTTGCTTGCTATGCTAACTTCTTCGGTGTTGTTGCCAAGTAGTGCAGCATAGATATCATCCCCAGAAGCAGGTTTGCATAAATAATCTTGTGCGCCTCGTTTAATCGCTTCAACGGTTGTAGGAATACTGGCATAGCCTGTTAACACAACAACTTTTAAGTCAGCCTGTATTTCAAGTAATTTGGTTAAAATGGCAAGGCCAGATTCTTGCTCCAGCTTTAAATCTAAAGTGGCATAGGTAAAGCTCTTTTCTTTTAAAGCTAGGCAAGCTTCGTCACCATTCATTGCTGTTGAAACCTCTAAACCTCGACGCTCCATAGCGCGTTTTAAGGTAGAGGTAAGTACTTCGTCATCGTCAATGATTAGCAGGTTCGTATTCATCTTATTAATTTGTTTTCCAAACAGGCTTATTGCTTCTCAGCAAAAGGAATTGTTATACGGGTTAAGGTGCCGCCTTCTTCGACGGGATAAAGGGCGACTGTGCCACCTCGTCTTGCAACAGAGGCATTAGAGAGGAAAAAGCCAATACCCATACCATCTTTAGTAGTAGTGAGCTGTTGCCCTAGACGTTCTAAAACTTGGTTAGAAATACCAGCGCCATGATCTTTTATAGTGAGAATAAACTCTTCAAGATTCCACTTAGCTTTAATTTCGATCGAATTAGGGTTCGCATCGGCAGCATTATTAAGAAGGTTTAAAAAAGCTTGGTCCAATGTTGGATCGACACGAATATAAGGCGACTCACCTGATTTAGCCTGATAATCAAGGCTGACATCAGGTCTTAATATGCGCCACTTATCTAGAATTTTTTCCATATATTGAGTCGCAAGTGTAATGTCATTGTGCCAGTGTTCATTAATTCTAGCCTCTTCAGATAGATTGCGAAGAATTTTAGTACAGTTATCTAGCTGGTTTTTTAATTGTAGAACATCTTGATGAGCTGTTTCATTGTCCTTTATCTCAACGATGAGCTCTTCAATAATTAATTTCATGCTATTTAAAGGTGTTCCCAGTTCGTGGGCTGTCCCTGCTGCATGGGTTGCAATAGCGAGTATTTGTTCGTCTTGTAGTAGGTGTTCACGGCTGTCAGATAACCAATTTTGTTGGCGCTTCATATAGCCCACTATGTGTGTGATAAAGCCGGCAATAAAGATGCTGCACATGACAAAGTTAAACCAGAGGGCAAATTGTGACAGGTTTAAGTTTTGATTTTCTTCAGTGAACTCTGGCAACGGG
The DNA here is from genome assembly GCF_000967665.1 of Marinomonas sp. S3726. Classification (NCBI taxonomy): domain Bacteria; kingdom Pseudomonadati; phylum Pseudomonadota; class Gammaproteobacteria; order Oceanospirillales; family Oceanospirillaceae; genus Marinomonas; species Marinomonas sp. S3726. The sequence continues at coordinate 64,629 of NZ_JXYC01000014.1, read as the reverse complement.
AGGTTATAAAGACTTAAAAAGCTAAAGGCAATAATCGCGCTGATAGCGACACAGGCAACATAATTTAAAGGCAAAACTACGGCAGCAATACTTAAGGGGACTAGAAAGTAAAAGATAAAGGGGTTATCACTACCGCCACTTAAATAAAAGATAGCACTGAGCTCAATGATATCTAATAGGATTTGAAACAAGTATGACTTATTACCGGGTAATTCAGGGTTACGTAGTTGTACCCATAGAATGCCATTGATTAAAGCATAAACGGCAATCACAGCCGCCATGACGGCAGTATGTTCGACACTATCGAAATATAGAAAGATGACAAGGACACAAACCGCTTGCCCCATTATGGCAATGGCTCTTAATTGAAGTAGAACTCGCCAATTATGTCTTGGTTCTAATGCTGGATTATCCATAACTTCCCCTCGAGTAGACTTGCCTAGTTGGATAGGTGTGAGAGCTAACTTCGTGTTTCAATTAAGTTATTATAAGCGAATTATGAAGGAGATGAAGAATTAGTATTCAGTTCTTAAGAAAAGGATGATGTTTGCAGGAATAGTTTGGATAAACCAAGCTTGGGTTAGTGTCTTACTAACCCAAGCTTGGTTTGGCTAGATTAGGACTCTAGCACTTGAGCAATTTCTGATCTTGGAATTGTGCCGACCAACTTACCATCCTTACAGGTAACAGGTAGAGCAAAGTTATGACCCAAGGCTTCAGGGATAGCTGATTGCAATGATTGGGTTGGAGATACGCTAGGAACCTTGATTAAAAGCTCATCACAGCATATGTCCGCGTTACTATCATTCGCTGCGGCTTGCTCTAATTGAGAGCGAGTAACGACACCTTGATAACCTTCATTATTACAAACGAAACCATATTCTTGTTGGCTAGCGTTTAATGAATTGATGGCTGACTCAACACTCTGTGATTCCAATGTATTGTTGACGTTTTGCATTAGGGTTTGTGTGCTTAGTGCTCGTGCACGGTTAACGTCTTTAACAAAAGCCTCAACATAGTCATCAGCAGGGCTGAGTAAGATATCAACTGGTTTACCAACTTGAGATAGAATGCCATCTTTTAAGATAGCGATACGATCGCCGATACGTAATGCTTCATCTAAATCATGGGTGATAAAGATAATTGTCTTTTTCAGTTTTGCTTGTAGCTCGATCAATTGATCTTGCATCTCACTACGGATCAAGGGATCAAGTGCTGAGAATGCTTCATCCATCAAGAGAATTTCAGCATTAGTACATAAGGCTCTGGCAAGTCCAACCCTTTGTTGCTGACCACCTGATAGCTGTGCTGGATATTGATCACCATAGCCGGCTAAACCTACGGTTTCTAGCCACTGGCTTGCACTTGCTAAACGCTCTGTTTTATCAACGTTCTGAATGGCCAAACCATACGCAACATTATCAAGTACAGTGCGGTGTGGCATTAGGCCAAAGTGTTGGAATACCATAGACATTTTGTGACGACGAAATTGAATCAATTCATCATCCGAAAGCTTCATGATGTCTTCACCTTCAACTTTAATTTGCCCTTCTGTCGGGTCAATTAAGCGGTTGAAGTGTCGTATCATGGTCGATTTACCTGAGCCAGATAGACCCATAATAACAAAAATTTCACCACGTTTTACATCAAGATTAATGTCTCTTAGGCCGACCGTATGGCCTGTTTCAGCAAGCACTTCATCTTTACTTTTGCCTGCTTTAACCATAGGCAATACAGACTTAGCTTTGTTGCCAAATACTTGATACAAACCACTAATTTCGATCAGAGTTTCGTTGTCTTCTGTTGAGGCCTTATTTAAATCAGTCATTATTCATGCCTCCTAGGTGTTTTTGAGTGCGTTTTGCATAGGTTTGAGATACTCGGTCGAAGATGATTGCCAATGCAACTATGGCTAAACCATTGAATAAACCTAGGGTGAAATATTGGTTAGTAATAGATTTTAGAACCGGCTGCCCTAAACCTTTAACCCCTATCATGGAAGCCACAACAACCATGGCAAGTGCCATCATAATGGTTTGGTTGATACCGGCCATGATAGTCGGCATAGCAAGAGGAAGCTGGATGCCAAATAATCTTTGTTTAGCTGTGGCTCCAAATGCAGTTGCCGCTTCAAGGGTTTCTTTGTTAACTAGGCGAATCCCTAAGTTAGTTAATCGAATAACAGGTGGAACAGCATAGATAATTACCGCGATAACCCCTGGGATTTTACCTATACCCAATAGCATAACAACAGGGATGAGATAAACGAATGCTGGCATGGTTTGCATGACATCGAGTATGGGAGTGACTATAGCTTGTACTCGATTAGAGCGAGACATGAGTATGCCAGTAGGTATGCCTATACCAATAGAAAGTAAGGTACAGACAGTAATAATACTGAGTGTTCGCATTGTGTCATCCCACATGCCTAATACGCCAATGGCGATTAGAGAGGCAAAGACACCTGTGCAAAGTTTCCAAGAACGGCTTGCTCCATATACGATCGCAAGGATTACGCCTATGGTTAGCCACCAAGGAGAGGCAATAAGGAGCTTTTCAAACCAAATTAAAAATGTAAGGAGAGGGTCAAAAAGGCTTTCAATAGTATCGCCGTAATTGCGAGAGAATTCCCTATAAGCACCATCGAGAGTTTTACGGATGGCAATCAGATCGCCACGTTCTAGTTGTGGAAATTTACTTAACCAAGAAGTATCTGACATAGTGAATGTCGCCTCGTTTATCTTGTTGCAAAAAAACTATTTATAGCCTCTACCTAACTCAGTTAGGTAGAGGAGACTAGCGTATTTAAGATTAGTTTAATGAAGCTTTAATCTTGCTAGCTACATCAGCAGAAACCCATGTAGTCCACATTTCTTCATTATTTTTTAGGAAGTATTCAGCAGCAATTTCACCGTCTGCTTGGTTGTGCTCCATCCAAGCCAACAATACATTCATTTTATTGTTGGTAAATGAACGCTTGGTGAAATAATCATAGGCAGCAGGTTCGCGTTTAGCGAAGTCTTCGGTTGTCATAGTTTTAACTGGTGCTGGTGGCCACATGCTTGGGCGAGGCTCAAGGCAGTCTTCTTGTGTCAGACAAGTCGTGAAGTGTTCTTCATCAATGCCTGAACCAAAATCAACTTTCACCATTTCATACTTACCTAGAACGGCAGTAGGTGCCCAGTAGTAACCTAACCAACCTTGTCCACGCTCATAAGCACGTGCAATAGCACCAGATAAACCTGCAGAAGAACCTGGATCGATAATATCAAAGCCTGCTTCTTCCATGCCTAATGCAACATAAAGGTTGTTAGTAGAGATTTGGCAGTTCCAGCCAGCAGGGCAGCTATATAGAGCGCCTAGGCTGTCGTCTTCAGGGTGCTTAAATAGTTGAGGGTTTTTTAATACGCCTTCAATAGTCGCTAAAGAGCTGTCCATTTCGACTAGATACTTAGGTACCCAGAAACCTTCTTCACCACCGTCTGATAAAGAGTTACCTGCAAAACGTAAACGTTTATCATCGACACCTTTTTGTAGGGCATCACGCATGGCGTTACTCCACATTTCTGGTGCCACATCCGGCTCGCCTTTTTCAATCATGGAAGCACCTGTTGGCATAGTATCGCCAGGGATCAGTTCGATCTCGCAACCATAACCTTCTTCGAGGATGTATTTATCAATATTCGCCATCAAAGAGGCTGAGTTCCAGTTCATATCAGCGATTGTAATCTCACCACATGAATCGGCAGCAAAACTTGCAGAACTTAATAAGACCATAGCTCCAGCGACAAAAGTTTGTTTATGCATAGAGGGGTACCTTTTTTGTTTAATTGTTCTATTTAAGGAGATGATTAGTGTTCAAAACATTGAATAGTTTACATCTCTAATTATTAGTGCGCAAATTAATTCAGTAAACGGGCAAGACGTTGTTTGTTAAAGGTTAGTCGTGATTGGGTAAGTTTTGATCAAATAAAAAAAAGCCCTTAAAAATAAGGGCTTTTTTGTTGAGTCTTAAAATGAGAAATGCTATTTAAAAAGTATCGCTTGAAACTTCACTTAATGGGGCTGTGTCGATGTTTTCTGCATCCATCATGCTGGCGATTCTTTGTAGGGTGGAAAGAATTTGATTTTTTTCCCAACTTTCTAAATCTTCAAAGCGGTCTATAAACTTCTCATTTAATAAAGGTGGTGCATTATCTAACATGCAACGACCTTCTTCTGTTAGGCGTGCATTGACAATTCGTTTGTCTTTCTGGGCTCTAACTCGCTCTACTAACACCCTGTCCTCTAAGCGATTAAGGATAGTTGTGACTGTTGCTTGGCTTAATGAGACATTATCTGAGATGCGTTTTACTGTCACATCCCCTAATTCATGGATAGCACTCAATACCATAATTTGGGGTATGGTAAGGCCGCACTTCTTAACAACCCGCTTGGATTGCAAATCAGTCGCTCTTATTACTCGGCGTAAGTTAATAAGCACATCATGTAATTGTTGTGAATCAGGCATAATTACTTTCTATACAGCTTAAGATGAGTGTTAAAAATAGTTCGCGGATTATAGGGCTTTGTGCGAACGGTGCAATAGATTTTAGAGCTAATAAAAACATTCAATTCTAATGATTAGATATCAAAATATTATAGTCGTAACTAAATTTATTCAAATGCGGATAAAATGTAAATAACATTTAATCATTCTTGCTAATTTAACTTAAGCTTTCTCTTAATTAGGTAGGTTTGTTATAGGCTCTGAGGCGGGAAGGCTTAATTGCAATTCCCTTAAAAGAGCAGACTAAGAAGAGATGACTTAATCGCTGCTTCCCTTAGCTATTAGGCTGATTAAGAAAATCCATTATCTATATAGGGTTTTGTCTACTAGTATTAATTATCACAGGCAGGGGCAGGAGTAAGTGATAATGGAATTAAAACAATCTGAACAAGAAACCAAGCAAGAAGGCTTTAGATTTTTAAACGGCTTAGTGGATGTGTTAATACAAAGTTACGAAAGCTATGCCATGAAATAACCTCTTATTTACACTATAAATATGGGTTAACTTTAAAAACAAAAAAGCCCCAAGCTTATACAAGCTTGGGGCTTTAAAATGCGTAGTAGGTATTTATTTAAGGTTTAAAACAAATACGATACTTACTGCAATAGGCGCTACGAAACGTACTGTAAACATCCATACTGTATGAAGGCTTTCAGAGATAGCTGTTTCTTCAAGGCTGACTTTCTTAGATACAACCCAACCTGCAAATAGTGCAGTCAAAATACCACCTAACGGTAGCATGATGTTAGCTGTTGCATAATCAAGAAGATCGAACATGTTCTTACCGAACAGTTTGAACTCAGACCATTCGTTAAAGGCTAGTAGGCAAGAAATACCAATTGCCCAAACGATTACACCAAGAATAATTGATGCTTTAACACGAGACCATTTTAGTTTTTCTACTAGGTAAGCAACTGTTGGCTCAAGTAGAGAGATAGCTGATGTCCAAGCTGCTACACCGACTAGTAAGAAGAACATGAAGCCAAATATTTGACCACCAGGCATCTGACCGAAGGCAACGGGTAAACTAACAAACATCAAGCCTGGGCCTGCACCTGGGTCCATGTTGTTGGCAAAGATGATTGGGAAAATAGCTAGGCCAGCAATCAAAGCAACAACAGTATCAAGTACAGCAATGGTGATTACTGTATTACCGATAGAGGCTTTTTTCGGCATATAAGCACCGTATGCCATTATGGTACCCATACCTAGTGATAGGGTGAAGAAAGAGTGGCCAAGAGCAATTAGTACCGCATCCCAAGATAGTTCACTTGCATCGAAATGGAACATGAAGTCAAAGCCTTCAGCGAAACCATCAGTCGTTGCAGAGTAACCAAGCAAGATAATAAGTAATACAAACAGAGCTGGCATCAAGATACGTGTAGCACGCTCTAGACCCTTATTTACACCACCGATAACAACCACAACTGTCATAATGGCAAACACTGTGTGCCAAAGTAGCATGGTTTTAGGATCGCCTAGTAAACCGTTAAAGATCTCTCCGGCTTTGTCAGAGCTTGCACCTACAAATTCACCGCTTCCCATTAGGGCGATATAATGAAGTACCCAACCCGCTACAACAGAGTAGAATGAGAAAATCATCACACCCGCTAGCATGCCCATTAGGCCAAGAATAGACCAGTTAGTAGACTTGTTTGCTTCTTTAGCGAGTTCAGTGATCGCATTGATTGGGCTTTTACGTGCACGGCGGCCGATAAAAACTTCCGCCATCATGATAGGCACGCCCACGAGAAGAATACATACTAGGTACATAAGTACGAATGCGCCACCGCCATTCTCACCAGTGATGTAAGGGAATTTCCAGATATTACCTAGGCCAACAGCAGAACCTGTTGCCGCCAAAATAAAGATCCAACGGCTCGCCCATGTGCCGTGTATAGATTGTTTTTCTTGCATAGTTATCTCAACTTATTATCAGTTATCTCATTTTTATATATGAGTTTTTAAGGTTGCAGCAAATCAGCTAAAGCTAAAATCAAGGTGTGACATTCCCACATGACACGCTGTTTTTAGCACCCTTTATGGGGGGCTTTATGTGCAGGACGGCGATTATTTCAAAAACACGCTCTAATAAGCAACATCTATCTAGAGGATAGCGCTCAGTTTTTGTGCATTTGTAGAGAAAATGACGTTATATTCGGTATTTTAAGAAACTTTTGATCAAATTTTGTACTTTTTAAGGAGTTTGGTTAACGCCTCTGTCAGCTCTGTTGGAATTACGTCAGGTGTTGCATAGCAAGCTTGCTCTAATAGCCCTGCCGTTTGGGTGATATCGTGGAAACCAAAGTTACCACCGCTACCTTTTAGTGCATGGGCTAGGCGTGCTAATTGTGAGGTGTCTTGAGTCTTTATTGTTGCATCTATATCGTCGATATATTGCTGTAGGCTTTGTTGGTAGGTGTGAGTTAAAGCATCTAATTCAGCTGAATCAATTTCAATGTTTTCAGTATGGCTTTGAACATCAAGATATTGCGCTAATATCTCGTCTAGTTTACTTCTATCTATTGGTTTAGCTAACCAAGCATTAAAGCCTAGTTCTAATAAATGGCTTACTTCGTGATCAAAAACCTGAGCCGTAAAAGCTATGATAGGTGTTTCACAAGCTGTGGAGCGTATTAACTCTAATGCCTCTATCCCATCCATAACAGGCATTTGAATATCAAGGAAAATTAAATCGAATTCTTGCTCTAGCGTTGCTTGTAATGCTAATTCGCCGTTTTCAGCGGTACAGACCTTGTGTCCCATTTTTTCTAATAATAACTGCATAATTTGGCGGTTATCTGGGTTGTCGTCAGCACACAATATAAGTTTGTGGTTTTTAATTTCGGATAGGTTGCCTAATTGAAAGGAGAGTTCAAGGCTTGTTTCGCTCTTTGTGATTGTTATTGCATCAATGGCAACGCTGCTTTGTGTTAACTTCTCCATGCTTTCGCCTTGCCAGATAACGTCGGATAAGTTTTCTATGCTAAGGCTCGCATTAAGTGAGTCGATTGCTTGAAACTGGAGTGTGCTTGTTGAGGTTGAATAGCTCTCTAGATGAATTTGAATAATAGCGATAAAGAGTCTTTGCCAGTCATCACCTTGAGAGGTTTCACACAAGTCAAAAACTTCTTGTCCACTTATTTTAAGCGCTATCTCAGCGCGCTTTGCCTTCTTACTTAAACGTCTTTCACACTTGTCTAAAATCTCAAGAATCTTGCTCGCCATAAGAATTACTTCCTGCCATATTTTTTTAAAATAAAGTCAATTTTATTCAAGGTAAAAGGCTTCACTAAGAAGGCTTTAGCGCCTAGTTTCTTCGCTTTAACAATGTTCTCAACCGTATTGTTAGCAGAAAACATGACTATCGTTGTGCTGGGTGAAAGCTGTAAGAATTTAGGGATAAGTGTCGTGCCTTGTTGGTCAGGCAAGTCGATATCCAGAAAAATAATATCTGGCCTTAAGTAGGTCATGGTGCGAAGTGCTTGTTTAGCATTGGCTGCATCGTGAATTTCATAAGTGCCTAGATGATGCAGTGACTGTTTTAAAAACTGTCTTACAGAAGAAACATCATCAACAATTAATATGGAGCTTTCGACTTTACGATGCATATAGCGCCCTAACAGGATCAAATTTCAATATAAGTATCTGGGGAAGGCATGATTGACTATCTTATTAGTCGTTTATCTATTCACTTGTTTGAACAGATTATTAGAGTTTAGCCTTCCCTAGATCTTTCCGTTTATCCATGAGGATAATGAAGACATTAGTTTAGCTAAAAAAAATCCATAATAATGCCTATTAACTTAGCATTATTATGGATTTATGGAGGATTTTCTGGTTTTTCGCTTAGGTCTTATGCACCAACAGCAAGAAAAACACCAGATAGCGCAATCAGGCTACCTGTCATACGAGAGACAAGCTTTTGGTTAAGAGGCTCAATTGCTTTATTAAATGCCACACCAATTAGGTGGAAGAAGATTGAAGCAGCAGCGAACCCCATGGCAAAGCCTGTTGCGTGTGCATCAGCAGGTAGTTCCATTCCGTGAGCGGCGCCATGGAAAAAAGCAAATACAGCCACTAAACCACTACTAAATACCAAAGGTAGGCGAGCAGAAAAGGCCAGTACTAATCCTAAAAAGATAACAGAGGCAATGATACCTTGTTCAATATAAGGAATACTCATGCCAGCGATGGCTAAGCCAAAGCCAATAATCATAGTCCCAACAAAGGCGAACGGCGCGGCAAAAATAGCTTTACCACCTAAACGCGCACCCCAAAGGCCAACTGCAAACATGGCAATTAGATGATCAAATCCCATCATAGGGTGAAGGAAACCTGACATAAAAGGCATGCTAGCCTCATGGCCTGAGTGTGCAAAAGCACCAGATGTTATGCTGGCTAATGCAGCAACCACAAGAAAGTGACTCTTTCTCATTGGGGAATTCTCCATAATAAAGTGTTTAATTAGACCACAGCCTTAGCAGCGGGAATGGTTTTGGATTCTAACATGCCTAGCTGAATGATGAGTTGAATTATATCGTCTAAACCTTCGGCTTTTTTCAAGTTGGCAAAGATGAAGGGTTTATCTCCACGCATTCTTCTCGCATCAGTATCCATTACATCCAGCGACGCACCTACTAGAGGGGCGAGATCCGTTTTATTAATGATTAATAGATCGGACTTGGTGATACCTGGGCCGCCTTTACGAGGGATTTTATCGCCCGCCGATACATCGATCACATAAATAGTGAGATCAGACAGTTCTGGGCTAAATGTGGCGCTAAGATTGTCTCCGCCACTTTCGACAAAAACAAGATCAAGTTCGCCATGACGTTCCATCAAGGTATCAATTGCAGCAAGATTCATAGAGGCATCTTCACGTATGGCTGTATGAGGACAGCCACCTGTTTCAACGCCTATGATCCTGTCGGCAGATAATGCTTCATGATGAGTTAGGAATTTAGCATCTTCTTGGGTGTAAATATCATTGGTTACCACGGCGAGATCATAATGCTCTCTTAAAGCACTACATAAAGATCTAAGTAGAGCAGTCTTACCTGACCCTACAGGACCACCTACGCCAATTCTTAAACATTGTTTTTTTGTTGCAGACATAGCCTTTCCTTTTAAATGTGTTAGTTGGCCGATTTAGGATCTAAATAGCCTCGAATATTGTTGCTCATGGCGAGCGCTTAAAATGGCAAGCATAGGTAAGCCCGCTCCTATATCTTGCGTTGCAAGTGTTTGCGCATGATTAATTGCTGCGGGAATATAGGCTTGCAATTGACCTAATAAAATCTGTGCTTGGGTTTGTCCTAAAGGCACCAGTTTGGTGGCAGCAGCGACTTGGTTTTCTAACCATGACCAGCTAAAACCAAGTGCGGCGAGTTGATAATCTATTTGCCAATTAACACAGGCTAGAGCAAATAAACTAACAAAGCTTACCTCGTCTCCTTTTTTAAATGGGGAGCTTATTTCTAAATTGGTCAGTAAGCGCCCTAATGCCTCTCCCATTGCTGTATCAGTCAGTCTTAATTCCTTACTTTCACGACAGGCCAGAGCAAGTTGGTTTAAATCTAGGAGAGCGTTCCAGTCTTCTGCTTTGCAGGCCTTGATTGCGTGACACAAGATAGCCAGGTCTAGCTGGCTAACACTTTGTTCTAACTGTGTCTTGATCCAGTCATGTACTTGTTCTTGGTTTTGAACCAGACCAAGGTCAATTGCGAATTCCATTCCTTGAGAGAAGGAATAGCCACCAACAGGCAAGCTAGCACTGCTTAATTGCAGCAATCTTAGTAAACTAGTGTCCGTGGTGAGCATCTTTATACGCTCCGGACTCAGGCACAAAAATGACATTTTTGCGGCTTATCTCAAGACCAAGATTTTGTAGCATTTCTTCTAGTACATGATCTGGGCTAATACATAACCAAAGCTCACCAATTTCTATTTTGACGTGACGGTTACCTAAGTGATAACAGGCTTTACTAAAGGTATGCCAATCATCACACCTAGCCTGACAAACCTCTTCTATCATGCCTTGTACTTGGACGTATTTACCGCATTCAGATTTTAAGTATTCGCCAACTTCTAAGGTTTTGCCTCTTTCTAAAAAGATGCGAACTTCTTCGCCATTTTTACCGAATAGTTTGAGGCGGCCCTTTGTTCTTTGTTCATGGCTTAGCTCAACTTGGGTATGAAGTGGTTGGTGGCAATGAGTGCCTAGTCTTTGATAAATTTCTAGCATGTTTAGCTCCTTAAAATAGGCAATAAAGTTGAGCCAATGGCAGCTCTCTGGCAGGATCACAGGTAAGTAGCTCAGTATCTGCTTTTACTTCATAGGTCTGTGAATCCACGCTAATGTTTGGCAACCAATCGTTTAATATCATGTCTTTCTTAGAAAGGTCGCGAGTGTTTTTACAAGCAACCAAGGTGCGCTCTAATTGCAGCTCTTCTTGAATGCCATTATCGAGTGCAGCTTGTGAGACAAAGGTAAGTGATGTCTTGGCACTGGCTTTACCAAAAGAGCCGAACATAGGGCGATAATGCACAGGTTGAGGTGTTGGAATAGAGGCATTAGGATCGCCCATTGGGGCATTTGCAATCATGCCGCCTTTGATTATAAGTGAGGGCTTTATACCAAAAAATGCGGGTTTCCAAAGTACTAGATCTGCTAACTTTCCGGCTTCGATTGAGCCTACTTCATGGGCGATACCATGGGTAATGGCAGGGTTTATTGTGTATTTTGCAATATAGCGTCTAGCTCTGTAATTATCAGCGCCAAGCTCAGTGTCTTCTTTTAAGAAACCAAACTGCTGTTTCATTTTATGAGCGGTTTGCCAGGTTCGTGTGACGACTTCACCTACTCGTCCCATTGCTTGGGAGTCTGAGGAGATCATACTGAATGCGCCTCTATCGTGCAGTATGTCTTCTGCTGCTATGGTTTCTTTACGAATGCGAGAGTCAGCAAAAGCCACGTCTTCAGCAATACTTGAGTCGAGATGGTGGCAAACCATCAGCATGTCTAAATGCTCATCAACCGTGTTATGCGTATAGGGGCGTGTTGGATTGGTAGAGGAGGGCAATACATTGGCATGGGCGCAGGCTTGAATAATATCAGGTGCGTGGCCGCCTCCAGCTCCTTCTGTGTGGTAAGTGTGAATGACTCTGTTTTTAAAAGCACCCAAAGTTGAGTCAACAAAACCTGACTCGTTTAAAGTGTCTGTATGAATGGCGACTTGTACATCATATTTGTCAGCAATGGTTAAACAGTTGTCGATAGAAGCGGGAGTCGTGCCCCAATCTTCATGAAGTTTCAGGCCGCAAGCCCCTGCTTTTAATTGTTCTTCCAATGCATCGGGGAGGCTGGCGTTTCCTTTTCCCAAAAAGCCTAAATTCATTGGCATGTTATCAGTTGCTTGTAACATCTTATGCATGTTCCAAGCACCTGGTGTTACCGTTGTTGCATTAGTCCCTGTCGCTGGCCCTGTGCCGCCACCTATCATGGTCGTAACGCCAGAGGTGAGAGCTTCTTCGATCTGCTGTGGACAGATAAAGTGGATATGCGCATCTATACCGCCAGCCGTTAAAATAGAGCCTTCACCAGCGATGACTTCTGTTCCTGGGCCTATATTGATAGTGACATTGTCTTGGATGTCTGGGTTACCTGCTTTTCCGACTTTATACACACGGCCATCTTTGATGCCAACATCAGCTTTGACGATTCCCCAATAATCCAGAATGAGCGCATTGGTAATGACAAGGTCGACACTCTGCTCACGAATAACCTGACTTTGTCCCATACCATCTCGAATGACTTTACCACCGCCAAATTTAACCTCATCCCCATAGGTGGTCAGGTCGTTCTCCACTTGAATCCAAATATCGGTATTGGCTAAACGAACTTGATCGCCTGTGGTTGGGCCAAACATCTGAGCATAACTTTCCCTGTCCATACTGGCTTCATAATCACTGCTATAGTCGTCTGTTTGCTCAGTAACTGCTGTGGCTTCCAGAGGGCCCATTATTTCGCCACGAAAGCCATAGATGGTTTTACTGCCTGCATACTCAACCAACTCAACACTTCGTGCTTGGCTAGGCTCAAACCTTACCGCCGTGCCTGATGCAATATTTAAGCGATAGCCTTTTGTTGCTTCGCGGTTAAAAGATAGGGCAGGGTTAACTTCATAGAAATGATAGTGTGAGCCAATTTGAACTGGCCTATCGCCTGTGTTTTGTACTGTGATTTTTATTTTCTTACGGCCTTCATTTAGGATGATCTTGTCTTGACCGACTTTAATTTCACCTGGAATCATGTGTCCTCCTTTAAGTGCAGTTAAGAACGCCGTTAATTAATCGGGTTATGTACTGTGACTAACTTGGTGCCATCAGGAAATGTGGCTTCTACCTGAACTTCAGGGATAAGCTCTATTACTCCATCCATCACCTGTTCTGCTGTTAACAGGGTTTTGCCAAAGCTCATGAGTTGAGCCACGGTTTGTCCATCCCTTGCACCTTCTATGATCTCCATCGTGATATAGGCCATAGCTTCTGGGTAATTGAGTTTTAAACCACGGTTAAGCCTGCGCTCTGCCAGTAAGGCAGCGGTAAAGACTAATAATTTATCTTTTTCTCTAGGGAGTAATTCCATCTTGTTATCCTTATTAAGTAGCCCAAATGCGAGGAATGCAGGCATCTCTGTTTAGCAAAAAAGGGCGTATTTTTTGCCAGCAGCTTAAGAAAAGCTGTTTAGCTTGTTCTGAGGAGTCGCCAAGGTAGCGAATCAGTAAAAATTCACCGGTTAAACTGACACTTGCCATCGTATGGGTCTGTGCTTGATTTAAGTGTTCGCAGTCCTGCTGTAATGCATTAATCACCCTATCTAAAGTGTTTGTTTCTTGTGGTTTGTTTGGCTCGTTAATGAAAGGGCCTGCCACCATAAGTGCATTGACGCTTTGTTGATTAAAGCCTGCTTGTTGGCTTAATAAATGAAATGAATTTTTGTTGATTAGGTTTTTTTCTCGAAACTTGATTTGACCCTGTTGGCGAATTTCGAATGTTTGGCTGACTTGCCCACTAGTAAAGGTTTGGTCGCTTGCGGGGAGACCAAAGCAAGTGACTTCCCAGCCGATAAAGTGAGCATTTTTAGCAAGGTCCACCTGCGTCATTAGTTTGGTATTGGCATCAGGGTAGAGAATCGTTTCTTGTGGAAGCCATTCTAGACTGGCACTTTCACCAACATGAAAGAGGTTATTTTGAGACTGTAAGCTTTTATCTTGTCTGGCTCGATAAACTCGCCCTGCGCCAGGTGTTGTTAAAAGCAAGTGAGCATCTGCTTCTTGATGGCAGCTAAAATTTAGCGTATCACCAGACACTAACCCACCAGGCGGGTGCAGTATATAAAGGTGAGCAAGATCTTTTCCTTCGGGGTAAAAAGGTTTTTGTACATAAAGAGGGCCTTGATGAGCGCAAGATTTTAAAACCACACCTCGTAGGGTAGAGGCTAATGTAAGATCAAGAAAAGCATGCCACTGGCTAGTCTTGCTATCCGTTTTAACCATACTGTTTTGACGCTTATTAGTGTTTGTATTTATCAGAGTTAGGCTCATTAAATTACAACAGTCCTTGCAGAAGAAAGTCATTAGATAGACTGTTAGTAGCAATTAATATTCCAATGTCTATAAACCTTGAAATTTTTGTATCTTTCTTAGCAATCACCTGTGTTCTGTGCACTAGATTGGTCGCATCAAGAGTGCTTTGATTGAATATGTTAGGTTTGTGGCGCTTTTTTGGTGCGTTTTAAGTGAGGTGTCTGGATGGAGCGGATTTTGTGCTTTTTTTTAGTGCAGCTTTGCTCTCTAGCTATTTTTACTGGTTCTTATTTTTTGTGTAGGCAAATTTAATCGTTATCTAATAAATGAATAATTATTCTCTTTTTATATTCGATAGATTGCACATAAAGTGCACAAATTGATTTTATAGTGGGCAAATAGCCTTATCTATCAACGAATTTTTATGGGGTAGTTAACTCAAATGAAAGGCCTTATTGAGTACCCGCTGCCTTTTAGAAGGAGATTAATATGCCAACAATATCAGAGTTAGCATCTGCAAAAGCAGGTTTAAAAGCACCAAGTACCCAGCGTATTGCACCGACGATTGTTCCTGAAATGTCGATTCCACAAATTATTGACTCTTTAAATAGTGATGTGGCATCTAAAAAGAGAAAAGTCATTGAGCGACTTAGTCAGGATAAATACCTCACTCAGGGGTACCCATTATTAAATAGAAAAGCTTATACAAATGCGGTAAATCTTCTGCAAGAAAAAATCGCTAGTCATGATGACAGTATTTGTAAGAAGTTTTTAACCATGTTTGGTCCCTATGTTGATATCGAAGCCGATAGAAAAATTTTACAGCTATTAACTGACCCAAATGCGTATCAAAAATATGTTTCTGAGGGGACTCTTCAACGGGAGAAAAGAGGGTGGTCTGGTGAGAGTGTCATTAAAGATAAAAAGGGAGCAGAAAAGACAGTTAAAGATTCAAGTTTGAAATTCAAAGACAAGAGTGATGTTGCTAATACAAAATATAAACTGAAAATTTTATTCATGCAGTTTGAAAGGATGAAAGTGGCTCAAGCTGAGTTACTGATTTTATGCAAAGAAGTTTCCTCTTTGTTCAATGGCAAGCTATCTACGCCACCAGGGGCCTTTCATGGTTTAAAAAGCTTTAGTGGTGCGTTGGATAAAATAACCAATAGGGAGAGGTCATCAGATTTTGGAGATTTAAAAGATGTTGCTCGAATGACGGTTGAGTTTGAAGATGAGCATGCGATGAACTTGGCCAGAGCATATTTAGAAGATGGAAAAGAGTTTGAGCAAATAAAAGGTTATACCAAAGCCCTAAAAAACAGGTATGGCACTTCGGAGAAAGGTTCGGTTCATAATAGCAAAGCGTTGAAATCAGGTTATCAAGATATCAAATTTTTCCTTAAATTGAGTAACGGTATTATTGGCGAGCTTCAGCTGAACACTAAAGGTATGTTGATAGCGAAAGAAAAAGAGCATCTTATTTATGACCTAACACGTGCAGCCCCCAAGGGGACAGAAAAGGGCGCAGGTTTTACGCTGAATAATAAAGAAGATTTACTCGATCACCTAGTGCATAAGTTGAATGATGAGTGGTTTGTATTCGTTGGTCAAAGAGCGCCCAAGACACTCACTAAACTTTATACCATGAAGGCGATGATGGCTCGCATGGCCAAAAGGCCAGTAAAAGGAAGTTTTACTGTATTAAAACAAGAAGTAGAGGCTATGAATGTTATTAGTCGTCTTATGTATACACAGATAGGTAAAGGAGAAGGCGTTAAACTTGGAACGAGTATTCCTCAATCAGGATCAACCTTTAGTAAGGTATCTCGTTATTTCTTCTCATAAGCTAGGTTGTTGCTCACCCTAAATGTGGTGAGCTTCTCTGCTTTTTCGTGTCAGCATGCATCTCTTGTTACAAAATCCCCTAGTTAAACTTCTGCTTCTTTGGTTAACTGCACATTTAATCCATAAACTTCTAA
Organism: Marinomonas sp. S3726; assembly: GCF_000967665.1. Taxonomy (NCBI): domain Bacteria; kingdom Pseudomonadati; phylum Pseudomonadota; class Gammaproteobacteria; order Oceanospirillales; family Oceanospirillaceae; genus Marinomonas; species Marinomonas sp. S3726. The sequence continues at coordinate 48,510 of NZ_JXYC01000014.1, read as the reverse complement.
TACAATGAAAATGGGCAAGTTTATCAAGCATTTCTAATGGTTAGCTTAGTGCTGAATAAATGAAACTTAGCCAAATTGAGTCAGATTTAATTCAAGGATAGCAGGTAACTGCGAGTAATAAGGGCAGCCAATTATGACGATTACTAGTAGTGTCTTGGCCTCGCAAAAAGAGGACGCGCTACAGCAAAAACTGAATGCCTCCATGCGAAAGAAGTACTCAGGGCAAAGGGCTTATTTGAAGAAAAAGTCTCCTGAGGAATTGATTAAGCAGTCTCTGAGATTAGATGAGATAGAGGTGGCTGCGCGTAAAAGTCATGGCAAAGTAATGAAGCGTTTAGATTTAAGTACTCATCTTAGCCAAGGCTACCCTTTGCTGAACCAAGATGCTTATGCTGCTGCGGTGAAAATGCTGCAAGAAAAAATTCGTGGCCATGACAATAGCGTCTGTGCCAGATGGTTGTCGCTTTTTGGTCCCCACGTCGATATTGAAGCAGATCGAAAAATTCTCATTATGTTGACGGATCCAAGTGCCATTGAGAACTATGTGCCAGAGGAAACTCGTAAACGCTTAAAAGAAGGTTATGCGCTTACTAGCCGTGATAGGCGCCATGTTGCCAATACTAAGTTTAAAATGAAATCTCTTTTCATGCAGTTTGAGCGAATGAAACTGGCTCAAGCCCAACTAGTCTCCCTTTCAAAGGATTTGGCTGCTGAGTTTCATGGTCGCATCTCTTGCCCTCCTGGTGCATTCCAGGGCCTTAAAAGTTTTAATGGCGCGCTTGATAAAATTACCAATCGAGAAAGAGAGTCTGACTTTGGCGACCTAAAAGATATCGCTAGAATGACGGTCGAATTTGATAATGAATTTGATATGAATATGGCCCGTCAAAAGGTAGAAGGCAGTGATGAATTTAAAAAAATTCGTCAATATGCCAAATCTCTAAAGAACCGTTATGGAACTTCTTCTAGTGGGGATGAAAGTGATCCACATAATTCTGGCGCACTTAAGTCTGGTTACCAAGATATTAAGTTCTTCTTGCCAATGGATAACGGCATAATTGGGGAGCTTCAGCTTAATACCAAAGGTATGTTAGTTGCTAAGGCCAAGGAACATTTGATTTACGATTTAATGCGAGCTGCGCCAAAAGGCACGGTGAATGGCTCAGGCTTTACCGTTAATAATCCTGATGTACTAAAGCCAGTCATGAATAAAATGAATGATGACTGGTTTAAGTTCGTTGGTACTAAGGCGCCTATGACACGACAGTACCTAATCACAATGCGTATTATGATTGCGAGGCTCGTTAAAAACCAAGGACGCTCTTTAACGATAACCAAAGCGGAAGTAGCAGCAATGAGTGCCGTGAGTAAGCTCATGTATGCTCAAATTGGTAAAGGCCATAATATCCCAAAATCAGGTTCTAATCCGCCCGAATCAATTTCTATGTATCGACGCATTTGTAACTACTTCTTTTCTTAAGCAGGTTTGAAACACCAAGATAGTTTGACCTTTGTTTAGTTGAGTCTGTTAGGCTAGTGGTTTTAAAGTAGCGAGTCTGAACGGCTAGCTTATGAGGGTTAAATGCGCGCAGATACACTTGTTATTCTTGATTTTGAAACCACAGGATTATCACCAGATCAAGGTGATAGGGCCATTGAAATTGGTGCAGTAAAGCTAGAAGCTGGTCAGCCCGTTGCTGAATTTCAAGCACTGATGAACCCAGGTTTCAGGGTGAGTCGTTTTATTGAAGACTATACTGGAATCAGTAATGGGCTTTTGTCTGAAGCCGCACCTTGTGCCGAGGTTATGCGTGATTTCGCAGACTTTATTGGCAAGGATAACCTCATTGCTCATAACGCCTCATTTGATCGTCGTTTTCTAGACGCAGAACTTGCGCGATTGTCGCTAAATTATCAGGGGGAATTTGCCTGCTCCTTATTGTTAGCCAGACGAATTTTTCAAGATGCACCTAACCATAAGCTGGGAAGCTTGGTGGATTTTGCCAATATCCCCGTTGAAGGTAATTTCCACCGAGCTTTATATGATGCCCAAATGACTGCCAAAGTTTGGCTAGCTATGCTTGAAAGTATCGGTGAGCGCTATGGTATATTCGATTTGAGCTTTGAACAGATACAGCTGCTCTGTAAAACCTCTAAAAAAGATATTCATAAGAAACTAAATAGTTGGCGTTAAGTTGTTAACCTAGTTCAATGAGACTGTGTGGACTGCTTTACTCTGTTAGGTGTTATGGTATCGCTGTAATAAAAAATCAGCCAAAGCAGGCTTTGCTTTGGCTGATGCTCTGTTAATAACTGAAGGGAGTATTAACAGAAGAGGTTGTTATTGATCTGAAAACTATTGTTGAGTAAAAGGTAGCCTAGCCCAAACTTGTTTAATTTTTGGAAAACGAGCAAGCAAAACTTTTAAGATCCAGCTGACGATAGGATTTAACCCTATACCAGAGCGAATTTCGAATACTTCATAATGGAAGTTGCGACTAGGTACAGACTCGCTTTTAAACCAATCTTGTAAGGTTTTTCTTAGCTTGCTTGGACCACAGAAAGAAATGGACGCTTTCTTAAGCTCGAAACCAATACTTTCTTTAATTAAGTTAAGGCTAATACGTTTGCCTAGTGATGACTCACAAAGGTGCACATGAAAACGTGAACATCTAGCTGCAATTTTCTCTAATTCTTCTAGATGAATCGCTTGCTGTTTACTTTGAACACAGTAGAAAAGATGAGTCTCTTTATCACTGCTTTCTTTTTGTTCTGATAAAGCTTGAGCCATAGCGACAAACGGTGTGATACCTATGCCTGCTGCAATCCATACCTCATTACGTTTACCTAGCTTCTTACCAAAATGGCCGTAAGCTTTACTGACATTAGCTGTTATACCGATTTCTAAATGCTTAGGAAGCGATTTTGTGTAATCACCCAAAGCCTTAATACTGAATCTTAAGTTGCCCTCTTGGTTAGGTGCTTTGCTAATCGTAAATGGGTGGATTTCCTTTAGTTTCGCGTGATCAAATGAAATAAAAGAGAATTGACCCGCTTGATGACGAATGCCTTTTTGTATTGGCGCTAACTCAAAGCTAACAATATCTCCTGTAAGGTCTTTACTGATGACTTTGTATTGGCGAGTGCCCTTTAATGGGTTGTGGCTCTTTGATGCTCTAGCAAAACCTGAAGAGAGAGTATAAAGGTAAGATAAGATCCCTAAACCACATATACTAAGGACGTAAAGCCCCAAAGGTGAAGTGAGATCAAAAGGTTTTGGCATCCAAGCAAAATGTAAAACAGATAAGACAAAGAGAACGCCAATAAACTTATGGGTAAACTTCCAAAGTGCATAAGGAATGAGTGTAATGACTGTGATTAAAAGTAAAACCTGTAAACCATCAAATCCCAGTCCGCCTAAGTCTTCAGCCAACTCACCCATGCTAGGAGAGCCTAGACTTTTAATTTCAGCGTCTATCTGATCATGTAAAAAAATGACAGCGAGTGAGCCAAGACCTAACCACTTATGAAAGACATAAGACTTGTCTAAGCCACCAAAAAGGCTTTCTACGAGTTTAAAGCGAGTGGCTAAAATATAGCAGTAGGACATACCTAATAAGGCAACGATTCCTAAGTATTGACTGAAAGCCGCATCCATGGGCACGCCAGAATAGCTTTGCATCACACCTAAACCAGGTATGATTAAGCAAGTTGTGATAAGGATGCATATAGCAATAAACATAGTTAATTTACCAAGACAGTTATGAAATTCTCAACATTTTAAAGGCGCAAGCTTAAGGTTATATTAAGGGATAGCATTTGAGCTTGCTTTTATGTTTACAGAAGTTTTACTTGAAGGCGTGACTAATGAAAAAAATTATAGTGTTTGGCAATTCTTCATCGGGTAAGTCAACTTTGGCAAAAAAGTTAAGTGTGATTGATAAGTTAGCCCATTTAGATTTGGATACATTAGCTTGGCAAGAGGAAGGAGAAACACCTCAAAGACGCCCTCTCGATGAATCCAAAGGCATGATAGATACTTTTATAAAACAACATGATGAGTGGGTAATTGAAGGTTGCTACAGTGACTTATTAGCTTTAATTAGTCATGAAGCTAATCAAGCTTTCTTTTTGAATTTGCCTTTAAACGAGTGTATTGAAAACGCTAAAAATAGGCCCTGGGAGCCCCATAAATATGAGTCAAAACAAGCCCAAGATGACAATCTAAACTTTTTGATTGAATGGATGAAAGCTTACGATACCCGTACAGATTGTTTTTCCAGGGTGGCTCATATGGCCCTATATGAATCATTTAAAGGCCAAAAGAGCATCTTGGTGAGTAACGATTAAGGTTAAAGCTAGGAAGGCTTACTCTGTGATAAGGGTCAGTTTGCTTTTTAACTGATGATAAGCTTGGCTTTGGCGATCCTCTGGTTGGCATAGGCTTAACATGTCGTCAATAAAGTAGTTTAACGCACGCCTTTCTATCGCTTGGATACCAGATTGCTGATAGCCCTCAAGCATCTGATATTTTGATGCAGCGCCGAAGTCACCAAATAAAATATCGCCTTGATGGTTGATAAGTACATTGTGAGCATACAGGTCACCATGACTGACTTTGTGTTCAATTAGATGATCCACTAAACTTTCTAGCTGCTGCACTATGTGTTCAATCTGTTTGATACTAAAGCTTTGACCCTGAGTAAATGTGTCACGAGTACAGGTTTCAAGGCTAGGTGGCTGACCTAAATTTATATAGTCCGTTGGAATGAGCTCCATCACAAGGGCGGAGCAGTCAGCTTCTTTAATTTGAGCTAAGGGTTTTACAAGGTTAGGATGCAATCCTGTTGATAGGCAGGCATCCAATTCGTCTTCTGGGTAACCATCACTGGTCACTTCACCTTTAAATACCTTAATGGCTACTTCATTTGGAAGATGGTTATCACTAGAGCTGGTGGCTCTATAGATAACACCAGAGGCTCCTTTGCCTAAAACTTCATAGAAACTAAATGTGTCTCTTTTAAGTATTTTAATTCTGTCTTCAATGGTAGAGGTCTCACAAAAAGGATTACCTGCAAAAGCTAGCCAAGCAAGTTTTGGTAAATCAAGTAGGGCATCTGGAAAGGATGTTAATGCATTAGCTGATAAACGAATTAGTCCTAATTTATGACAATTAGAAATAGATTGAGGTATATAAGTTAGTTGGTTTCCGGATAAAGCAAGCTTTTCTAGATTTTTAAGTTGACCTAACTTCTCTGGCAATTCTGCGATTTTATTATCAGTCAAAATTAACCAGCGAGTTTGTAATGGTAATGAGCTTGCTGGTACTTGAGTAATCTTATTCGATTTAAAGCCTATCATCTCAAGATTTTGACAAAGAGATAGCATGGGAGGAAGACAAGTAAATTCATTATTTGAACAAAATAGAATCCTTAGTTTCTTCAATCTATTGAGATCTTGGGGTAATTCACTTAGTTGATTGTTGGATAGATCCAGTACTTCGAGGCTATCCGCAAGGTCAAAAATTTCAGCTGGAAACTGGCTAAGGTTCTCACTCAGGTTTAAGCGAACTGTACCCTGAAGTTCACCATTTTTTAATTGCTTTAGCGTCTGCACTTTAACTTCCCATGATAATTGTTGGCGCATCATAACAAGCTAAGAGGGCTGAGAATAGCTTCTCTTCCCTCCTTAGGTAAAAGTATTTGCTCTATTGTTCTAAGGAAAGTTTAATATAATCTTGCATGTAATCTTTTAAACGCTTGGCTCTTGGATTAAGCAAGCGACCCGTAGACCAGACGGCAAAGAGTTCTCTTTCTGGGCCTTTCCAGTCTTTTAAAATGTGTACCAGACGCCCTGAGGCAAGATGATTTCTCGCTTCATTAATAGGTAAGAGTGAAACCCCTAGTCCGTCGCATACAAATTGGGTAATTAGGCTGATGTCATTTGTCAGTGTGGATATTTTTGGGTGATATACACAGCTTTTTCCTGTGCTTATTTGGTTGAGTTGCCAGTTAGGTAAGGTATGGGTCGCTAGTAAAGTATGCCGCTCAAGCTCCTCTAGCGTTTTTGGCTCACCTTTTTGCTCTATGTAGCTTGGTGCTGCCACGAATAAAGTGGACAGACTTCCTAGCTTTTTTTGATAAAGCTGAGAGTCACTTTGTGGGCCGATGCGAAGAGCAATATCTGCTTTAGCTGCTAGAAGGTCTTCTCTTTGATTATTGAGTTGAAGCTCTAATCGAATGTCTGGATATTGTTTGATAAAGCCTGACCACATAGGTTGTAAAAAGCCCAATGAAATATTGGTGGGAGTGAAGACTTTTAAGCTGCCGCATGTTTCTTGGCTTTCCATGTCGAGCGCATTTTTAGAGGCTTCTAATTGCTCGAATAAAGGCGCATAGGTTTGATAATAGTTTTGTCCTTCAGGCGTTAAGATAAACTGTCTTGCTGAACGATGAACTAATTGGGTACTGAGGGTCTGCTCAAGTTTTTGTAGGCGTCTCGTGATAGTGGCGGCAGACATGTTTAGTTTTATCGCGGCTTTTGCTAAACCTTGGTGTTGAACAATTTGGATAAAGAGGTTGAGGTCGTCGTACATAAATCACTCAGGTTTGTTTATGATTTCATATGTGTAATTTGTTGTTCTAATTTTGTCTATATAAAACAATAATGCAAATAAATATACTTTAAGCCTGTTTGAATTGTTAGGAAACAACAATGAAAGAGCGCTTGATTTTTACCCTTATTATGTCTTTTCAATTGTCACTATTAATGAGCTTCTGGGTGACCTGGTTCAATATTGGCTGGACTGAGGTATTTATATTTAGCTGGCTTAAAGCGTTTGCTTTTGCTTGGCCATTAGCCATGGTGATTTCTTTTATAGTTACCCCTTTGTCGCAAAAGTTGACATTAAAGTTATCGGCAAGATAAGAGTTATCGTGTCTTATGGCTACTGGAGTGAAAGAAGGAAGGTACAAGATAATCGTACCTTCCTAGGAGACTAGCTTTGCTTTTTATCTAATTTAAGGTGTCTGTTGATGCCTTTGATCTTATCTTCAGCATGGTGGTTAACGTAAATAACAGTGGTTTCGCTACCAGCACAAATCTTCTCAATGAGAGCTAATACAAGTTGTCTATTGATATCATCTAAGCCAAGGCAAGGCTCATCAAGAATCAATAGTGGTGGGTGTTTTACCATGGCACGAGCAATTAAGATAAGCCTTTGGTCACCGTAGGACAGTTGGTTGAAAGGCTGATCTGCTTTGTGGCTCATTCCTAATAGGGCTAACCATTGGTTGGCAATGTCCTTTTCTACATCACTGCTTTTATTGTACAAACCAATGCTGTCGTAAAAGCCTGAAATAATCACATTTCTTAGACTTGTTCCTACTCTATATTCCCACTGTAACGCAGTCGAGACATAGCCTATATATTGTTTGATCTGCCAAATACTTTCGCCGTTGCCTCGCTTAAAGCCAAATACAAAAATATCATTTACATAACATTGTGGATGGTCACCTGTAATGAGGGATAAAAGAGCTGTTTTACCACTGCCGTTAGGGCCGCTTAATTGCCAGTGTTCCTGTTGTTTTATACGCCAATCAATACCATCAAGAATGGTGGTGTCAGCGTATTTCACTTGAATTTTATTAAGGTCAACAAGGGGCTCTGTGGGGTCTAAGTTTTCTAATAGTGACGCGCTGCTTGCTGGTGGGATACTAAGATCTGTCGTTTTTAAATGCATTAGCTGATAAAGGTCGGCATAGGTTTCTTTATTTTGGGTACTTACTTGATGAGTAAGTTGCCCATTTTCGACGTAAGCCACATGGCTGGTAAAGGCTGGAAACTCGTCAAAACGATTGAGTACCATGACAATTTGAATCTGATCTTTAATCTGCTCTAGGTAGCTTTGCAGCATATCTAATGTATCTGCGTCTAAGCCATCAAAAGGTTCATCTAAAACAAGTAACTCGGGTTCGCTTGCTAATGCTCTGATTAGCATTACCTTACGGCTTTCACCTGTAGAGAGTTTGCGAAAAGCGCGATCAAGTAGGTACTCAAGTTTGAATTCACTTACAAGGCGTTCAACTAACTCTGGATTAGTCGGCTTAGCTTGTTCACCTTCTAGTATCTCTCTTACTGGAGTACCTAAGGCGACAACATCCATAATGTCTGCGTCATCCTTTTTTAGTTCTGCTGTAATCAGTTCTGCTTGTGCTTCAAATGAGACTATTGCGACTTTTTCAGGTAAGCCAGAGAGTTCACCTGAACTAATATCCCCATAGCCGCATAAGCTGGCTGCCAGTGCGGATTTTCCTGCTCCGTTGCTTCCCGTGATAACCCAATGTTGTTCTGGCTCAATCGTCCAGTTTACAGTGTTTAATGTGAAATCATTATCGAATTGAACAGATAGGTCACGAGCTTTAATGGTGTACATTGATCTCTCTTTATCAAAAATTCAAATACCCTATTGTAGCCTGAAACCTACTAGTAACAGTTGTTGAATTTGTCTTAAATAACAGTCATTTATTTTAATATAGTCGGTTCGAATAGGGTTTCATGCTATAGGCTTTAATAAGATAGTTTCTATTATAAATGGCTAAAAAACGACATTTTCAATATTAATTTATCTAAAAACGACATCCCTGAGTTAGGCGTAGTGTACCTTTTAAAGAGAGCGACTAGGCAGAAACAACTTTTCCTGTTTATTTTTTTTGTTTTTTACGAATGTAGATTTCCTTTTTGACTTTAGCGATTAGCTCTCCTGATTCATCTCGAATATGCACTTCATATTCAGGTAAATACTTAGCACCTGTCTCCGTATTTTGTTTTATTTGATCTAACATGGTTTGGCTAATATGAAAGCGACAAGAGACCTTACCTTTGCCCGGCTTGATAAAATCTATTTCGGCTTTGCTGTCCCAAACGAGATAATCCCTCCCCAATATTTGCATTAACATCAGCATAAACCAAGGATCAGTCATGGCGAATAGGCTACCGCCAAAATGCGTACCGACATAGTTTCTATTGTACCAACGAAGTGGCATATCCACTTGTAAATGCTGGAAGTCACGGCTGATCGAAGAAACTTTAATCCCAGTAAAAAGATAAGGAGGGTAGAGGTTAATTAAATGACGAAATAAGGTGCTTGGGTGTATGAATTGTTTCATTTAGAACTGCCTTCATTACAAATTTCCCTGCTTAGATCTCAGGGATTGTCTTAGATCAAAGAATGGGAATATAGTGATTTTTTCGAGACTTAGGCAATAACAAGGGGAATCAACTTTCCTAGCAAATTGAACCAAAGCATAGGTTTAATCAAGTAAAAGGGAGGTAGTTATCCGTGTTTAATTCACAATATTAGCGCTATAAAGTGGTGTAAACGAATCTCATTCTACTGTTTTAACAAGATATGAATAATAAGATGTAATAGAATAATTTAAAATTTCATGGGATATTTTTATGCATTTTTTCTTAGCTTTTTGGCTCAGTGAATAAATTGCAACACTAAAACTGAATATTTATCAGTTTTGTCAAATGGTCGTAAAAGTAGGCATTAAGAGGCCTGTTTAATTACTCAGAGTAATAGTGATAAATAGTTTGCTAAATACTTTCGTTATTTTGACTATAATTTTACATCTAGTGGGTACGTTCTCCTCGCAGCGGGCTCAATTTCTGCTAGTTAGTTGATACCCAAATGGGCTGGTGGTAACGTATTTTTCTGCTAACTGAATTTTTTTAAATATTTGATTATGTAAATTAACGTAAAAAGTACTAACTTTATATGGTTTCGTATTCATTTATTTAACTGAAGAATATGTTGAGGTAGAAAATGGAAGATCGAGTCAATTTAGGTAAAGCAAGTCCTGTTATGTATAAGTCTGTGGTGCAGCTCGATTGTATCGCAACTCAGTTCATTGAAGATGCTGGAATAGATGAAGGCTTTAGCCATCTATTAAAGCTGCGCGCTTCACAAATCAATCAATGTGCTTTCTGTATTCGATTGCACAGTAAAGATGCCTCAGATAGTGGCGAACCTATTGAACGAATTAGTTTAGTCTCCGCCTGGCGGGAGTCCCTCTATTTTGATAATAAAGAAAAGGCAGCCTTAGAGTTACTAGAGTCCATTACATTAATTTCTCAGGGCCAAGTGCCTGATACTGTGTATAAAGCCGCCACCAAGGTATTAACAAAAGCACAAATTGCCGCAATAGAATGGCTTAGTATTGTTATTAACACTTGGAATCGTGTTGCGATATCCAGCCGTTATCCTGTTTTACCAGCTAACCCTGATTTGAATTTACAATTTACCTAACATTATTATTTAGCCAAATGGCTTAAAGAATTGCTTTATCACATAAAGCGCTAAAAATAGCGAGAGAACATAAAGGACATACAAAGTGTTAGCTTTAAAAAAGAGCTGACATTAAATTATTACCTGGAGGTAAGGAAGCTTGTTAACCAAGCCTAATACAGTCTAAGTAATTAAAGCCTTACGACTCCACCATTAGTCAGAATCTAGTTAGTAGATAACTAGCATAAAAAAAGGAAGCCAAGCTTCCTTTTTTTATGGATGAGTATTGCCTATCAGTCTATGAAGGCTGGCAAATGTACTCTAAGATGCTGACAACTTGCTCTGGTGTTTCTGTTACCGCTAGCGCTTGTGCATCCACTTCTTTTAGTGGGTGTGTTAGCTCTGGAGAGTGCATGGTAATGAGAGACTTACCCAATGCAACGGCTGTGCCTGCATCAAATGCCGCATTCCATTGTTTGTACTTATCACCAAAACGTACCACAACAATGTCTGACTGTTTGATCATATTATTAATGCGGATAGCATTAATTTTGACGGCTTTATGGTCTTTCCAGAAGGCTTTATCTTCTTCGCCTAAAATCACAGAGCCCACTTCGTCGCTTGATTTATGATGGCAGTTAGGGGCAAAAATGGTAACAGGAAGGTTTTTTTCAGCGATGCCTTTTTTAATCTGATCACGCCAATCCGAGTGAATCTCACCGGATAAATAAACATTATATTGCATTTTTATCTCCTAGCTTAGAGCCTTCACGGCTCATCAATAATGGCTTCATTTTAGTGAAACTAGGCCTTAATTGGTATGCAATCATAATCCTTATCCCAAATCTCGATTTCATATAGTGGTTTAAAATCAAGATATGAAAGTATTCAACACCTTTTATGAATATTTTGAATTTGATTATTCGCTTGTAATTTTCTGTCTATGAGATGATTTTTGTGAAAATTGTTGTCTCTTAATTCACAGGTTCTCTAGAATAGCGTTAAATTTAAAGGCGAGTTTATTATGAATACTGAAGTTATCATCTTTGCTTATTGGCTCTTATTTGCCGCAGCAATAGGACGTGTGATTTATATACGTAAAAAAATTAGTGTGCCGACATTAAAAGAGTATAGCGCTGATTATCAGGAGTACTTTAGTCCTGTTAAGCAGAAAGAGCAGTTGCAAGAATACAAAAATATATGCGTCACGCATCAATTAACGAATAAGTATTGGCGTTATATGGAGTTAAGTAAAAAGCTACATTTTGTATTGTTTCTTGGCTGGATAGCCGTTGTGGCTATCTTCAGTGAACCTTAGTGTCTGAATAGGGTAGAGAAAGACGTAGCGTGATTGATGTGAATTAATTTTCGTAAAAAAAAGCCAAGACCTAGGTCTTGGCTTTTTTAATCTACTTAAAGAAACCGATTAAACGATTTTCTTCATGTCAGCCATGTGGCCACGTAGAACATCACCGATAGCTTCAACTGGGTGTGAACGAAGTGCTTTGTTTACTTCGATCAAACGAGCGTTATCAACACCCGTTTCGCTTGATTCTAGGCCACGACCAATTACGTCAGTCTTGATGTCTTTCATGAAGTCAGCAAGAAGAGGTAGGCAAGCGTGGTTGTATAGGTAACAACCGTACTCTGCAGTATCAGAGATAGTTGCGTTCATTTCGTAAAGCTTCTTACGCGCAATAGTGTTAGCGATAAGTGGTGTTTCGTGTAGAGACTCGTAGTAAGCAGAGTCAGCAACGATACCAGCCGCTGTCATAGTTTCGAAAGCAAGCTCAACACCCGCTTTAACCATAGCAACCATCAAGATGCCATTGTCGAAGAACTCTTGCTCAGTGATTTCAACATCGCCTGCTGGTGTTTTTTCGAAGTTAGTCTCAGCAGTCTCTGCACGCCAGCCTAGTAGGTTAACGTCATCATTAGCCCAATCTTCCATCATAACGCGAGAGAAAGTACCGTTGATGATGTCATCTTGGTGCTTGTTGTATAGAGGGCGCATGATGACTTTCAACTCTTCAGAAAGATCAAATGCTTTGATCTTAGCTGGGTTAGAAAGACGATCTAGCATGTTAGTTACGCCGCCGTATTTAAGCGCTTCAGTAACAACTTCCCAGCCGTATTGTACAAGTTTAGATGCGTAGCCTGCGTCAACACCTTCTTCAACCATTTTGTCGAAGCAAAGGATAGAACCAGTTTGCAACATACCACAAAGGATAGTCTGCTCACCCATAAGGTCAGATTTAACTTCGGCAATGAAAGAAGACATAAGAACACCAGCCTTATGACCACCAGTACCTACAGCGTAAGCTTTCGCTAGTGCAAGACCTTCACCTTTAGGATCATTGTCTTCGTGTACAGCAATTAGTGTTGGAACACCAAAACCACGAACATATTCGTTACGAACTTCAGAACCTGGGCACTTAGGTGCAACCATGATTACTGTTAGGTCGTCACGGATTTGCATGCCTTCTTCAACAATGTTGAAACCGTGAGAGTAAGAAAGACAAGCGCCTTCTTTCATAAGAGGCATTACAGCATTTACAACAGGAGTGTGTTGCTTATCTGGTGTTAGGTTAAGAACTACGTCTGCAGTTGGGATAAGGTCTTCATAAGTACCAACAACAAAACCGTTCTCAGTTGCATTTTTCCAAGACTGACGTTTTTCAGCAATTGCAGCAGGACGTAGAGCATAAGCAACATCACAGCCACTATCACGTAGGTTAAGACCCTGTGCTAGACCTTGTGCGCCACAGCCGATAACGACCATTTTTTTGCCTTTAAGGGCTTCAACGCCATCACTGAACTCGTCCATAGACATGAAACGACATTTTGCTAATTGCTCTAATTGCTCGCGTAGCGGCAAAGTATTGAAATAGTTGTTAGACATGAAACTATCCTAAAAATTTAAAAAAATGGTAAATGTTTTGTCTTGGGGAAAATCACTTTTCCTCAATATGGAGCTCACTCTACAGAAAGCTTTGTCTTGTGTATATTGATATATTCTCATTATAGTGTTGCATTTATTGCAATATAAAGACGAGTCAATTTTATTAGTTGAAACAGGTTAATTGCTGAATGAAATTTGAAGCACTTTCTCACTTAATGATGAATGTGATAACGTGCAAGTTAGATAACTTAGACAGGAATACAGGAAGTGACCATGTCAAACCCATCTCTTAAATATAAACTGCTATTAATGATTGCCAGCGTATCCTTAACGGCTTGTAGTCATCCTCAAACACAAAGTAATGAGACTCCTCAGGCGAACCAAATTCCTTATTTTGAAAGCTATTCAGCTGCCATTATTGAGCCTAAGTTAGTGCGCTCTTCTATCGCTATTGAAAAGCAATTGAATGACAGGCAAGGCGTACCTATGCCGCCTGGGGAAGAAAGCGTCAAACTTGTTCCTGGTACCCAGCCAATCATTATTACTGCACCACACTCAGTGAGGCCATTTCGTAATGGTAAATATCGTTTTTCAGATGGCGGCGCAACAGCCGCTTATGCGATTGCATTAGCTGAACTTGTTGGTGCCCATGTTATTTATGCTAATTATGAAAATGGCACCGATCCAAATTACCTTGATGATAATGAGTTTAAGCGTGAACTGGCTGGCCTAATAGAGCAGGTTAACCCTGTGTTAGTACTAGATATTCATGGTAGTAATCCAATGCGCTCCTATGATCTTGATATAGGTACCATGAATGGTGAGTCTTTGTTAGGACAGGAAGCATTAGTTACGGATCTGATTGACACCTTAGCCAAAGAAGGCATTTTTAGTATTTCGTATAACCGCTTTAGTGCTAGCAAGCAGCAGACAATTGCTAAATTTGCCAGTAAAAGAGGTGTGCCGACTTTGCAGCTAGAAGTGAATGCTACCTATTTGATGCCAAGTGAAGGTCATATTGAAGCACAAAGGTATGCCATTTTATTACAGGCATTTAGCCGTTATATCTCCAACAGTGTTCTGAGTAAGCCAGTTGAGTGAGGGCTTTATTGAAATTAATGCGATGAATGTTATTTAGCACAGTGCAAGAGATGTAAAAAAGGCAGATGCGATGCATCTGCCTTTTTTATGATTGATCTTATTAATTAAGAGACTTTGAACTGTTTGATAAGGTCTTTCAGTTCGTGCGCTAACTGGTTTAGGTTTAAGCTGGCTTCTTTGGTTTGCTCAGCCCCTATGTTTGTTTGCTTTGTCATCTCACTGATCTGATTAACATTCTGATAAATGTCATCGGTCACAGCACTTTGCTCTTCGGTAGAGCTGGCAATTAAAGAGTTTTGCTCGTTAATGTCGTGAATTGCGCTGTTAATTCCCATCAAGATATCACTGGTTGTTTTTGCTTTGTCAGTTGCTAAGCCTGCCGTTGATTGGCTTTGTTCCATGACAGATACCGCTTCTCTAGAATCTGTTTGCAGCTTTAAAATCATCTGATTAATTTCTTCAGTAGACGATTGGGTTTTGCTAGCAAGGTTACGTACTTCGTCTGCTACAACGGCAAAACCACGACCTTGTTCACCAGCACGTGCAGCTTCTATCGCTGCGTTTAAAGCTAGTAGGTTGGTTTGTTCGGCAATCCCTTGAATCACATCTAGAATAGAGCCAATTTCCTCACTGTTCTTTTCTACTTGAGCAATCACCACACCCGCTTCACCCACATTTTTCGATAAAACGCCGATCTCTTCAATTGTGTCTTGCATGGCTTCAAGGCCCTGCTGAGTGCGGCTATTGATATCTACCGTTGATGCAGATGCTGAGTTAGCATTATGTGCGACATCTTTAATCGACTGACTCATCTGATGAGAGGCTGTTGCTAGTAACTGTGTTTTATCAGACTGATCTCTTACTGCTGCTGTGGTTTGCTCTGTAATAGCAGAGGTTTGCTGTGAGGTTGCAGAAAGCTGTAGTACCACATCAGATACTTGATGTAGGCTATTCTGAAATTTACCTAACATGCCGTTAATCGCATCAGCAGTTTGAGCAATTTCAGTTTTATTATTGATGCTGACCCTTGCTGTTAAGTCTGATTCTGTTTCGATACGCGTAATGCTGTTAGTTAGTGTATTCAGTGGACGTAGAATGTTATTTAGTAAAACAATCGCAATTAAAATCCCAAATGAAACAGCGATAGTAATAATAATGATGCCTGTTGTGATGGCGTTTTCGCGTGTTTCACCTGCCTTTTTACGATAAGCTTCAGCATTACTAACAGAGAAGGCGATGATTCTCTCTAGCTCTTCATCGAGTTCATGTAGTTTTCTTTCGGCTAAATCTATTTGTCTTTGAGCAGTATCAGTTGATAAGTCCTTTATTGCTAGAATCCCTTCTTCTAATTCAATCCAGTCTTCGAAATGCTCAATACTGCTTTTGATTTGTCTTTGCACCTCATCACCCTTGGCTCTTTCTTGAACCAGTTTAAGGTCTTTCATGATGAGGTCTTCTAAGTGATGAATCTTATCTTTTGACTCTTGCGTTTGAACCAGAGCGTGTCGATTTTTCTCAACCAGTAATTCTAGTTGTGTTAATTCAACTTCAGCTGTTAATGAAGAGCGCGTCACTGTGAAAGGGTGATCAAATACTTCTTCAGTCAAATTGCTTAAATTAGACATTTGGTAAAAGGAAAATGAACCCAGAGCAATAACAATAGAAATAAGTAAAGCTAATCCAAAAACAAGCTGTTGTTTGATCGTGAGTCGCTTCAAAATTGACATTATGATTCCTGTGATTGTAAGGGAGCCTAAGAGGCGGTTATAGGCCGCAAAAATAGGAAGTTAATTTGTGGCGCTATTTTAGGGTATTTAATTTTTGTTTGTACTAAAAATTGTAACTGCTTGATGCAAAAAAAGAATAAGTCTTCCTATCTTGCTCATCATAAAAGATGGAAAGTTCGCTTCTTTTATCGATTTTTACTTCATTAGCCTGCTTTTAGTGTGGTTTTTGAACAAAAACAAAGTGAGTCTGGTTCATTTAAAAAGCGAGAATGTTATTTTTATTTAATGTGATGGCTAAAAAACGCACATTAAACCTTTTGCCAGAGAAATGATCAAGGCTTTAAAACATGTGGTATGTAAAAAGTAAATGTTAGTTATTACTAATTTAAAGCAAGCACTTAGCTATTTGTTTTAACTATATTAGGCTAATCAGTTTTTCTAAGCGCTTATTTGAAAGAGGTGTTTTTAAGGAAATGATATGAGACTGAAATAGGTAAGGTGTACCCGTAACTGGAACCTGTATTAAACGACCTAGGCTGATTTCTTCAGAGACAACGCATTTGGGTAATAAGCCAACGCCCATTTTGCCAATTAAGCAGCGTTTTATCACCTCAACATTTGAAAAGCTTTGCCTTGGCGATAGTGTTAAACCTGTTTCATTAAAATGCTTATCTGCAGACTTTCGATAACTACAGGCTTCTTCTGTTGTAATAAGAGGGTATTGGTTGAGTTCTACTAAGGTGAACGACTTGTGAGTTGTTAGGTATTCAGGATGCGCCACATAAATGACTTCTTCTTCAAAGTGTAAGTTTGAAGACCAATCTTTTTGTACTTTGCTAAGGTTAGAAGCCTCTGTCATGATAAATGCTGCGTCAATGTCTGCTTGCCTCAGAGCCGTCTCATAATCATAGGGTTCATGAATCAATATAACTTCAAGCTCTGGTTCACTTGCCTGTAACTTTTCGATAATTGCAGGTAATCGGTAAATACATAAAGAACTTGGGGCGAAAACTCTGATACTGCCTTTTAGGCCTGTTTTATAGGTTTGTGCTAGTTGCTTTATTTGCAACTCTTGAGCACAAAATGCCTGAAAGCTAGGTAATAAAGACTGGCCTGCCTGGGTTAGCTGGATGTTTCTCCCTTTAGTTTCAAATAGATCGATCCCCAATTCAATTGCCAACTCTTTTAACTGAGCTGAAATGCTTGATGGTGCTAAGTGTAGAACCTTAGAAGCCTGATTAATGCTGCCATGTTGAATTACAGTTAAAAGGCTGCGTACTTGTTTGGGTGTCATTATGAATGCCTATTTTTCGCTTTTTACGAATGATGTGTTCGGTATTATTCGCTTTTATATCATAGTTTTTCAGCCTAGCATGAGACTTTACTTAACCACAAATTTTATAAAGGGGTTTGTTAAATGGAATTGTTTATTGCTTATAAGAATTACTCTTCTTGGTCTTTAAGGCCTTGGCTGGCTATGAAGGTGACAGGATTGGCTTTTGAGGAAACCATTTTCCCTTTTTATCACGATACATCATTAACAGATTTTGCTAAGCAAGAGGCGATACCAGCGAGTGTGCCTATTCTAAAGATTGATAATCAAATTGTCTGGGATTCAATGGCAATTATGGAGGTGTTAGCTGATACCTACCCTGAAGCAAATTTATGGCCAGAAGCTAAAGCTTGGCGAGCATTGGCGCGTTCTGCCTCTGCGGAGATGCACTCTGGCTTTATGGGATTAAGAAGCCAGTTTCCGATGAATTGTCGTCGTCAAACTAAGGTGAATGCTAATACGGAGAGTTTGAAGGACATCTCTCGATTAGCGGCACTATGGAAAAAGTTTTATCAAGCGGATGAGGTGTTGTCGGCAAGTCGAAGTGAAGGGCCATTTTTGTGTGGTGCCTTTTCTATTGTTGATGCCATGTATGCGCCTGTTATGTGGCGTATTAGAAACTACGGTCTATTTGTTAGTGATGAGTTTGATGCTTGGTCTGAGGCCATGTTTGCATTACCTGCTATGCAAGAATGGTTGCGAGCAGCTCAAGCGGAGGAGTGGGACATAGCCGCTTATGATTCGGTTGAATAAAAAAAAACCGGAGCCATTCATAATGGTTCCGGTTTTTTCAATCTACTTAGTTGTTCTAGGGAAACTGCGATTAAGTAACCTCTTCTCAGTCTTTTCAGAAAAAGTATTAATCAAGGCGTCACTTTGATGTAATGTAGGTACCTTTCGAGAAGGGACAACGCAGAGTTTTGCTTTTTCTGAAAGACCCGAAGGGCGTGGTCTAAAAGCACTATCTTTACGTTAAGTGCCTTATTAATAGAATGACTATTAAGTTGCGGCTCTTGCCATAAATCTAGGCGCTTTTATCCACACGCTGAGGCGGGAGGACTTATTCGCAGGTTCCCTAGTCTTTTACTAAAGAACTATGTCTACTAGGCGATTGTTATAGGTCTTTAGCAAGCTGATCTGCGTACCAATCAATAAAGTTGATAACACCAAACTCATAAGTTGGATGATATGGACCAGGCTGATAGGCAATAGAGTTGATGCCTTCTTGTGAGCGTTCAGCAAGATCTCTGTCTTGTTGGTTGGTTTGATCCCAAACATGGCGCATACGCTCCACATCATAATCAACTCCTTCCACAGCATCTTTGTGAACAATCCACTTAGTTGTCACTAAGGTTTTTTGTGGTCCTAAAGGCAATACTCTAAAGGTGATCAGGTGGTCACCTTGGAAGTGGTTCCAAGAGTTAGGTAGGTGCAAGAAACGCATTGCGCCCATATCTTCATCTGGAATGTTACCAAGTAGTTTGCTACAAGCACGTTTGCCATCCATTGTCATAGACACCACGCCGTTTAGTAATGGCATACGGACGATACGGTTTCTTAGGCCTTCTTCAATGTGCTTATAAGGAACACCAAGCTTTTCCCATTTTGCTTCTTTTTCAGCACATAGGGCTTTAAATTCATCTGTCGCTCTTGGGTCTGTGGTGTCATCAAACTCAATCAAAGAGTTTAATAGTTCAGGGTGAGAACCATTACAGTGGTAACACTCACGGTTATTCTCAACAACTAGCTTCCAGTTAGCGTCTTCCATGATGTGGCTTTCAACTGCAACTTTTGCATTTTCTAAGTCATGAATACCAATGTGTGCTTGCGCTTTTTCAGCAAATGCACCAAACGGTTCTGGATCTTCTGCCAAGTTAACAAAAATATAGCCTTGCAGAACTTCGACTGAAATTGGGTGTAGGCTGAACTCTTTTTTCTCAAACCCTTCTGTTTGCTCCATAGAGTTAGCAAAAAGAAGTTGTCCATCTAGTTCATATGTCCACTGGTGGTATGGGCAAACAAGCTTAGCGACTTTACCTGAATCACCAAGAACCACCTTATGGCCACGGTGACGGCAAGTGTTGTGATAACCTTGAATCTTGCCTTCTTTGTCGCGCACTAAAAAGATAGGGTTTTGACCTATTTCCAAGGTCATATAATTACCGGTTTTAGGGATCTCACATGTCAGGCCAGCAAAAATCCAGCTTTTGCAGAATATCTCAGACATGTCTAAGTCGAAAATCTCCTGAGAGTTATAGAAGGGAGCTTCTAAACTGTAATTCGGCTTGCGAGTTTCGATTAACGCCTTTACGTCTTCTCGAGAGAGGGAAGGGTTAGTGATGTCAGTTAGTTTTATTGTATTACCCATTGCGACTTCCTCATTAAATATTGGGGCTTGAATGACTTAGAGTTCAAGCAAAATTAAAGGTGTAAAGCGTCGTCGCTTTCTCTCGATTATAGTAATTATTTGTATATTGACCCGTTTGTTTTTGAGTCAATTTGTTGCTTTAAAAGCGTGTGTGCGACTGCGTGAATTCTCGCTTTGAGTGGTTTTTATGGGAATGTTCAAAAACGACGTAAATTTATCTGATTTCACCCATGGAGGTCGTTTTTAGTCGCAAGTGACGCTATGTAGAAATAAACAAATATGAGGTGCTAAAAATAGACTTTTATTGGGCTGGGTAGTAGGAGAATAATCGCCATAAACCGAGATGGGATGATGGCGAATATGAATCTTTGTTATGCAGGGAGAGGTAATACGGTTTGATGTTTGATTTGATCAAGTATAACAGTTGATTTTACTTGGCTAACGCCAGAAAGAGAGACAAGTTTATCCATCATGAAATCAGAAAAACTTTTAAGATCAGCACTCACTACTCTTAATAGATAATCCGTGTCACCTGTAACAGAGTAACACTCCAAAATATTATCTATTTTATTGACTTCATTTTGGAAAGCTATGGCCGTTTTATCACCTTTTTTGTCTAAGGTAACATTTACAAAAGCCATAACATTAAAGCCAAGACTACTAGGGTTTAAGTGAGTAATATAATTTTCGATCAACCCGCTTTGTTCAAGACGCTGTAAACGTCTAGAGCATTGAGATGGGGATAAGCTGACAGTTTCTGATAAGGCGACATTTGATAGACGTGCGTTCTTTTGCAGCGCCTTTAAAAGCCTCCAATCATAATGGTCAAGTTCTATAGCTTGCATGTACTCTCCTAAACTAACATCTTATAGATATTGAGCAAAGTGACTGTCTTCGCTTTGTAATCAATAAGTTATTCCATTATTTTTGATTCTACTGGTTTAGTGTAAAAGATAAAGACCAATAGCGTCCTATAGTGAAAAAGTTATTCTCTTTACGGCGAACTTACAATTGCCTACCAAACTTCTTTAAGCTTGGTAGGGCTAAAGAAGGGAGCACGTTATCAGCATATATTATACATTACTAATTAAAGTGCCCCAACCTCAATACTATGACAAATGCGTGCTTAACCAAGCTAAAGCTTTATCATAAGGTGCTGGTAAATCTTCAAGCTCTGTTAGTGCGTTTTTAAGTGCAGCGTTATCACCACTACAGAAGTTTAAATGGCCCACTTTACGGCCCACTCGTACTTCCTTCTTATACCAATATAGCTCTAAACCTGAGATTGCCAACCAATTATAATTAACGGGTACACCAATTAGATTAACCATCATGCTTTGGTTTTTTATCTGGGCTTGTGCCAGAGGTAAACCCGCAACCGCGCGCATATGGTTTTCAAATTGGTCGACACTTGCACCAGCTTGAGTCCAGTGGCCACTGTTATGCACTCTAGGTGCTAACTCATTAATCATAAGTTGATCGCCAACACGGAAACATTCCATTGCCATCACACCAACATAATCCAAGTCATTCATAAGCTTGGCTAGCATCTCTTCAGCTTTTGCTTGTAATGGTGCTAAGCGTTTTAATGGTGCGATAGACGCATACAAGATACCGTTAATATGTAGGTTCAGAGTCAAAGGATAGAAAAAAGTTTCACCAGACTTGCCTCTTACGCCAACAATAGAAACTTCTTCATCAAATGCAATGCCTTGTTCTGCGATCGCACAGCCTTTCCAGTCATTAGGCACTGGACTAGGTTCTGATGATTTTAGCCAGTGTTGACCTTTACCGTCATAACCACCACGGCGTTGTTTTAACAAAACGCGCTCACCTAAATCCTGGTGTAGTTGTTCTGCACTGGTCTCTTCGGTTACCGGGAACCAAGGTGCCGTGGATAGCTCAAGTTTGTCTAGTAATTGCTTTTGCGTTAAACGATCAGCTAGCTGAGGAAAAGTCTGTAAATTAACAAAGTTAGCGTGTGTTGCTAATTGGTTAGTCGCTGTGGTGCTAGGCCACTCTTCTCTCTCTGCTGTGACAATGTCATCAGCGGCTAAGCTAAGCTGCGCTTGGCTTTCAATATCAACCGCTTCAACGTCAAGTCCAAGCGGGTTTGCAGCCTGTTTAAGCATGGCGCCAAGTTGCCCTGCACCTAATACCCATATCTTAGACATTAGGCCTCCCTTGGGTCTGGATTAGCAAGAACTGTGTCTGTTTGCTCAGCGCGAAAAGCTTGGATACGAGCGGTAAGCTCTGGATCTGTAATAGCTAGGATTTGGCAAGCTAGAAGGCCTGCGTTAAATGCACCTGCTGTCCCAATAGCCAAAGTACCAACGGCAACGCCTTTAGGCATTTGAGCGATAGACAATAAACTATCCATGCCACTAAGTGCTTTACTTTGTACCGGTACGCCCAAAACAGGTAGGTGAGTATGTGCTGCTACCATGCCTGGTAAATGTGCTGCGCCACCTGCACCACCGATAATAACTTGAATACCTTTGTCTGCTGCTTGTTCAGAGAATTCTGCCAGTTTTACAGGTGTTCTATGGGCTGAGACAACTTCCACATGATATGGGACCTGAAGCTGGTCCATGATTTGAGCGGCGCCTTCCATAGTAGGCCAGTCACTTTTTGATCCCATGATGAGGGCAACTTTAGCTTGCAAAGTAATTCTCCTATAGCACGTTTCCAACCTGGTGGGGGTTCTATTCACTGAGTCGAAACGTTTATATGTGATAGATAGATTGTTCGGTCGAGCTGTTTTTACACCTAAGTTACAGTGAATGCCGGCTGTGGTTCAGGTGTAAGGATATTGCGGCGCTAATATAGCCGATTATGGACTTGTGAGCGAGAGAAACAGGGAGTTTAAGTATGATTCATAAAAAAATTAATTATCAATAAAGTGAATGTTGAATATTTATTTGAATGATGTTTATATTTTGCAAATAGAATTAATAACTTAGCAAAAGTGCAGAGCGAAATGACAACACAGAACTATTTTCGATCCTTAGATAAATATCGTGCATATGAGGATGTTATTCACGACCTATTGGCCTCCATTTTAACTAGCTTAGATAGTGAAGCTCTGTTGAATGAGCCCAAGTCTCAAGCAGAAACGATTTCACAGCTGAGCCGCGCTTACCCTTTTGTAGAACTGATTTATTGTTTGGATGCCAATGGTATTCAGCAGCAAGAGACAGTGTATAGCCCTATGGTGAGTGCAAGAGGGCGGCGTTCCTTTAGTAAGGGCAGCGACCGTAGCCGCAGACCCTACTTTTTGGCAGCACAAGAAAGCCAAAGTAAAGTGGTGGTAACTCAGCCTTATCTGTCTTCAGCGACGCATCAATTAGCCCTTTCTTCTGTACAGCATGTCATTTCCTCTGATGGCAAAGATATGGGTTATCTAGTGATTAATTTTAGCTTGATGCGCTTATTGTCTTATTTGTTAGGAGACGGACTAAGGAATCGAATGCACCCTCTGTTTCAGGCTATTTATAGCTTGATAGGTGGCTCTTTAATTCTCGTTTCCTTGTGGCTTCTAGCGGCTGCATTTATGTCGTTAGTAAAGGGGTTTTCACTATTAGAGGATACAACGAGTAACTCATTTAGTGTGGTGGTCATGATTACCTTAGGTTTAGCTATTTTCGACTTAGGTAAAACCATATTAGAAGAGGAAGTGCTGGTGAGTAAGGATATTAACCACTATAACTCCACCAGACGGACCATAATGCGCTTTATGTCGGCTATCATCATTGCGGTATCAATTGAAGCACTTTTGCTTATGTTCAAGTCTGTGCTGAATCCTGCTAATGGGCAGCTGATGAATGGGGTTTGGATGTTGTTTTCGGGGGTAGGTTTGCTCGCCGGCCTAGGTGTGTATTTAAAATTGAGCCGCGATAGTGAATAGTGAGTAAATAGAGACAATACAGCCATTGTCTCTATTTACTATGACCTAGGTACAGCTAAAAAATCATCAAAAGCTAGTCATCAATTCGAGCGGCGAGATAAGCGTCGTAATCAGGCACTGCTCTGTCATATTCACCGGCAAGCAAAGGTGAAGAGATTAAAAAGTTAGCTGAGCTCACACTACAGGCAATCGGGATATTCCACACCGCAGCGACTCTCAGTAAAGCTTTAATATCTGGGTCATGTGGCATCGGCTCAAAAGGGTCCCAGAAGAAGATAAGTATGTCGATTTTACCTTCTGCAATCATGCCGCCAAGTTGCTGATCACCGCCCAGTGGACCACTGATTAAAGGGGTTACCGCAACGCCAAGTTGTTTTTGTAATAGGTTTCCCGTCGTGCCAGTTGCTAACAGTTTATGGCCTACTAGCTTGTCTTTGTGAGTATCGGCCCAGTCAATTAATTCACCCTTCATGTTGTCATGGGCAACAAGGGCAATGTTTTTAATTGCGCCAGTAGTCGCTTGTTTCTTTTGCATCTTTGTTCTCCAAACTTGGCATGTATCTGCTCTTAAAAGCAAAATAGCCCAGCTTGTTACCAAGCTGGGCTATTTATCATAACAACTAACGTCGTCTTGTGCTTAGTGAACGTCACCAATGCGAACAATCTTCATCGCATTTGTTGTACCAAAGCTCACCAAGTGGTCGCCTTTGGTTAAGATCACTAGATCACCGTCTTTTACTAAACCTTGAGCCTTAAGTGCGTCAACCAAACCTTGGTTTAGGTTGTCACGATTGTATTCCTTAGAAGGGAAGGCAATCGGTGTCACACCACGATAAAGGGCAACACGGTTAAGGGCTTCTTGATTAGGAGAAAGCGCATAAATAGGTAGACCAGAACTGATACGAGACATCAATAATGGTGTTGTGCCAGATTCAGTCAAGCTTATGATGGCAGACACACCTTCAAGGTGGTTAGCGGCATACATAGCAGACATGGCAATGGTTTCGTCAATGCTTGTAAAAGTAACATCTAAACGGTGCTTAGAGCGGTTGATTGCAGGTTGTTTCTCAGCACCTTTACAAACGCGCACCATGGTTTGGATTACTTCTTCTGGATAATCACCTGCTGCTGTTTCAGCAGAAAGCATCACAGCATCTGTTCCATCCAGTACGGCGTTAGCAACGTCAAATACTTCCGCACGAGTTGGCATAGCACTTGTGATCATGGTTTCCATCATTTGAGTCGCTGTGATCACAGGGCGGTTCAATTGACGACAACGCTTGATCATGTGTTTTTGTACACCGATCAACTCAGCATCACCAATTTCAACACCAAGGTCACCACGAGCAACCATAACCGCGTCAGATGCTAGGATAATAGCGTCTAGTGTTTCGTTATCAGCAACGGCTTCAGCGCGCTCTACTTTTGATACTATGCCTGTTTCAAGACCTGCTGCTTTAGCTAGGCTGCGTGCCTCTTCGATATCTTCTGCACTACGTGGGAAAGAAACCGCTAGGTAATCTGCCTTAAGTGCTGCTGCTGTTTTGATATCTTCTTTGTCTTTATCTGTCAGTGCTGCAGCAGATAAGCCACCACCTTGACGGTTAATGCCTTTATTGTTTGATAATGGACCACCAACAATAACTTTAGTAATAACTTCTTGGCCTTTAACTTCCAGTACTTCAAGTACTACACGACCATCATCTAGCAATAAAATGTTGCCAGGCTCTGAGTCGGTTGCTAGTTGTGGGTAATCAATACCTACACGGGTTTCATCACCGTTATTCTTATCAAAACCTACATCTAGAACAAAAGTGTCACCATCGTTAAGGTTAACTTTCGTATTTTTAAAGCGGGCAATACGAATTTTAGGGCCTTGTAAGTCACCTAGAATTGCAACGTGTTTGCCATTCTTAGCCGCCATTTCACGGACGATTTTGGCGCGATTAATATGATCTTCTGGTTGACCGTGTGAGAAGTTAAGGCGGAAAACATTTGCGCCCGCATTAATCAGCTTCTCTATCATTTCTGGAGAGCTAGAAGCTGGACCTAATGTTGCGACAATTTTTGTTCTACGAGTCATATTAATATTACCAAGATAAAAAATTAGAAGAGGGGATTATAAGATAGGGAAAGGGCTGCGTCAGCAGCCCTTAAACCAATTACTTAGCATTCATCAAAGCGATGGTGTTATCCAACATTCTGTTAGAGAAGCCCCATTCGTTATCATACCAAGCCATCACTTTCACTAGCTTGCCTTGAACACGTGTCTGAGTCGCATCAAAGTTTGAAGTGAAAGTGCTGTGGTTAAAGTCGCTAGATACTAGAGGTTCATTGTTAACCGCTAATACTTGAGCCAAAGTGGCATCGTTTGCAATGGCATCAGCAATGATCTGGTTTACTTCTTCAGCTGTTGTTTCACGCGGCGCTAAGAAAGTTAAGTCAACCAAAGAGACATTGATAGTAGGTACACGTACCGCCATACCATCA
The DNA here is from genome assembly GCF_000967665.1 of Marinomonas sp. S3726. Taxonomy (NCBI): domain Bacteria; kingdom Pseudomonadati; phylum Pseudomonadota; class Gammaproteobacteria; order Oceanospirillales; family Oceanospirillaceae; genus Marinomonas; species Marinomonas sp. S3726. The sequence continues at coordinate 22,391 of NZ_JXYC01000014.1, read as the reverse complement.
AATTTACCTGCTAGTTCAGGAACAACTAAGCCAACCGCAGCTGCAGCGCCTGTTTTAGTTGGGATCATGTTCATTGCTGCAGCACGGGCACGGTAAAGGTCTTCATGATAAACATCAGATAGACGCTGATCATTCGTGTAAGCGTGAATTGTTGTCATCAAGCCACTTTCGATACCAAGTTGGTCGTTAAGTGGTTTAGCGATAGGTGCTAGGCAGTTTGTGGTGCAAGATGCGTTAGAAATAACAGTCATGTCAGAGGTTAAAACCTCTTGGTTAACACCGTATACAACCGTTGCGTCAACGTTTTTACCTGGTGCAGAGATGATTACTTTTTTCGCGCCAGCTTCAATGTGTGCACTTGCTTTGCCTTTTTCTGCAAAGAACCCAGTACATTCATAAACCACATCTACCCCAATTTCTTTCCAAGGTAGGTTTGCTGGGTCACGTTCTGAAAGCGTTAGGATTTTATCATCGTTGATGTAAAGCGCTTCTGCATCGAAATCAACTTTCGCGTTAAAACGGCCATGTACAGTATCGTATTTAGTTAGATGAGCATTGATTTTAGAGTCACCTAGATCATTGATAGCAACAACTTGGATCTGATCTCGTTTATCTGACTCATATAGAGCTCGTAAAATATTGCGTCCAATGCGTCCGTATCCATTGATGGCTACTTTAATCGTCATACACACCTCTAAAACTTGTTGTGAAATTTATAAATAAATTCGATTTCGAAAACTATATGTGCGAATTCTATTGATTTCTGATGTAAAAATACAACATTTTAATCAATTTTTATCAAATAGCTGACGAAAACCACTTATTTTGTCGTTTTATTTATTTAATTAAAGACGACTGTCATCAAATAAGCATACTCAATAGGGCATATTATACGCTAAATGTGACAATTATAAATTCTTTTCGTAAATTAATTACATAAACAAGGGTTTTATTCTGAAAAAATAAAGAAATTATGATTTTTTTGTAGTAAAGTTACGAAATTGAGAATTTAAGCAGGCAATCCCTCTTTATTAGGGTGAGCAAAGAAGAGTGACCTTATGAATCCCACAGTGTTAAAAGTTACCAATACCATTATAGAGCGCAGTAAGACATTACGAGCTCAGTACCTCAAGGATATGGAGCAGGCTCGCGCTCAAGGGCCACATAGAGGCAAATTATCTTGTGGTAACTTAGCGCATGGTTTTGCTGCCTGTAATTCAGGTGACAAACAAAAGCTAACCCTGATGAATGAAGCCAATATCGGTATTGTTACTTCTTATAATGACATGTTGTCTGCGCATCAACCTTATGAAGTTTATCCGGATAAAATCCGTCAAGCTGTGCATGACATGGGTTCTGTTGCTCAGGTCGCAGGCGGTGTACCAGCGATGTGTGATGGGGTGACTCAAGGTCAAGACGGCATGGAGCTGAGTTTGTTTAGCCGTGACAATATTGCACAAGGTGCAGCGATTGCACTTTCTCACAATATGTTTGATGCCGCTGTTTACCTAGGTATTTGTGACAAAATCGTTCCTGGTCTTTTGATGGCTGCACTACGCTTTGGTCACTTACCTAGCCTATTTATTCCTGCTGGTCCTATGCACTCTGGTATTACCAACGCACAAAAAGCGGCAGTAAGACAAAAATTTGCCATTGGTGAAGCGACCCGTGATGAGCTGTTAGAAGCAGAATCGGCTTCTTACCATAGTGCGGGTACCTGTACTTTTTATGGTACTGCTAACTCAAACCAACTTTTAGTCGAGCTAATGGGCCTACAGTTACCTGGTTCGTCTTTTGTGAACCCAACTGATCCATTGCGTGACGCTCTAACCACTTATGCAGCTCAACTTTCGACAAAAATTACAGCATTAGGCAGTGATTACCGCCCTATGTATGAAATCGTCGATGAACGCAGCATAGTCAATTCAATTGTTGGTTTGTTAGCAACAGGTGGTTCAACTAATCACACTATGCATATTGTCGCCTATGCTCGTGCTGCTGGCATTATCATCACTTGGGACGACTTTGCAGAGCTTAGTAAAGTGGTACCTTTGTTGACTCGTATTTATCCAAATGGTCCTGCTGATATTAACCACTTCCATGCAGCAGGCGGCATGGCTTTCCTTGTTAAACAACTGATTGCAGGTGGTTTGGTTCATGAAGATGTGAATACCATCATGGGTAAAGGTTTAACTCATTACACCAAAGAGCCTTTCCTAGATAACGACAAACTCGTATGGCGTGATGGTACGCCAGATAGTCTAGATGAAGAGGTTGTAAGGCCAATTACAGCGCCTTTTAGTAAGGAAGGTGGTTTATCTCTGTTAACCGGTAATCTAGGTCGCGCTGTGATTAAAGTGTCAGCCGTGAAAGAAGAAAACCGTGTAATCGAAGCGCCGGCGGCTGTTTTCCACAGTCAGCATGAACTGGCAGATGCCATTATCAATGGTGAGCTTAAAAGAGATTGTGTCGCAGTTGTTCGATTCCAAGGCCCTCAAGCGATTGGCATGCCTGAATTACATAAATTAACCCCTTATCTAGGCAATCTTCAGGATCAAGGCTACAAGGTTGCCTTAGTGACTGATGGTCGTATGTCCGGTGCATCAGGCAAGGTACCAGCGGCGATTCACCTTACACCAGAAGCGGCAGCTGGTGGTGCGATTGGTCGTATTCAGGATGGTGATATGGTTCGTCTTGATGCAAATACGGGTGAGCTAAGCTTATTAATTGATAGTCAAAACCTTGCTCATCGTGAGCAAGCTAAACATGACCTTGCTGCTTCACATCAAGGCATGGGACGTGAATTTTTTGTGGCACAAAGAGCCATGGTGACAGGTGCAGAAGAAGGGGCGACTAGCTTGTTTCCCTCCCTTAACCTGTCATAACTTTTCCTCTGACGGCTAACACTTGTGTTAGTGTCTGGTGTTTTAGGCCTACGTTTGTAGGCCTTTTTTTGCTTAAAATAAATGCTAACTGTCATTATGTTGTGTGTTTTGTATAGAATGGCAGGCTCACATCCTTGAAGAGAAGAAGATGAATAAACGACAGGCGACATCGGCAGATGTCGCAGCATTAGCGGGGGTTTCTCAATCAACCGTATCACGTAGTTTTGATGAAAATAGCCGGATTTCAGCCGCGACACGTGACCGTGTTTTTGCCGCGGCGAAAGAGCTTGGTTATCAAGTAAATAAGGCTGCACAGACCATGATAAAGCAGCGCAGTGATTTGGTTGGCTTAGTGACTGCGGGCTTAGAAGATCCTTTTCGATCTGAATTTTTAAATCAGCTCGTGATTGAAGTGCAAAGACAAGGCTTTCGTCCCATGGTGATAGATGTCACCCATAACCAAGGTATCGATTCCTCATTACAAGCTTTGATGCAATATCAACTAAGTGGTGTTGTTATCACCTCTGGATCACCCAGTGAGAGCATAGTTCAAGAGTTTGTTAGCCGTTCTGTACCTGTGATTTTAGTGAATCGTGCGGATCAAGAAAGCAATCTGTCAGGCGTTGATATTGTAAATATTGATAATGTCGGAGGCGGTGAACTTGCTGCAAAATCCTTGATAGAATCTGGTTGTGAAAATCTCATGGTCGTAAGGGCAAAAGCTAGTAGCTATTCAAGTCTCATGCGCACTAAAGGATTTATTCAGCAAGTTAGCTCTCATTCTGCTATCAAGACCTTAAATATCACTGAGGTGGAATCTGAAACAAGTGATTATGAGGGAGGTTATCAGCTAGCGGGTCAGTTACTGGCAAAGCAAGAGGTACCTGATGGGGTCTTTTTCTGTATGGATCATATTGCCTGTGGTTTCATGGATGCGGCCCGAAAAGAGTTCCAGCTTTCCATCCCTCAAGATATGAGCTTGATAGGTTTTGATGACATTCGCCTTGCAAGTTATCAATCCTATGCACTGACGACTATTAGGCAATGTCCAAAACTTGTTTCTAAAGCTGTGGTTGATAACCTAGTCAAAAGGCTAGATGAGCCATCTTCTAGCCCCATGTATCAAGTAGTGCCTGTCACCTTGATTCGAAGAGATACCTTGGCTTCTTAGGTTTCAAAGATCAATCTAAAGGGTAGCCGTTCATTCAGTCATTTTATATTTGAAATGAATATTCCATAAAGATTTAAAAATGAAATTTATATTTACAAAAGAAATTTTATCGGTAGTATGAAACGAGTTGTTCATACGTATGCACAACCTTGCAACTGACTTAGGAGTAAATATAAAAATGAAAAAATCTCCACTTATAACAAGTATGGCTATTGCACTACTCGCTACAACTGCGTCTACAGGCGCTCTAGCGAAAGGAAAATTGAACGTACTTTGTTCGGCTGATACCGATTGGTGTAGTTTGATGGAAACGCGTTTTGAGCAAGAAACCGGTGTTAAGGTTTCTTTAATCCGAAAAAGCTCTGGGGAAGGTTATGCCCAGTTAAGAGCTGAATCGAAAAATCCAAAAATAGATGTTTGGTGGGGGGGGACAGGTGACCCACACCTACAAGCAGCAAAGGAAAATCTCACCCAAGCTTATCGTGCAAAAGAGCTACCTAACTTATTAGCTTGGGCACAAAACCAGTCGCTAGTGTCTGACAATCGAACTGTTGGTATATATGCTGGCGCACTAGGTTTTGGTTATAACGAAAACCTGATTAAGAAAAAGGGATTACCTATCCCTCAGTGTTGGAAAGATTTAGCTGACCCTGTTTATAAAGGGGAAGTTCAAATTGCTAACCCCAACTCTTCTGGTACAGCCTATACCGCGCTCGCGACTTTTGTGCAGTTGTTCGGTGAAGAAGATAGTTTTGAATACCTTGCAGAGCTTCATAAAAACGTAAGCCAATATACCAAATCAGGTTCAGCACCTATTAAGGCCGCTGCACGTGGTGAAACTGCCATAGGCATTGTTTTTATGCATGACATTATGAAGCAGGTGAAAAAAGGCTTCCCTCTTAAAATTGTCGCGCCATGTGAAGGAACGGGCTACGAAGTTGGGTCTATGAGTATAGTCAAAGGCGCACGTCATCTTAAAGAGGCAAAAATGTGGGCTGAGTTTGCATTAAGGCCTGATATCCAATCTCTTGCTCAATCTGTTAATGCTTTCCAAGTGCCATCAAATCAAGCCTCAAGTATCCCAGCTGAAGCCCCTAATTTTGATGAGCTAAAACTGATTGATTATGACTTTGCCAAATACGGTTCAGTCGCCACTCGTCGTCACTTATTACAACGTTGGGACGATGAAATTAAGTCTTTAGCACGTTAGGTCTGGCTTTGTATGACCGATTAGGTGAGGGCCACCTTGTCTAATCGGTACTTAATTTGTGGGGAAGAGTGTGAAAAAATCATTAGTTTTATGGCTACTTGTGGGTTGGGTTGGCTATTTTATATTGCCCTGGTACTTGCTCGAAGATGGCTTGTTCGCCTTCGACTGGCTGTTCGATGGCTATCCTTTTGATGAAGACTATAGCCCAGCCTTTATTCAGGTTTTTAGTGCTGATAAGGTGTGGTTGTTGCCTTTGGTGATTAGTCTGTTATTACCCTTAAAAGCTTTAACCTTGAAGAAGTCAGATCGAGCGTATGCTAGTTATTTGATTTGCTCAGGCAGTTTAGGCTTGGCCTTTTTGGTTATACAAGGTTTTGCTATTGGTGTGAGTGGTTGGCAATTTAGCTTGTTCGCGAACTACTTTTTAGACTCGGAATTTAATCAATATGGAATGGGTTACGGGGCGCTTTTATATGGCCTTTCCATGTTGATGCTACTGACGACTGGGCTAGCGGCTCGGGGAGTAATGAAAGGGGATGTTTTTGTCACCAGTAGCATAGGTTTGATCATTGCTATTGTGACTGTGTTCGTATTTTATCCGGTGAGCCAAGTGCTTATCAGTGCCTTTCAGGACAATCAAGGTGCTTTCTCAAGTGCTTCTTTTATCGATAAATTTTTTGATGAAAAAATCTGGGGCTTAGGTTGTACCACCCGTTCTGTTTCTTGCGGTATTGCATGGAACTCCCTGACATTAGCCTTGCTGACTGCCACTATTACCACAGGTTTAGGTTTAGCCTTCGCACTGATTGTTACCCGTACCGGCTTTATTTGGAAAAAGCAGTTAAGGCTATTAACTGTATTGCCTATTATCACTCCGCCTTTCGTGATTGGTTTGGCCCTCATTCTATTATTTGGTCGTTCTGGGGTGGTGACAGAGTTTTTTGCTGATCTCTTTGGCCTGGAAGCAAGCCGCTGGTTATATGGCTTACCTGGGGTGCTTTTTGCCCAAGTACTTTCATTCACTCCTATTTCCTTCTTAGTTTTAATCGGTGTCGTAGAAGGGGTGAGCCCTTCAATGGAAGAAGCGTCTCAAACCTTAAGAGCTGACCGCTGGAATACCTTTAAAAATGTCTCTTTACCCTTGATGCGACCAGGGCTGGCTAATGCATTCTTGTTAAGCTTCATCGAAAGTATGGCGGACTTTGGAAACCCTATGGTTCTGGGGGGCAATTTTGAAGTGCTTTCCACAGAGATTTTCTTTGCCATTGTAGGGGCGCAAAATGATCAAGGTTATGCGGCTGTTCTCGCTATTTTATTACTAGCCTTTACCTTAAGTGCCTTCTTCGCCCAGCGAATCTGGTTAGGTAAAAAGTCCTATGTCACTGTATCTGGTAAAGCTGATTCAGGTGCACATATGGGCTTAAATCCTATGCTAAAAATGAGTTGTTACAGCATTGCCTTACCTTGGGCTCTGCTTACCTTAGTCATTTACGGCATGATAATGTTTGGCGGTTTTGTGAAGAGCTGGGGCTATGATCACAGCTTTACTATGCAGCATTATGAAGATGCTTTTGCCTTAAATTGGACTGAATTAGGGCTTGTTTGGCAAGGTGCTGCATGGGATTCATTCTGGACTACCTTGAGTATCTCTGCCATAGCAGCGCCTTTAACGGCTGCGGTTGGCTTATTAACCGCTTACCTTTTGGTTCGTCAATCCTTTAAGTGGAAGTCAGGGTTTGAGTTCGGCACCATGTTGAGCTTTGCTATCCCGGGAACTGTTATCGGGATAAGTTATATCCTCGCTTTTAATGTGCCACCTCTTGAACTGACGGGAACCGGCGTCATTCTGATTATCTGCTTTGTTTTTAGAAACATGCCTGTGGGTGTCCGTGGCGGGATAGCCGCCATGAGTCAGTTGGATAAAAGTTTGGATGAAGCTTCTCTAACATTAGGTGCAAACAGTTTTAGCACCTTTAGAAATGTCATCTTACCTCTACTTAGACCTGCCATTATTGCCGCACTGACGTATAGCTTTGTGCGGGCAATTACCTCTGTTAGTGCTGTGATTTTCCTTGTGAGCGCGGATCACAATATGGCTACTTCTTACATTATTGGATTGGTGGAAAATGGCGAGTTCGGTATCGCGATTGCCTATTGCAGTGTGCTTATTCTGGTTATGTTAAGTGTGATCTTGGCAATCAATTTATTGGTCGGTGAGCGTAAGTTAAGACGCAGTAATCGACTTTCAAATGCGATTAAGAAAAATTCTAATGCACCATTGAAATTAAAGGAGGCTGAGTAATGAAGTCTAATCATGATAAAGGCAGTGTTGTATTTGACCATGTCATTAAAAATTATGGTGATGTCACCGTGATTAACGATGTCTCTTTTCGAGTTGAGCCGGGTAATCTAGTTACCCTTTTAGGGCCAAGTGGCTGCGGTAAAACGACCACGCTACGCATGATTGCAGGCTTAGAGCATGCGAGTGCAGGGCGGATTTTAATTGGTGGTAAAGATGTGACTCAGCTGCCTGCCACCGATAGGGATGTCAGCATGGTGTTTCAATCCTATGCTTTATTTCCTCATATGTCTGTGGTGCAAAATGTGGCGTATGGCCTAGTGGCAAGTGGCGTCAATAAACAAGAAGCCCATGCAAAAAGCGAAGATGCCTTAGCGCTTGTTGGTTTACATGGGTATGGAGAGCGTTTACCTAGTGAACTTTCTGGTGGGCAACAGCAAAGGGTTGCTGTGGCAAGGGCGTTAGTCCTAGAACCAGAGGTCCTACTGTTAGATGAACCCTTATCTAATCTAGATGCAAAATTGCGTCGTCAAGTAAGGGAAGAAATACGTGAGTTGCAGCAAAAACTCGGTCTCACCGCTGTTTATGTTACCCATGATCAAGAAGAAGCTATGGCCGTTTCTGATCGCATCATAGTGATGAATAAATCAATCATAGCCCAAGAAGGTAGTCCAAAAACCTTATATGAGGAGCCTAACTCGAGCTTTATTGCGGACTTTATTGGTGATGCGAATTTAGTCGATGTGGAGATTCTTGATCGGGCTAATGACAGGGTTAATGTGGATATTGCAGGTCTGCAGAAATACCTTCCTGCGCGAGAGTTTAGTCTAGGGCCTGCCAAACTTGCTATTCGACCGGATGCTATCCAGTTAACGGCAAGTGCGGGAAATCAAGTTGGAATAACAGGGAATATTCGCCATGCAACCTATCTTGGAAATCAGATGCAATACGATGTTGAGTGTGAATTAGGTAGTTTGTTTGTAGTGGATTATCAGTTCAAGCAAGGCTTGATTGCGGGTTCTGATGTGCAAATAAATTTTGCTGATCGAGGATTGGTGCTGGTTAAAGCGAATTAAGTTGGAGCAGAGTTATGTTTTTAGAAAAAGGCTTGGTAGATGCCGAGGTTGTTGCTCGTTTTGATTTGGCAAAAAACGTCATCAAAGTGGCTGGAGAGTTGGCATTAGATTATTTTCAGCGACGTGAAGAATTGGTGATTGAAACCAAAACAGAGCCGCAAGATGTGGTGAGTATTGCTGATAAAAATGTGGAACAGGTGATTCTTCAGCAAATACAAGAAGCTTATCCAGTGGATAATTTTTTAGGTGAAGAGCAGGGCATATTAAAAGGAGACAATGATTACCTTTGGGTTGTCGATCCGATTGATGGTACGTCTTGTTTTGTGAACGGATTGCCCAGTTGGTGTATTTCTATTGCCCTGATGCAGCAAGATAAAATTGCTTTTGGTTTGGTTTATGACCCTAATGCGGATGAGCTCTTTACTGCCTTATCGGGTGCCGGTTGTCAGGTAAATGGCAAGGCAGTCAAAGCGCTAAATATTGACTCTGTCCAAGCTGGCGTAATGGGTGTGGGGACTTCTCATCGCGTACCTTCGAGCCATTGTCTGCACTTCCTACAAGGTTTATTGGACGAAGGCGGCATGTTTATTCGCAATGGCTCAGGTGCTCTTATGCTGGCTTATGTTGCAGCGGGTCGTCTTATCGGCTATTACGAACCTCATATTAATTCTTGGGACTGCTTAGCGGGTTTGATCCTAGTACAGGAAGCTGGCGGCAGTACTAACCAATTCCTAGAAAATGGAGGTTTGCTTGAGGGGAATAGTATTCTTGTCTCAGCTAAGGATATCCACCATCAGCTTGATCACTTTACCAGACTTTAATTGAGGGGGTTCACACAGTAAGTGTTTAAGCCGGTCTAGTCGGCTTTTTTTTGTCTAGAAACCAAAAAGTAAACTTAATAGTTTACTTTTTAATTTGAAGTTTTTAATATGCACTCACAAGTTTACTTTATGTGGGAGAGAGTTATGAAAAAAATTGCTTTAGTGACAGGAACGTCAACAGGGTTAGGGCTAAGTATGGTGCTGATGCTGGCAAAACAGGGTTTTCATGTTTATGCCACCATGCGTAACCTAGAGAAAAAATCTAATTTAGAGTCACAAATTACGTCAGATATGGCTGTCACCATTAAGCGGCTGGATGTGCAAGATAGCGCTAATGTGAATCAATGTGTGGCTGATATTATTGGGCAAGAAGGCCAAATTGATTTGTTGATAAATAATGCTGGTGCTGGGTTTGTAAGGAGCACAGAGCAGGCGAGTGAAGATGATATCCAATGGGTTATGGATGTAAATTATATGGGGGTCGTTCGCTGTACAAAAGCCGTTTTACCTTTTATGCGAGCAGCAAGGTCAGGCCATATTATTAATATTTCATCTGTGGGCGGTTTAGTTGGGCAACCTTTTAATGAGATTTACTGTGCTGCAAAATTTGCTGTAGAAGGTTATACCGAGTCCATGGCCAGTTATATTCAACCCAGTTTTAATATTAAATTTTCATTGATTGAGCCAGGCGGCATTCGCTCTGAGTTTGGTAATAATGTGCTGGCTCAAGTGGCGCAGTCTGGTGGCATGTTAGATGATGAATATTTACCTATCTTGCAAAAGTATATTGGGGGTGTTCAAGGGCGTAGCGAAACAGGTATTTATCAAACCTGTGATGAGGTTGCGAAAGTTGTTCTCGACTGTGTGAATCACCCTAACCCAGCAGTTAGAGTCCGGACCTCAGATTGGTCAAATGCTTTTTGTGAACTGAAAACACAAGCAGATCCAGAAGGCAGAAAACAACAAGCCGCTGTGATTGAGAGCTTCTTATAATTCTGATTCGGTATATGGAGTTTGGTTGTTTTATCAGTTGTGAAGTAAGAAAAATTGCGAAGGGAAAAAATGGCTCGCTTCGGGGGGAGAAGCGAGCCATTGATAAAAGTTGGCTTACGCCATGGTATCTAGTTTTTTCTCATACTCATCGAAAGTCGTTTCGATTTCGTCATTTGATGCTGTCATCAAGCTAACAAGGACGATAGAGATAGAGGCTAAGATAAAGCCAGGGACGATTTCGTAAAGGTCAAATATACCGCCGCTTAACTGTTTCCAGACAACGATAGTGATACTACCTACCAAGACACCCGCTAAGGCACCATTGCGGTTCATTCTGCGCCAGAATAGGCTGAACAAGATAGCTGGACCAAAACCTGCACCAAATCCTGCCCATGCATAAGAGACTAGGCCAAGTACCGAACTATCTGGGTTAAGCGCTAGCATTAATGCTAATAGGGACAAAGCAATAACGGCAACACGGCCAACCATTACGATTTCTTTGCTGCTAGCTTCTTTGCGGATTAGCTGCTTGTAGAAATCTTCTGCAAGTGCAGATGAAGAAACCAATAGTTGAGAGTCAGCAGTACTCATGATGGCAGCTAAGATAGCGGCGAGTAGAATACCTGCAACAACTGGATGGAAAACTGCATTCACCAAGATCATGAAGATAGTCTCGCCATCAGCCAAGCTACCACCTAGGTTTGCGTCAACATAGATGATGCCAACAAAGCCAATCAGCAGAGCGCCAGCCATAGAAAGGGCAGTCCAAGAAACGGCAATACGACGTGCTGTGGTGATATCTTGGTTAGAACGACAAGCTTTAAAACGCGCTAGGATATGAGGCTGACCAAAGTAACCCAAGCCCCAAGCAGCAAGAGAGGCAATACTGATCCAAGTTAAAGGCTCGCCTTTTGTATTGTTCCAAAGGGTTAGTAACTCAGGGTTTTTCGCTTCAAGGTTAGCGCTTAGTTCAGAGATAGAACCATCAAGTGCAATAACAGGCACGATAACAAGTGCTGCTGCCATGAGAAGGCCTTGTACCAAGTCAGTCCAAGAAACCGCTAAGAAGCCACCAAATAGCGTGTATGAAACAACACAAACAGTACCTATGATAACGGCTGTTGAGTAATCCAGACCAAATACAGTTTCAAACAGTTTACCACCTGCTACTAAGCCCGAGCTTGTGTAGAAAAGGAAGAAAAGTAAAATGAAAAAGGCAGAAATAGTCTGCAGCAATTTGGAATTATCTTTAAAACGGCGAGATAAGTATTCAGGGATAGTAAGCGCATTATCCACTTGAATACTGTAAGTACGTAATCTTTTTGCACAGATTAACCAGTTCAACCAAGTACCTAATAAAAGGCCACCTGCTAACCAGATAGACTCCATGCCAGCAGCAAAAGCATAGCCAGGCAGACCAAGTAGCAACCAGCCACTCATGTCAGAAGCACCAGCAGAGAGCGCTGTTGGCCAAGGGCCTAGAGATCGACCGCCTAAGAAGTAATCTTCAGAGCTTGAGGTTAGTTTGTAAGCGTATAAACCTATTCCTAGCATTACCGCAAGGTAAACTAGAAAGGTAAAGGTGATTATTAAATTGTTTTCTATCATTTTATTTCCTGGTTCTTTTAACTTTAATAAGTTTTTTTGATTATTTTTTATGTGAGTTGAAAACCACTGCACCGACGTGGGTTACAAAATGAAGTGCTAGAAGGAAAAAAGGATATATTTTCCCAGCTGAGCATATAGATAAAAGCCTTCATCTTTAGTCTAGGTGGTTGACGAGTGAACTGTCTTTCAGAAAACGAGGGCGAAATTTCGAAATGCTCTTATTCTTTGCAAAATACTAATCTAGTTTTTTGTAATTGAGGCGTTGGCAAAAAATGCATCGTAAAGACGACAAAAAGCCCGCTAACTTATTTGGTTAGCGGGCTTAATCTTTATATAAGCTTTACTCTTTCGGTAAGCGGGTATCCTTAACACTGGTCTTAAGTTTACGCAGATGTGCATTAAACTCAGGGCCACGTTTTAGTAATACACCCGTTGCTAAAGCGTCTATCAGGGTGAGATAGACAATACGTGAGCTCATAGGTGTATAAATGTCCGTATCTTCTGTCTCTTCAATTGGCAATACAATAGAGCAATGCTCAGTCAAAGGTGAGTTTGGATTCGTTAAACCTATGACAGTTGCACCTGCTTCACGGGCAACTCGTGCGGTTTCGATCAAGGGTAGGGTACGGCCTGTATAAGAGATCACTACAACAGCATCGCCTGGGTGAGTACCAGCAGCAGCCATGCGTTGCACTAGAATGTCTATGTAGGCCACGACAGGCATATTTAACCTGAAGAACTTGTGGTGAGCATCTTGAGCAACAGGACCTGATGCACCTAGTCCATAAAACTCAATGCGACGTGCTTGAGCAAGAATATCTACTGCACGGCTAATTAAGGAAGGCGGCAATAATTCTTGAGCACGGGTAAGGTTGTTCTTAGCTGCTTCAAAAATCTTATTAGTGACAGCCCCAGGAGCATCATCAGGCTCAACATTTAAGTTTACATAGGGTGTGCCTGTTGCAAGGCTTTGTGCCAAGGCAACTTTGAAATCTGGAAAACCACTACCAATCAAGCTTCTGCAGAAACGGTTAACGGTTGGCTCACTCACTTCAGCTCGGGCAGCTAATTTTGCGATACTGGAATGAATGGTTGATTTTGGGTCTGATAAAATTGCTTCTGCAACTTTGCGCTCAGATTTACTTAATGTGTCCAGTTTGTCCTGGATTTTACGAATTATGTCTTCGTGTTTATTCATTGCTCTGCTTATGCCTGTCTATTGACTCAGATACGACTATTAGTCATTCTGACAGCCGTATCTAAATCTGGCAATAAAATGATTGAAAATGACAACATTATTAGAACATTTAGATAAAATTAAACATCTGATTCCGCCTGCAATTGAACTCAGCATAGATGTTTTAGAAGGCGGCTATTCAAATAAGGCCTATTGTCTCTCTTGGCAAGGACAGCCTAGGTGGGTTTTACGTGTACCTGGGCTTGATGAGAAAGATTTCCAGATCTCACGAATTTCTGAAAAAATAGCCCTAACTAAGGCGCAAGAGGCGGTAATTTCTCCATCCTGTCTTTATTTTGATCAGGAAACTGGCCTGATGGTTAGCCAATTTGTTGCTCAAAAGCCCTTTGATTGGCAGGTTAATCATACGGACTCAGACATCCTAAGGCTGGCAAAAAGTACTCGATTAATCCATCAAATGCCCTCAAACCAAGCGCATTATGACGTAAAGAATGTGATAGAAGCCTATCTTGATACCTGTGAAAAAAGGTTATCAAAAGACAATTTATTACGACATGAAGTTAGTTTTTTGCAAGATTTGTCATTTTCTTACTTGAATAAAATACGACCTTATCTGCCCGTTATGTGCCATAACGATATTAACCCTAAAAACTGTTTGGCTGATGAATTGCATTTTTGGGTGATTGACTGGGAATATGCCGGAATGGGCGATGCTTTGTTTGATCTGGCTTTGATTTTTTCATCCCATAATTTTTCTACTCCTCAGAAAGAGTACTTTTTGGCAAATTATGATGAGTCGCTAACGCTAGAAGTTCTCACCGGTGATTTTGATAACTATCAATTACTTTACAAAATACGTGAAATGGCTTGGTTGTTACTTAAGCATGTCTCGACAGCCCAAGATGTAGAAGCAATACAGTGTTATCATGCTTTTAAACAGGAAGTGCTAGAAGATATTGCCCAAAGCAAGCTCTCAAAAACGTCCTAGTCATTAAATATGTTTAGATTTGAGTAAGAGTCATTATGCCCTTGGAAGCCTTATGGCAAGCGAAATTAGCCGCTGAGTTTGATGCAAATTATATGCAGTCTTTACAGTCTTTTATTACGTCACAAAGAGAGTCAGGAGTAGAGATATTTCCAACTGAAGAAGACTGCTTTAATGCCTTTAAGTTAACCCCTTTTGATCAGGTTAAGTTGGTCATTTTAGGCCAAGACCCTTATCACGGGCCAGGCCAAGCCCATGGCTTATCCTTCTCCGTTAAATCTGGAGTGAAAGTCCCCCCTTCTTTGGTCAATATTTATAAAGAGTTGAATCAAGATTTGGATATTCCAATTGCGTCACATGGCAATTTAGAAGCATGGGCGGCGCAAGGTGTATTGCTGCTTAATAGTGTTTTGAGTGTGGAAAAATCCAAAGCTAACTCTCATCAAGGAAAAGGCTGGGAAACCTTTACTGATAAAGTATTCGAATTATTAAACCATGAGCATCAAGGGTTAGTCTTCATGCTTTGGGGCTCTTATGCTCAGAAAAAAGGCAAGGCAATTGATAGGCAAAAGCATCTGGTTTTAGAGTCTGTTCATCCATCGCCTTTATCTGCGTATCGTGGTTTTTTAGGCTGTCAGCACTTTTCTTTAGCAAATAAGTATCTAAAGAAGCAGGGTAAAACAGAAATTGATTGGCGCTTAGCTGATGATGCTCAACAAGGCCAAACCTTATCGCTCTTTTAGAGTGATAAGGTGTTAGTTATTGCTGCTATTGATTGTAAGGTAAAGGTTCAAGGGTGAGAGGTGTGCCTTGATAAAATAAAGGTGCTTGAGCTGACTCATCACCAATAATGGCAAAAATTAAAGTGTTACTTCCTAAGGTTACTGAGCTCACGACTTCAGCAACCTCTTTTCCATCTTGGTTGGCAAGCTTCATAGCCGCTGAGAGTGTTAATTTCTCTTGAGCGCTTAAGAGGTAGAGGTGCTTTTTCAGGTTACCTCTGTATTGCATACGAGCAACAATTTCTTGCCCTGTATAACAGCCTTTTTTAAAGTTCACTCCATGGGTATACTGCATATTTAGCATTTGTGGAATGAACTTCTCTGTATTTTCTGCTTGTATCAAAGCTTGGCCACTTAATAAGCTTAAGCCAAATAAGTCATCATTTTTGTCTGGGATTTGAGGTGCGTTTTGTTCATCGCTTGGGCGAATGTATAGATAATGATTAACCTCAGCTTGGCATAGTTGGGCCAATATATGAGAAGGCGCAATGGCTTCACATGCAAAAGGCATCTCTTGTTTAGTTAGCAAGTTATCTTGGCTAAAAACATAGTCGACTTTAAAGTCTTCTTGGGCACTATCTAGTTGGGTTTTGAAGAAGACAGCAAACTTTTTTAGGTGGTTAAGGCTAGTTTCAATCAGGTCGGACGCCATGATAAGGAGTATGTCGTCACCTCGAAGAAAGGCATAAAAATTAACAATAACTCGGCCTTTAATATTGCATACCGCTCCCTGTAGACCCTGCTCGTGTGTGAGTTGGGTGAAGTCACAACTGGTTTGTCCTTGTAAAAATTTAACGCTGTCAGGGCCGGTGACCTTAATGCAGGCAAGCTGCTCGGCACTGGTTGAAGCTGGTAACA
This sequence comes from Marinomonas sp. S3726, assembly GCF_000967665.1. Taxonomy (NCBI): domain Bacteria; kingdom Pseudomonadati; phylum Pseudomonadota; class Gammaproteobacteria; order Oceanospirillales; family Oceanospirillaceae; genus Marinomonas; species Marinomonas sp. S3726. The sequence goes on along the minus strand of NZ_JXYC01000014.1, from coordinate 6,505 downwards.
AGTGAGTAAAGTCAGAAATGATGGAAACTGAATTCATAAAGGCCGCCAAAAGTGTCCTAATAAAAACCATCTTAACGAAATATTTTGAATGTCGTATTAAGATGCTTGGTTAGATGTCATGACTTATATCAATATAATTCACGGCAAAAAGGATATATGTGGCATGTTAAGCGCTTTTTCAAGCGCTTTTAACATTAATTCTCATTAACTTACTTAACTCATCAGGCAGAATCGGATAACTCAGGTGATAACCTTGTCCTAAATGGCAGCCCTCTCGGATAAGGCTTTGTTTCTGCTCTTCTGTTTCTATGCCTTCTGCAATGAGGGTTAAAGACATATTAGTTCCCAAATTAATGATGGCGTTCACTATAGCAGAATCTGTGCCTTGCTTTTCTGCATCTAGATCAGCAACAAAAGTCTTATCTATTTTTAAGCATTGGGCAGGTAGACGTTTTAAATAGTTTAATGATGAATAGCCAATGCCAAAGTCGTCAATTGCGACTTTAAAGCCATTGTATTGGAGTTCTATGATGGCTTCAGAGCAGTCGTCTAGGTTAGCCACAAGGTCCTGCTCTGTAATCTCTATCGTGATGCAGTTAGTCGGGCAGTTATGCTTCTCAAGCAAGTGTAACAACTCATCAGGCAAGTCTGGGCTTAAGAACTTTCTTGCAGAGAAATTAATGGAGAAGAACTTATCTGTTAGATCGATACCTTCGTCTCGCCATTGGCTAATTTGCTTCACAACACGGGTAAATACCCAGGTATCTATTTCTGTGATTATGCCGGTTTTCTCTGCAATCGGTAGGAAGTTGTCTGGCGTGATAAGCCCCATTTCAGGGTGATTCCATCGAATGAGGGCTTCAGCGCCAATAATTTCATCTGTGAGCAAATTGTATTGAGGCTGGTAATGAATAAAGAACTCATCATTCTCTATCGCTTTACGAATACCTGAACTTAATTGTAGTAGCTTGTGTGCTTCGGTCGACATCTCCGCTTGGTAAACGCTATAGGTGTTTCGACCCTTACGTTTAGCATGGTACATGGCTACATCTGCGTTACTAACCAAGCTCTCTAAAGTATCGCCATGCTCTGGGTAGAGGCATACGCCTATACTGCTGCCAGCAAAGACACTATTGGCATTGAGTTCAAAAGGTAAGTTAAGGGTACAATTTAACTCTTCCGCTCTGTCTTGCAATGAGGCGAGGTTCTGTTCGTCAGGGTAAATAACCATAAACTCATCACCGCCTAAGCGTGCCACTATGCCATCAGAAGCAACTGTTTCACGTAAACGTTTAGAGATAAGTTTAAGTAACTGATCTCCCATACCATGGCCTAAGCTGTCGTTCACATGCTTGAACTGATCAATATCTAAAAAGAGTAAGCCGAATTTAGCCCCAGTTTGTTGAGACTTTTTAATGCAGTGTTCTATGTCTTGGTAAACTTGCAATCTATTAGCAAGACCTGTGAGCACATCGTGGTGAGCTAGGTGATTTAGCTTAATTCGCTCAGCCTGTAGTTCTTGGTAGGTTTCATCGAGTCTACGACTCATCTTATTAAAGGCTTTTTCTATCGTATTCCACTCATCCTGACGCTGCAGTTTAATGACCTGATTAAACTGGTCAGCCTCTATTTCATTAAAGCGTGTGATGATGGTCTTGATTGGAGATTTAATGTGCTTATGGATTTGGCGAATAAAGACAATGCCGCTGAAAATAAGGATAAAGCCAGCGAAATAAATCACCTCTAAACGCAGTGTTTGGATTTCAGTTTTTAATTGGTTTTTCAGCAAAATAGCGCTGAATTTTACACTGCCTTCTGTTTTTTCGACTTGAGTTAGAAGCTCATCTTCTGACTTGGCAAGTGATGAGAGGATACGCCAGCGTTGAGCTAGTTTGCTTTGCAGCTTTTGTAGTACTTGGCGGTATTGATCAAGGCTCTGTTTCGTTTTTAATTTGTTCTCAATAATGGGAGAGTACAAACCATTAAGGTTCGACAGGTGGAGTTCAAAAATATCCAGCTGGTTTTCTATCTCTATGATTAATACTTCTTCCGTATCGGGTGTGATCCGACTTCTTATGGTAGCTGTCAGTTTGCCTATTGTTAAATAGGTTACACGTAAACGAGTGATGGCCCCTTCTAATACATTGTTACTAGTATGAAAGTTATCCCCTGGTGTGCTGATGTGAGTGTTTTCATGGCGTAGTACATTATTTAAGTGGTTCTCACTTACGGAAAGATCCAGCGCTTCTAGTATATCGAGGAGCTCTTTATCTGCGCTATTTAACTCTCTTAAAATTTGGTTTAAAGACAGAGAGTTATCGATAAATCTATGAAAGTTTCGAATAAAAACATCGGTAAGTTGAGAGAAGTTAGTGGAATCGGATAAGGCTCTAATTTCATTTAGCTTTTGCTCTATAAACTGGCCTTCCTTGTTCAGTATTTCCTTATCATAAAGCAGTGATTGCTCTAATAGCTGGATACGATTAGACAGGATGAACATTTCACGGCTTACAGATGAATTGATCGCTAACTTATTAATGTGCTGGTTAGATTGATAATCAATAATGCTGCGAATATTAGAGAGGGAGTTAATAACGTAAAAGCCCAACGAACATAACAAAGTTAGGACAAGTAGCGCAGAGAATATAAATCTAAAGCCCAGGGTGATTTTAGGTGTATTCATATGTGTTAAACCTTAATGCCAAAGCTGAAGATAAGCTTTGCGATATTGTTGGTCTGGGTCGTAGTTGTTGCTCTTGTCGACATACTTTTTCATGTTTTGACGGTTAATTATTTGTGCTCTTTCGGTATAACCGCTTGGCTTTTGATTATTAAAAGCACGGTTTAGCTCATCAACAATCTGCCAGCCTTGAAGCACTAAAGGTTCAGGCACAGTCGCCACTTGCAAAGTATTGGTTTCGATTCGTTTGTAGGCAGCTTTACTGCCGTCTCCAGCAGAAATACTGCGGGGTAAATATTGAGCTGAAAGCTTAGAAGATAAAAGTGAAGGTAGAGCAAAGTCGATATAGAGGTCATTAATGACGACGAAGTGCGTGATTTTGTTATCAAACTCTTCAATTAATCGCGCTATGGTCGCTGGCATTTGTTGCGGGATTTTAGCGATTGGCATGTCTTCAATGGCCAAAATATTACACATAGAGCAGTAATCTTCTATGGTCTTGATGATGGCATCAGATTTTGTCTTGGCAATGCTAAAGCTGGTATCAGTGAAGATAACAATGTTTGATTGGCCATTGCCGTCAATAATGGTGTAGTGGGCGGCCAACTCTGCTACTTCAATTGGATCGCTTGAAACATTATAAAAAATTGACTCATCTGCTGGAATGCCGGCGATTTCTCCAGCATGCCAACCAACCACAGGAATAGATAAGGTTTTCGCTGCTTTAAGCAATTCTTTTCTTTGTTTTATGTCGACGCCACCAAGGATGATGCCATCTGGTTTACTGGAAATGGCTCTTGTTAATATGCTGGCTTGGCCATTATCAGAGCCATAGCCATCCAGAAAACTGATATTCCAGCCTATGCTGTCTATGGCATCTATCACACTGTGAGAGAGGCTTTTTATACTGTCATTTCTAAGGTCTGCGGCAACAAAAATAATATTTTTATCTTGAGCCGCTTTAGGGCCAGAAGTTGGTCCTTGCCAATATTGGCTTGCCAACTGGCTTGCTTGGTTGACCTTGTCTCTAGAGACCTCAATAGAGACTGATGTTTCTTCGGCAAAACTTACTTTGCTGAATATAATCAGTAGTGAAAAAAGAGCTAATTTTGCAAAAATCATAAGATCTCATTTAACGTATGTTGAAGCATACCAACCCATGATAAATGTCCTTATCTTCAACCCTTATTCATCCTTCAAAATTGAGAGTAGAGGTTTTTGTTGTTATTGCTTTGAAAGTTGTTGTTCTTTTTCTTGCTTAAAGTGCTTTTAAATATAATAAAAATTGGCCGTTTTACCCTGAAGGTTTTGTATCTTTCTGCGTTCTATTGGCGTTTGGCTATTGTTAGAAAGCTGAGTAATGTTACTAATTGTAGTCAAGGATCAGGCTAAGTTAAGACGCTAACCTCATGAGCTAGTGGCTAAAACCTAAGATGAAACTGTTTAAATAAAAGCATTTGCACAATATCTCCATATTGTAATGGAATAAATTAGACGAATTACAGGGGATTCTGCTAAAAGCCAATAATCTCCACATTTCATTCGAAAAACTATTCAGTATTTATGTAAAGAAACGAAAGTTAATGGCTTTTTATAAATGGTTTCCAATTTGGTTATAGATTGAATAATCAAGTGTTATTGAACTAACTGAATAACATGTTGCAAACGCTATTGATAATAGTTATTGTTTGCATGTTATGATGTGTAATAGGCTAGATTAAAGTGGCGAACTCAGCAGCAAATCCCAATGTAAATGACCTTACAACCAATACTGACTCAAGTATTACTAGCGAGATGGTTGAGGGTATCCAGATGACAGAGACAGCTGAAATCGTTACTGATGTTTCTTCAAGCCAGACTGTTACAAATCAAGTCTCTACAAATCAAGAGATTAGCTCAGATTTTGATGCTCAGTTAAATACCCTGTTACAACATGAAAGCATTTCTCCTCTTGTTGAATTCCTGCAAACAGGTGGCCCTGTTGTTTGGATTCTATGCCTATTCTCTGCGTTTGCTTTAACTATCATTATCTTAAAAAGCTGGCAGTTTATTGGCCTCAAAGCGGAATCGGATAAAGACTTAAAATTAGCCTTGTCCCATTGGCGTAAAGCTCATCCAGAGCAAGCAATAGAGAGCCTTAAAACTAAGCGTCCTGTTTCAGCTGTAGTCGCGTTTGCTATGACAGAGTTATCTAAACAAGACTATGATCTAGCCTTGGTTAAAGAAGAAATAGAGCGTTTAGCAGATGAAAAAATTCAATCATTGAAAGCCTATTTGAGACCTCTTGAAGTCGTTGCCACTCTGAGCCCTCTGTTAGGTTTGTTAGGTACGGTTCTAGGTATGATAGTTGCCTTTCAGAATATGGAGTCGGCAGGAAGTCAGGTTGACCCTTCTGTTTTATCTGGTGGTATTTGGCAAGCACTTTTGACCACGGCCGTTGGTCTTGCTGTTGCGATACCTGTAGTTGCTATGCATGCACTATTTGAGCGTAAGGTAGAGCGTGTTGTCTTTCTTATGAGTGATTCTGTGACTCAAGTCTTCACTCATAAAGGTGAAATCGAAGAGGCTAAACTCAACTTACTTGACCAGTCCGAAGCTATGCCAGAGCAAGATTGTGCGGCTTAATCAGTCTAATACGAAGAGACGCCAAGCCATTAGCCTTACACCACTGATTGATGTGGTGTTTATCCTCCTACTTTTCTTTATGTTGTCGTCGAGTTTTATTCCTTGGCGACAAATTAATGTGTCTATGCCAACGGCGACGAGCCAATCGAAAACAGATGTTATGCGTTTAGAAATTCTTGATAACAAAGGTCGCTTTATTTCAGATAATCAAGACTTTCTCATGTCTGATAAAGCTAGCTTGATTAGTTTAGTGGCGGAGAATCCTGACGCGGTATTTTTGATAAAAGCAAAGCCTGAAATAGAGACAGGTGTGCTTGTTGGTTTACTGGATCAATTAACCTTAGCAGGCGCTAAGAATGTCTCCATTGCAGCAGCGCTAAAAGGAAATTAGCGTGAAATTTAATGCAAGTGATTCCAACAAAAAAAACTCTGATGATAATTTAGTGCCACTCATTAATGTGGTATTTCTCATGCTGATTTTTTTTATGGTCGCAGGTCAAATACGTGCCACAGATGCCGTTCCTATTACTCCACCAGATTCATTAAGTGAAATTAAACAAGATGAGTCTCCTGCCATAATTCTCGTGAGTACAGAGCTTGGTATCTATTTAAATGGTGATAAGTTAAAGCAAGACGAACTATCAGATCGTCTAAAACAGCTTTATCTTAAATCTGAAGCGCAAGATGATTTCTTAGTTCAAATTAGTGCAGATCAAGACCTACCCGTAGCCCGTTTACAGCAAGTATTTAAACAAGTTGAGTTAGCTGGGCTAACCCGTGTTTATCTTGTGACCAAGTTAAAACAGGCAGGTTAGTGTAAAAAATGATGACTTGGAAACACATATTTGGTGCCTCTTTTATCGCGATAGTCTGCCATGCTTTAATTTTAGCGCTTATCTTAAGGCCGACGACTCAAGGTGCGCAAGCAGCAGGAGATGTGGGCGTTCTAATCGATATTGGTATGCAAGGTGATTTAGGTGAAAGTGAGATAACTAGCTTAGCTAAGGCTGAAACTAAACAGATTGAGCCTCTGCTTAAACCAGAGCCTCAGCCCGTGATAGAGCCTCAGCCTGTAGTAGAGTCACCTGTAAAAGCAAATATTACCCCACCAATCGAAAATGATATTCCAAGTGTGAGCGAGCAAATTCAAATCGCACAAGTGGAAGTTAAGCCAGAACCAGAACCAGAGCCAGAACCAGA
>NZ_JXYC01000013.1:0-147710 GCF_000967665.1 Marinomonas sp. S3726 | reverse complement strand
CTTTACTGGCCATGAAATGCTGGACAATGTTGGCCTAATCCACATGAATGGGCGAGTGTATGATCCTGAACTGGGGAGGTTTGTGAGTGCGGATGCAAAGATTCCAGATCCTTACAATTCACAGGCGTTTAACCGTTATGCCTATGTGTATAATAACCCGCTGAGTTTTATTGATCCGGATGGGTTTATTCCTAAATCTCATTATATAGGTTCATTTTTTAATCGAGACTTTTACTTTTCGAACGATGGAAGAATTTCGTGGCGTGAAAGGGGGGTTAATAATGAGCAAGCACAGAGGGACCTGGATAGGAGTAATGAAGAATCTTTTGAAACTGAAGATATTCCAAGTGAATCAATAGATACAAGATCAAAAAGTCAAAAGTTTAGAGAAGATGTTATCAGGCCAACTTTGAATGAGTTAGGTTATGGCGGAGATGCTGCTGAGGAATTGTTACTAGGTACGGCTGCTCATGAAAGCCACTTAAAATATAGAACTCAAAAGGGCGGAGGTCCAGCTCTTGGGCTTTATCAAATGGAGCCTAAAACTCATAATGATATATGGGAAAATTTTTTAGATTATGACAAAACAGGGTTGGCAGATAAAATTTCAAATTTTTTAGACTCTGATAATAAGCTTGATAACTTGGAAAATAATGATCGTTATGCAACTGGGATGGCAAGGGCGCATTATCTTAGAGTAAATTCACCATTACCAAAGTCAGGTGATTTAGATGGACAGGCAAAATATTGGAAGGATCATTATAATACTCGTAATGGGAAGGGGACTTTAGATAAGTATAAAAGAGATTATGAAACATATGTTAAAGACTAAGTTTACAGTAGGAGTTAGAAATGAAAATATCTAAAGTTTTATTACTAAGCTTTCTAATGAGTCTCTGCTCGCTATCATATGCATCAAATGATAACTGCATTGAACTGGTAGAAAAGAAAGAAATATTATCAGAAGTAGATCTGAGATTATTTTCAACAAGCATTAAGAAGATAAAAGAAGGTAAACTTTTATACAGAAATAATTTAGGGTTTTGTAGTCCTACAAATGACACATACTTAGTTGGGTATAAAAATGATAAAATACCAAGGATATTAACTGTAATAAAAGGTCATACGCCTGAAATTAAAGTCTACTCAATAAAAGGTGAAAAAATCATGATGGTTTATTACTTTTCTGGTGGAAATCAATACTCCCTTAAACCATTTTTGTTTAAAAATAATCAGCTTGATTCGTTAAGTGGTTTTTCAGTTTCAAGTAATATTAGAAAAATTGAAATAGTAAATGATGAGCTTCATGTAAAAAATCAAGAACTAATGAGTGATGGATCTACTACCATTATTAATGAAAGTTATAAATATGATAATGGTAAGTTTCATTTAGTTCCACATAAAATTTAAACAGAAACCTAACTTAATTTGGGTGGTATTTAAGTATGATCTAGTTTTATTGAATTCACTCATGGATGAGGAATCTAATATGCCTAAACCACGTAAATCTTTAGTTAGTCCTCAAGATACAAAACAATTATCATTGTGTCTCATGCTGTATTCCTCGCTTACTTCTGTCAATTAGTGATGAGATTACAGGCTGAATCTTCATCGTTTTACCACTAATCCATTTATATTTATTTCCTCTCATTGACACTCAATCCCTCTTAGGTCTACCATTTAAAGGCACTGGTAAAATCCAGTGTCGGGATTGGTCTCCCGAAATAAACAAAGGCGCATAAGTCGTCTGCTAAAGCATCGGCTTTTTTTGTGCGTGAAATTCCTCTTTATGGTGGGAGTTTCAGGGGGTGCTTGCACCCGCCGTTTCTTTGTTTACGGTAAGACCAACCTGTTTCTCCTGCCACCCAATAATTGGTCTTATTTGGTGCGGGTTTATACTCAAACAAAGGAGTCCAATGATGGATACTCATTCCCATACTCAAGTAGAACGCTTGAATTCTGCCGAAATTCTTTCGCTAAACTCTCACGTTATTAACGAACAAACTTGCGATACAGTTAAAGCAAGAGATTTACATATCTTTTTAGGTGTTGGGCGTGATTTTGCTACATGGATAAAAAGTAGAGTTAATCAATATAGCTTTGAAGAAGGGCTAGATTTTGTAGTGATTTCCCGCTCCCCAAAACGGGGGAGCGGGAATAGAGGGGCAACAAAAGACTACTTCATCACACTCGATATGGCGAAAGAACTGGCTATGGTAGAAAGGAACGAAAAAGGCCGCGAAGCCCGCCGCTATTTCATAAACTGCGAACGCCAACTCAAAGCCACCAACTCGCAATCTCCAACTATCGAAAACCAAACCACACAACACCCAGCGATCGACCCTGCCCAACATAGCCAAGCACTACAAACCAGTATGGTCACCCTAGAAGAGCAAGCCAAGTACCGCATGTTAAACAACATGGTAAGAAGTTTGGAGTTCAAGCAAGACACCCTAGTCATCCCAGCTATCGAGATGATAAACATGGTACGCGCCGTCCGAATGTACCAACATCAAATAGCCAGGCTCCAAAGCCCAGACTGGGTAAACGACCAAATAGAAACCATCAAAGCCTACACCAGCAGAAATTTCTGTGATTAGGCCTCACAAAGCCCACTAAACCAGTGGGCTTTTGTATTAAAGGTGTTTAAGATCAATACATTAATAAAATGGAAAGAATGTATATGGAGTTCTTTAAGGATGAGTACTTAGAGTTTATCGCCTTAATTTTGGCCTTTTTTATAGTGAGGGCTCTTATCTTATCCTTGTATAAATTAGTAAAAGTAAAAAGATGGCTATATCCGGTGCCATTATTTTTGAGTATGACTTTTTCTACTATCCCACTAACTTTAACTCAAGTAGGTGTTTTGTCTGAAAATCTCCCAAATTTTATCTTTGTAGTTTTTAATCTAATTTATATGGTTTATTTAATGTACAAACTAGGGAAACTGCATAATGGTGACTTTAGATAAAGTGAACATTGTTTACGCAGAACGTAGTCGCTAGAGCTTCTCGAAAAGAAAGTAAAACCAAATCGCCATATCTAGTAGAGAGCCAAAGCCCAGACTGGGTAAACGACCAAAAAAGACAAACATCAAAACATTCCCTAATTGAGGTAAGCAGCAGAAACTTCTGTGATTAGGGCCAACAAAGCTCACTAAAGCAGTGGGCTTTTGCTTTAAAGGTGTTTAAGATCAACAAGATAATATTTGTTTAGATAACTATAAAATGCTCAAGATTATCGCAATAACCACACTTCGACAAAAACTAGCCGTAATCATTGCTTTGTTCGTTCTATGTACTTGGTCTTTTGTAAACTACAGGGCTATCTCTGTTGAAAGAATTGATAGCTCAATGGTCTCAATAAAAAGAGGTGTTTCATATTCTGCCGAATGCCGTGAATCTAGAGGTGTTGCTTACAAAGTAGATTTTTATGTTTTATATGATCAGGAAGCCCAAGCTTATGAAGATACGTTTAATATTGCTTGTGATGAAGGTCTATTAAAGAAATTTAATAGTTCAGTAATTGAAATTAGTTTTTATAAAAATAATAACTTATCGTTAAAAATTAATAATGAGGTGCTGGTACCTATAGATCAAGCTATTTTTAAAAGAAATAATAAAGGACAGAGAATTTTTACAATAACATCCATGATGGCTTTTTTTGTGATCATCATGCTTTTTTTCTGGAGTCGCCCGTTATCGAAATAGCTTTGATTTTTAATTATCTGCGTAATATCTTAAAATGAATACAAATGCTCGAATCACCACATATATAGTATCTATGCTTTCTGGGTACTGCTTAGCTTATTTATTTTATACAGTTGTTATGGCAGTAATAGCTAATAATCTATTAGTGTTTTATGTCATGCTTCTTGCCTTTGTTTTTTCTCCTTTTATTGTCATTCCATTAAGCATAATCAATTTAATCCTTGGATATCCCATCTTTAAACTATTCCTTAGTAAACTTGCATTTCCTAAAGTGATTAGCCTAGTTATTTCATTTGGCGTCTCTAGCTCTCTATGTGCATTTTTATATGAAGTTGGTCGTGCTCCTTCTTCAGGCAAAGGGGTAGTTGATTCCATAGGAGAAGTATCGATAACTTTAGTTCTTGGCTGTCTTTTAGCTGCGATATTTTCATCTCTTGTTTATTGGTATATTGAAAGAGAAGCTGTTGAATAGTAGCCGCAATGTTTTGTAAATTTATAAATATTTAGAGACATTTGATGATTAAATTTTCAATTGAAGATGAAGTGCATGCTGAGTGGCAAGGAGACTTTCTTTCCTTTGAAACGGCTATGGAAGAGCTAGTACGTCGCGCTAAGCTAGCATGGGATCAACCTCCTAATCGATGCCCTTGTTCTGGTTGGAAGACATGTGAACGCATTTATACAATTACTGAGTTTGAAGTTGGTGATTCACAATTGAAGGTTATTAACGAAAGTGAAGTGTTAACAGTTTCTTCCAAAGGAGCTGTTTGGTCTGATGGTTTTAAAGCCCACTAAACCAATGGGTTTTTAATCAAAAGTATTTAAGAACAATGATATAAGTTTAATTTGAGGTCTTTGTGAAACCTATTTTATGGATAATCGTTATAGCAATTTCTGGTTGCGGTTTTTTTGATAATGCATCTGATGTTTGCTTTAGTAAAACAACACATCTTAATGCTTTCATTAAAGAGCTAGATAACCGAGATATAGAGCATGGCATCGCGAAAAGTAATAGTGACGGTATGACTTGCGCTTCGGTAATGGGTTTGAGTGACTCTGAATATACGGAGATAAAAGATAAAGTATTTGGCGAACAACCACCGGTGAAATTTTCCATGGGTTGGCCTATTGAGGCTTGGGCGATTGTTGATGGCGTTAAGCATCCACTTGATAATAGTGGTCGAATACTAAAAGGTTTAAAAGCAAGAAAGATTGAAACAAGGATTATCACTTACTTTGATCAAGAATACTTGGTTTGGAACGAGAAGGATGATCAGATTGTAAGAGCTATTATTGAAAATAGGATTTAAAAAAGAGCATGCCAAGACAAAGCGAATTAGATAAGCAACTAACGAGATTTATGATCGATGTATTTAAAGTGCTGCTTGATAGGGATGTTAAAGGAGTAAGTAATAAAATCGCTATTATTTCTAGCTTGGCAATGGAGAACCCTGCTGGTGCGAAAGGTGCTGCATTGTTTTTAGGTGTGTTAGCTTTTATGGTTCCTATAATGCTTTATGCTGCTTTTGGAGAGTAGCTAGTTTTTATCCCAATTAGCTTTTGGGAAGACGATCAATGTTATCTGGTATCTTCAGCGGTATGGCTAAGTAAAATTGGATCTTAATGTATTAAGGTGTTTCCCTTTTTTATCCCTCAAATGAGGGGTTAAAAAGGGAAATTCATTCTTTGCTATTACTTGTGCCTAAAGACTTAAAGTTTCTTAGCCTCATCTATACCTGGTTAATTCATGAGCAATTGTATTTGACTCAGATTTATATTTCCCTCATTTTGTTTAGTTACTACCAAGGGAATAGGGGCTAGACAGATGGGAAATCACTTACCAAAACCGCAACGCTTTGAAGATAAAAAATCCCGTATACAACAAATGGTGATCATAGGCGACACAGGGGCAGACTTCGTCAAAATTTGGGTGAAAGTACCTGTCGCTGGAAAGTGGACATTGTCGTTATCGACATCAGGGTTCAGCGGTGATCTAGATAGCATGGATGGAAAGCCGGTTGCTCAGTGGTTACAAGGGCAGGCTGGTATCAAAACATATACATATGACTTTCAGAAGGATGAAGGTCTATGTCATACCTTCAACATTGATGAGTTAGAGAAAAACTGTCGTTATTACTATCTGCTAACTTCAGAGCCTGATACCAAGATTACAGAAGAAGGTCGAACTGTAATCGGTGATACCTCTGCTGCTTTTTTCACCACAGCAAAAGAGCATTATGATGAAGTCAAATTTGCCATGTTCAGTTGCCACGACCCATATAGTTGGGCCCACCCTAAAGAAGGTGCATGGCCTGAACTCTGTGATGTAGCACAGCGTGAGAACCTTGATTTATTGATTGCTGGCGGCGATCAGATATATCTTGATACCAATAAAGGCCGTATGACGGATTTATGGAAATGCCTTGCTCGTCATAAAAATGAGTTAAAGCAAAAAACGGATGAAGAAATTAAGGATCACCTTATTGGTTTGATCCGAGAGTACTACAAAATCTATTGGAATTTTGAAGCGCTGGCTGATGCTTATGGCCGATATCCAAGTTATATGATCTGGGATGATCATGAAATCATGGACGGCTGGGGGTCACGCACAAAAGAGGAACGGATAAAGCTCTTACGGCATTTTTTCCAATTCGATGATGACGCTTTTAATCTGAAGGTTGTAGACCTTGCTTGGCAAGCTGCTGCACAAGTCTATTTTGAATATCAGCACAGCCATAACCCTTGGGCACAGGCTTCAATTAATTTATCTGACTTATCTCGTGTTCATTGGGACTATAGCTTTCAAAGGGGTGACTTTCATTATTATGTGCTTGATGTACGTGGTCATCATGACTGTGAGAGAGAAGCTTATCGCTTATTAGGTAAAGATCAGAATGCCAGAGTAAACACTTGGTTGAACAGTCTTTCAGGGGCTAAAGGTGCTTTTATTGTTTCTCCTGTCCCTGTCGTTCACTGGAGTGGCTTGGTAGACATTGCTGACTTTTCGTTATCAGGGATGAAAGATGACTTAATGGATGAGTGGTCACATCATACAAATCATGCCGAAAGAGATGAGTTTTTGACTGATGTTCTTAAAGCTTCCCATGATTTTGGTGTACCCATCAGTTTTATGAGTGGTGATGTACACTGTGCTAGTGCCTATCAGCTTGTTGATATGAGCCGCTTCCCTAAGGCGCAAGTCTCTCAAGTAACCAGTAGTCCAATATCTCGTAAACCAAACCCTGCAGTAGCCAATGTGGCTGTGGCTAAATCTGGCTACATGACAAAAGAAGTTGATGGAAAAAAAGTAGCAACAACAGTTTATCAAAAGCGCCTTTTCGCAAAGTCTGGGATTAATAACTTTGCCATTATGCGAGCTTTAAATGTAGATGGCCAAAATAGTATTGAAGCAGATTTCTATTGGCCAGGTGAAGAGGATCATGAGATCGTAAGGAAGAATATTTCGTTAACCTCTGGTGAGTAATTTTATATATAAATTGGTTCTAGTGATGGGAAATTGAACTATCTAGATGTGGTTTGGGCTTTGTCCAAAGAACTGTGATTTTTGACTATACTCATTATGTTAAGCCAGTTTGTTGGGTGCTTAAATTTAAAGAGGGTGCTAAGAAATAAATCATTAGCACCTATATAGCACCCAAAACTAGTTAAGTTATTGATTGTCTAGTATCAAATTTGTTCCGGTCCCGGGCACCATTTGGTGCCTTTTTTTATGCCTGTAATAAATTCAAACTTCCTCAATACCCCGCCAATTCTGGCTTATAGCGCTTTCAGCTAACTTATCTAAATTGTTTACTTTCCCTATCTTGTTTTACCTTTTTGATTAACTCTTAAAATTCACAACCGTTTCTCTTATTACTGCCGCATTTGTGCATAAGTATTAGCACATAAGAGACTTAAATCTATTAACCTTGGTTTTTTGCGATTAGACTGATGTAAACAAAGTGCTGCTTCTTATCTTGTTGCACTAGCAAGGTTAGGTATTCAATTATGCTAATAAACATTAATGATTACTCCTTACAAGGCCGTGTAAGTCGCTCAAATGCTTATCTTGCCTTCAAGCCTGCACCTCCATTAAGTAATTGGGTGCATGAGTTTTGGCAACTTAATGTCCCTATGGGTAGGTACTTTTATCGTAGTGTTCCAGATAACTGTGTAGATATAATTTACAACATTACATCACCTGAAGAGGCCTTCATTGTTAGCCATTCTCCTCGGCTAAAGTATTTGAAATGACAGGGCCAGTGTCATATTTTGGTATACGATTTCGTATATTGGGACATCAAGGGATCATTAAGACACCACTAGGAGAGTGGAGCAATAAAGAAAATGTCACAGATTTAAATGACGTCTTCCCCAGGCATTTAACTAATGTGCTAAATGACTGTGCTTATCAGAGCATGCCATTCCAAAATCGTTGCAACTTCATATCCGAGGTCTTGCTGAGTGCCTTACGTCCAAGCGAACTAGATAAACGCTTAATCCGTTATTTAATATATTGTGAGCAACACCATGATTCTAATATGGACTTATCTGATAAGCAGTGCTCGGAATTTGGTTTATCTGCTCGTCACCTCAGACGATTAACGTCTCAATATTTAGGGCTTACGCCGAGGGAGTTTGCAAAGGTTTTTCGCTTTCAAAAAACACTAAGAGCCATGCATACTAAAGGCTGTGCTCATGCCTGGGCGAACTATTACTACGACCAACCTCACTTCAATCGAGATTTCAAAAAACTGTCTGGTGTCACCCCAAGTGAGTTTCAAGTCATGTCCGCTTTGTACAATACAGATTGAGTTTAAAAAACAATAATTTGGTTTTTAATAATCTAATCTGAGGAGAAAGTGAAATGATAGATGTTGATGCTATGTTTCCTGTCATGGTGATAAATGATCTTGAAGCCGTAAAACAATTTTATGAAGCTGTTTTTGGTTTTACTGCGGTATTTTATGACTCAAACTTTTACCTTCACTTGATATCACCCAACAAGAGTATTCAGCTAGGTTTTCTATTGCCAAACTTAGTAAATCAGCCAGAATTTCTACATCCAATCATGTCTACTCAAGGCTATGTTATATCTCTAGAAGTGAAAGATGCCGCCTTGGCCTATTCAGAAGCCAAAGGAATGGATCTAAATATAGCCATGGCTCTAAAACAAGAAGAGTGGGGTCAAATTCACTTTATGATACAGGACCCAGCAGGTATTCATGTCGATGTGGTACAGCATCTAGCGCCAGCGGCTAACTAGTTATTAACATATAAGAGTATCTAAGCGAAAAGTAATATTAATACATTACTTTTTGCTTAACCCGATACTATGAGAAGAGGGTGTTATATGAATAAAAAGGAATGGATGTTAAAAAATGATACATAGTGGTACGCCAAGAGATTATAGCGACGATATGTACAAGGTATATTTCGAAGTAGGTGAGTGGGAAGGGAGGGCTCTGACAGTTCTTACTGAGTGTGTTGGAGAGGCCCAAGCAAAGCATATTAAACATTTAGAGTTTGGGTATGAGTTTGTAATGCCTATTCAGTGTGTACCTGATGTTGCCAAGCTTTTAAGCCAAAAGAATGTTGCTATCTATCAAATTGTACGTGGTGCGAAAATAGAAAGGATGCTGAGTTAGTTAGTAACTCTCTATTGTTTATTTTAAGTAAATCGTAGCGCACAATTGTTTTTAGTTAGCAGCATCTTTGGGGTTGGTGTCACTGTCTTTAAAAAACTGATAACCATTTCGACCCCGAGATTTAACCTCATACATGGCACTATCTGCATTTTTTAATAATGTTTCTGAATCTGCCCCATCATCAGGGTAAATTGAGATGCCGACGCTCGCAGATATATTGCTGTTATTCCCGTCCAAATTGAAGGGCATAGCAACCTCAGTGACAACTCTCTTTGCTAATGTATCAACAGCATTAAAATTAATGTTACCTGATAGAATGATAGCAAACTCATCGCCCCCCAATCGTGCAGCCATATCTGATTGCCTCAGTATGCTCGTTAAACGGTTAGCAACTTCCTGAAGTAAAGTATCGCCCAGCGCATGGCCAAGGGTGTCATTTATTTGTTTAAAGCCATCTAAATCAATAAATAGCAATGCGACTTTAGTTGCTTCACGTTTCGCGACTGTCAAACAAAATTTAAGCCTATCAGCGAAGTGAACCCTATTTGATAATCCTGTTAACATATCAAAATTGGCTTGTTTATATATTTTATCTTCAGTTTTTTTACGCTTTGTTATATCGCTAAATAAAGAAACATAGGCTTCTAATATACCTGCTGGGTTTTTAAGCGCTGTAATGGATAGCCATTCGAAATACACCTCACCATCTTTACGTCGATTAGATATTTCACCTTGCCACTGGCCAGAGTTTTCTAATTCGATAAACATTTTTTGATAAAAAGTATCATCGTGATGCCCTGAACTTAAGATAGAAGGCTTATTTCCAAGTGTCTCTTGCTCTGAATAGCCTGTAATTTCAACGAAGGCATTATTTACAGCAAGTATTTTGCTTTCTGCGTCACAGATCATTACTGCTTCTGTTGCAGTATGAAAAACGGTTGATGCGAGTCTTAGTCTTTTTTCATTGTTCTTAAATTTTGTAATGTCTTGGCTGATAACAACATGTTTGGCATTGTCTGAAGCTGACGATAAAGAATGGATGTTAGTAAGCTCCCAGAACTCCTGATTATTATTATCAAAACTGAACATTTCTCCTTGCCAATGAGGAGTTTGTATTTTGTTGATAACTTCAGCGTTTGTCTCTGAATAAGATGTTATAAAGCTCTTTTTCTTAGAGGTAATCGCTTCTTTACGTAATGTTTGTTGCGCTTTGAATTTACTATTTCCATATGTAACGTCCCCTTCATCATTAAGCGTAGCGATCGATACAGGGCTCTGCTCAACAATTAACGATAACATTTTTACTCTTTGATCTGTTTCGAACTTTCTTTTAAGAAGGTAGGCTAAAAAGATACAAAGAATACTTAATAGAGTGATACCTGAAAAAAGGTATAAAGCCTCTTGTTTAGACTTATTTCGTAATGTTTCAACTTGTTCATCAACCATCGCTTCTAAGTCAGTTTGATATTGCCAAAGTTGTTCTTGAGCTAATCTTTCTGATGAAATATCACGAATAATTGAAAAGAGGAGGCTACGATTACCGACTGAGATAAGAGATGAATGTACTTGAACTGTTTTTATTATGCCTTTTGCCGTTAAATGGCGAAAAATAAAATAGTTACGATCCTCTGTTTTGGCTGCAAGCCTTTCTTTTTCAACTTGAGCAGCACTTAGCATATTGATTTTTTGGATAGTTAAATTTTTAAGTTCATCAGCGGAATACCCATAAAAAGCAATCGCTGAGTTATTTGCGTCGACAACTTGCCCATCAGTTGGTTCTATCAATAACATAGCTGAACTATGGTTACGAAAAGCCTCTTCAAATGATGTGTCTAAAGATGCTAATGAAGGGAGTGCTAAGAGTAGAAAAATTACAATTGAGAGTGCTTTAAATATAGACTTTAAAATAGTTGTCAACTGGCGACTACCCTTGTTAGATATGTAACATCCACCCTAATAAATTGTGCTATGAAAAGGGCAAAATAATAAATATATTTTATACCTATTGATCAAATAAACCAAAAGCATTAAGAGGGTATATGAGGTTTTTCTAACTTAGAAAGATCTTAAAGTCCTAAATTAAAAGTTTTTAATTTTATTTAATGTACGTTTCGTTAGCATAGATTAAACAGAGCTCTCTTTAATCTGGAAGTAAAAGCTAAAATTGATGATTAACCCAGCACGCTTCTGTTTAGAATGCAGGCAGCGACACCTCTAAAGTGAGTGTTCTGCATCTAGAAATAGAGTAATAGAACTTATCTCCAATAATGGACTTCTCTGAGTAATAATATGGCTAAAACATACAAAGGCGGGTGCTTATGTGGAAATATTCGCTTTACTATCACAGGTGATGCCAAAAAGCCTCATACATGTTCGTGCAAGATGTGCCAACGTCACTCAGGTTCAATTACTCAGTTTTGGGTTGAATTCTCAAAAGAGCAAGTTCAATGAGATGGACCAGGTGGTGAGCCAAGGTTATGGCGTTCATCAGATTACTCCAGCAGAAGCTTTTGCCCTAATTGCGGGAGCACACTCGGCGCAATCGATGATGACCCTATGATCGCAATGGCGCTTGGTTCATTTGATTCAAACAACAGAAAAGAATTAGAGCCAACCTCCCACTCCTACAAGTCCAAAACACCAAAGTGGTTCTCTAATAAATAGATTGGGATATAACGGCTATATTTCGTTTCCCTAAATAGTTTAATCAACTAGTTTTGCCAGATAAATTTGACGTAAGTACCAAAAAGGACAGTTTAACTATGAGTCAAGCGCCAGTCATACTTGAAGAATACAACGTTTCATGGCCATCAAAATTTGAAGAAGAAAAAAATTATCTATTAGCTGTAGCTGGCGAATGGAATTTTGGCAGTATCGAACACGTTGGAAGTACCGCAGTACCTGGCATGGTTGCCAAACCTGTAATAGATATTATGTTCGGAGTAAAAACTCTTGAAGAGTCAAAACCAGTAATTGAAATCCTCATTGAGCATGGCTACAAATATTGGCCTTATAAAGCAGACGTAATGCATTGGTTTTGTAAGCCATCTGATGAATATCGAACACATCACCTCCACTTGATTCCCTATGAAAGTCCTTTATGGCAAGAGCGTATAAAGTTTCGTGATTTACTGCGCTCAAATGCATTTGTTGCTAGTGAATACGCCAATTTAAAGAGAGAGTTAGTGACTTCGTTAAAAGAAGACCGAGAAGCATACACAGAGAAAAAATGGCCCTTTATTCTTGAGGCACTACAAAAAAATTAATGTAAATAAAACAGATTGTTCAATATTCGATTAGTAAATTTTTTAAACAAATTACATTTAACAACGGCTGAAATTACATGGACTCAAAGTACAGAATACAGAATAGAGGCTCAAGCATTTCGTATTGGATACATCTGGTTCTATTGTCGATGAGCTAGATGACTTTGAAACGGCAACACGTTCTGCAAATAAATTGGTTTTTAGTGACGGAAGAGGTTGCAAATTATGCCAGTTTGCTTTGTTTTATAGTGCTTGCCTTCTTTGTGTTCCATCATATTAAATATTCTTATCACTCAAGAAAATTTAGAAAAATAATAAAATCTGATTATTCTGAATTATTTGAAACTTAAAAATGACTTTACTGTTGTTTCTCAGGGCTATATTTCAGACGGAGAAAACTTTTTAATATTCGTGGATGGAGAGTCAGAAACCGCACTATCTATCTTTGAGGCTGTTGATTCAATATATGTACGTTGAATACTATCAAAGTGCTTTATCTGATTTCTAAATTGTAGAAAAATTTATAACCACCAACTTATTCATCGGACTAACTTGTGAAAGCTAAGTATTGTAAATACATAAAAATGAGTGAGTTTTCTCTATGGATTGATATTGAGCAACCATATCGTAATGATGAGTTCTTAGAGATACTGAGCTCAAACTCCAATATTGAAGTGATTGACTCAAAAATTATTCATAGCTCTATAGGGCCTCTTGAACATACTCAAACAGTAATAACGAGCCTAGGTGAATTCACTATAGTACAAGCTTTTGAAGGCTTTGAAGAAGATTGTGGAACCACTATTTTTTCTAATAAAGCTGATCTTATGAAGATTGTTTTTTCAACACTCGATGCCGCAGGTACTTAACAAATACAACAAATTCAGTTCCACTAGGTTATCAATGCTTAGTTGTAGTGTTTCATATGAAGGTACGTAAACCAGCTAGATAGAATAAGCTACTCACAATAGGGACGCTATATAATGTGGTTTTTACACTCGCGTGTTCAAGGAAGCTTAAAAAATTAGGGTGATTTACAACCTCTCATTCTTACTTTGCCAATAGGCGGAGCTTAGTTTTTTGACTGAACTAACGATTTGCTCAACGTTATAAGGCGCGTAGCCAAAAATAACGCCTTCTCTTTGTGGTGTTTTAAAGTTGAATAGTGAGGTGGGTAGAAGTTCTATATCGACACTGTCGGCTGCTGAAATGAGCTGCTTTTGTTCCACACCTTCTTTTAACCAACCGATTAAATGTAGGCCACCGTCTAAAGGTGGTAGCTCTAAGATATCTGCTAAATGTTCTTTTGCTGCGTTAACTAAGGCTTTTTGACGTTCTGAGTAGAGTGATCGCATTCGTCTAATGTGCCTTGAAAAGTGACCGTGATTAATAAAGTCGGTCAAGACTATTTGCTCTAGAGCGGGAGAGTGGCGATCGAGCAGCCAGCGAATGGTGCCAAGGGGTTCTATCAGTTGTTGAGGGACAACCATGTATCCCAATCTAAGTGCTGGAAAGAGTAATTTGCTGAAACTACCAATGTATATAACACGGTCATCATTTGCCATTGTATGGAGTGTTGGTAGAGGGCGACCACGATAACGATATTCACCGTTATAATCATCTTCAAGAATAATGGTGTCTGTCTCTTTGGCCCACTTTAACAAGGCTTGGCGTCTGGATTGAGATAAGGTCGTACACAAAGGAAAGTGGTTAGCGGGAGTAACATAAAGCAGCTTTGCTTCGCTTATCGTTTTTTGTAATTCATCAACATCTAAGCCGTCTTCATCTACTGGAATGGTGACTATTTTTGCGCCAGCTAATTCAAACACCATAGCAGCATGGGTGTATCCAGGGTCTTCAAAGCACACGACATCGCCAGGGTTAATTAATAATTTTGCGATTAATTCTATGGCCTGTTGTGCCCCCGCAGTCACAATGACTTGTTCGGCTGTTGTGCTTACTCCCCTTGAAACCCCGAGATAACTTGAAATGGCTGACCTTAAAGGTTCGTATCCACAAGAGTGGACTCTCTCCATCCAGCTGTCTGGTTTCTGGCGTAGTTTTTTGCTCATGAGTTGAGCCCATTGAGCCCGAGGAAACTCAAAATAATTTGGAATGTTTGCTCTAAAGGGGCGAGCTGTGCCTTGGCCTCCTTGTGATATGTCAATCTCATGGTTCGCAAGGGCTTGATAGCGCTCAGAAAAGTCTGCCTGTTTTATGGAGATTGAGGACGCATCACTTTCTTGGGGTGAGTCTTTTGATGGCGGTGGGAAGTGATCTGTCACTCGGGTTCCTGAACCACGCAGGGTCACAATAAAACCTTCTAAAGCCAGTTGTTCATAAGCGTTGATCACGGTATTGCGTGCAATGCCCAGTTGTTTTGCTAAATGGCGGGTAGAGGGTAGTCGCTCACTCGCTCTTAAGCGCTCCTGCCAAATGGCTTCACGTATTTGATTCTCTAACTGACGAAAGAGTGCAGTAGGGTCTTGTGTGCTGACAGTTATGGATTCAAATTGAAAGCGAAGGTGCTTGCCCGTCATAAAGTGGTTCCTAAAAAATGAGGAAAGTGGGTCTTTTGGGGTAGACTACTATAATTTAAGATCATCAGCACTTACAAAATTGAAGTGCAAAAATCATGAAAACTCTCCTTCTTATTCAATCTACTCCCAGAGGTAATGGCTCTAATACTATGCCGTTAGCAGAGCACTTTATTAAAGCTCTTCAAGCTAAAGGTGAGTGCTGGAATATTGATAAATTAAACTTGTGGGATGAGTCTCTTCCAGCCATGGACGGCGACATACTTGATGCAAAATATGCCTTTTTTCAAGGGCAAGCACTGACAGAAAAACAGGCAGCGGGTTGGTCGCAAGTTAGGTTGCATCTAGACCGTTTTTGCCACGCTGATGTTGTTGTATTGGTGATGCCAATTTGGAACTTTGGTGTCCCTTATGTGCTTAAGCATTATATCGATGTTATTACTCAGCCGGGCCTTTGTTTTAGCTGGAGTCCAGATGCTGGTTATCAATCATTATTAGACGCAAAAAAAGCCTTTTTATTGAGTTCTAGTGGTCAGGATTTTCGTGTTGGTTCAGGCAATGAGCAAGATGATTTTGGCTTAACTTATATCGAGCGTTGGTTGAAAACCTATATGAATTGTGAGGTAGAAACCGTTGCCTTCGCGCCCACTATTGCGGAAGAAACTAAGGTTATAGAAGCTAAAGAACAAGCCTATAGCCAAGCATGGAATCTCGCCCAAAGTTTTAATTAAAATATGGAGTTAGTGTAATGAAGAGCTATATACAAAAAATAAGTAACATGATTTGTCAGTCGATGCTGGTTGGTATTTTTGTGTTATTTACGACGAGTGTCCATGCCGCAAGTGCCAAAATTGGTGTTATCGTTTTTGATGGTGTACTGACCAGTGATGTGACCGCGCCAATAGAAGTGTTTGGCGCGGCGAGTAAAAAAGCATGGTTCTCTGATTATGAAGTAGTTGTAGTGTCTGCAACAAAAAATAAGACGATTAAAACCGAAGAAGGCTTAACCATAACGGCAGATAAAACAATTTATGATCCATTAACTTTAGATGTTGTCATTGTGGCCAGTGCATACAATATGAGCCCTGTGCTTAATAATGAAACCCTAATCAAGTTCGTTGAAGACCAACATGGTCAGGCTAGCTGGATGGCAAGTAACTGTTCTGGTGCCATGATATTGGCTGAAGCAGGTGTGCTAGATGGAAAGAATGCGACAACTTGGGCGGGTGGTGAAGAAGACTTTGCCGATGACTATCCAAAGGTAAAAGTACAATTTGATAAAAACTTCGTCATTGATGATGGTGTCTTAACATCAAATGGTGGACCAGTAAGCTATCAAGCCGCATTCGCTTTGTTAGAGCAGTTGAGTTCTGATGAGTTTTCACAAGAAATTGCTGAGCTAATACAATTTAACCGTTTAGAAACAGCATTTAAATAAATCTTTAAGCAGGTAAGGTTTACAATCTTGCCTGCTAGTTCTCCTACTTTTAAACCTCTCCAAGCTCTCCTTTCCAAGCTCTCCTTTCCAAGCTTTCTTTTTCTAAAAGCTTGAATCAATCGTTAAGTTATCTCTTGCTAATTGATGCTCCAAAGAGGAGCCTTCTCTCGGATAATAGCTTGTCTACTGAATAGAAAATGCTGCTAGGCTTTTCCAATAAAAACGGTAAAATTAGCGTTTAACAAACGCTAGGGAAGGCAAGTTTACACTCCTTTCTTATGTACTAAACATCATTGAACCTAATCTTTTGCTTTGTGATTAACAATTAAAAAAGGTTTGGGTGGTAAGGAATACTTTTGAACTGTTTAGTTGTCATTGCCCATCCTTTAGAGAATAGTTTATGTAAGCATCTTGCTAGCGAAACTATCGAGCACTTAAGGCAGCAAGGCTATAGCCTCACAATTAAAGATCTGTACGCAGAAAACTTCAACCCAGTATTAACTGAGTCTGAAAGGGCGAGTTATTATCAAGCTCCGTTTGATAACCAAGAAGTTAAGGATGATATTGAACAGTTAAAATCAGCAGAATCCTTAGTGCTTATTTTCCCTACTTGGTGGTTTGGTTTTCCCGCGATTTTGAAAGGTTGGTTTGATCGTGTTTGGGCTCCTGGGCATGCTTATGATCACGCTTCTGATTTTGGGCCGATCAAGCAGGGTTTAGATAACTTAAAAGAAATGAAAGTGGTTACAACACTTGGCTCACCTTGGTGGGTTGATGTATTTATTTTAAGAAGACCTGTGAGGAAAGTGCTAAAGCTCGCATTATTGGGTGCTTGCGCCAGTAATTGTAAGTTTAAAATGTTATCCCTATATGAAAGTGAAAAGCTCACTAAGGAAAAAGTTGATAACTTCATTCGAAAAATAAAGGTAAAGCTTTAAAAAACTGAAGTTAGCCAAGACCTAGTTTTTTAAAAAATGTTCGTTTTATGTACAAAGGTAAGTTTTTTAATGTACGATCGCCTCAGAGTAAAGTTCTGTAAGGTATTTTTAATGTTTTGGTTGTGCTTGGATACATTAAGGTTTAGATGGTAAGAGTATATTATGGAAGCAGGTCAAACGAGTTTGGAGAAAAGTAAATGCCTATTTGGTCGGGTGTTTATTCTTTCCAGTTTTGTGTTTTTTGTGCTGGATTTAATTGGCTAGATGTTTCAGCATAGTGCTACTTAAGGTTAGATATAGACACATAAGATTGACCCTATCATGGATAGGTTTACTTATAGCTCTCCTTCATCTTTGGCTTTTAATGGTGTGATTATTCTCTCATTGCTCAATATGTTAACGGTTATCTTTCTTGTACTATTTTGTTTTAACCTGTCTTTTAATTTCTAAAAAGGAAAAGTATGAGACTTTGTTGGTAAAACAAGGTGCGCAAAAATTAGAGTCTATTTTGGCTGACTTACAGTTGGAGCTAGATCAGATATGCAGCTAAATGTAATAGCACTTCCTTTTCTGATGTACGAAAATTGCTCAATCTCAGTGCGAGGGAGGTAATACCACTAAGATAGTTGTTTTTTCTTGTAGGCCATGGAGAATATCAAAATTTGTTTAAATGCATCTGTTATATGCGAGTGAAAGGTGCTGTTTGGTAAAGTATTGTTTGTAAACCTTGTAGCATGTTAAGCGGGAAGCTTTCTGTATTTGTTTGATATGATATAGAATAAATAGCGTTCTTTTTATTAAAGAGGCTATTTTTTCTTTCTATTTGTATTCAATAAAATATGTGCTTCTGTTTATAATTATAAATTATTGACTCATAAGGGCTGAAATTGATGGGTATAGTCATAAATCAAGATTCACTAAAAAAGCTTATTATAGATAAGTTGAAAGAAAAAAATGATGATATTAAGAAGCAATGGTCTTCTCCAGAAGGAACCGCGACAAGATACTTTTATATTGACGACCTTTTGCCTGTGGAAATTGCAAGCTTAATTTTTGATGCTTTTCCTAAAGATGGTGAAGCTTTTCACAAAAGAGAAAGCTTTAGAGAAAGGAAAAGTACTTTAGCTGAATTAGCTAAAACATCTACTCTTTTAGGTGATGTTACTACTGCATTTCAATTTTCAGATGTTATTGAAGAAATTTCGAGTGCTATTGATATGAAAAGCTTACATGCTGACTCTAGCTTATATGCTGGAGGGTTATCAATGATGTTTCCTGGTGATTTTCTTAACCCTCATATAGACAACAGCCATGATGGTGATAGGAAAATGTATAGACGCTTAAATCTTCTTTATTATGTAACGCCAAACTGGAAGCTAGAAGATGGGGGGAATTTTGAATTATGGAATTCTGATGTTACAGTACCGAATACTATTGTATCTAGGTTTAATAGGTTGGTTGTTATGGAGACTAACGATAGCTCTTGGCACTCGGTAAGCCCTGTTACCTCTTCTGCCTCACGTTGCTGCGTATCAAATTATTATTTTTCTAATGAGTCTCCAAGTGGAGCTGATTACTTCCATGTAACTTCTTTTACTGGTAGGCCTGGTGAAACTAGCAAGAGATTTGTTGGCCTAATTGATAATGCAATAAGAAATACTATTTCTAAAGTGCTTAAAACAGGAAGGGGTAAGGATGAGATAAATAAAATAGAATGATATTTTATTTTAGTCATTATTCATATTTGATTATAAAGGTATTAAGTGTAAAAAATTTAGATTAGTGTGCAATGTAGTAATATTTTATTTAGGCATCGTTTGATGCCTTTTTTAATAAAGAGAGTAGCGCTCAATGTGAGTGCTTTATTTAAAGTATATTATATTCTTTGAAAATTTATTTCCATCCTCAAATATTTACTTAATACCAAAAAGTGATACTAATTATTCTATAAGTAAAACTCAGCTATAAAATTTTACGCTTAGTTTAGTCTATTATAAGTAACAAAGAAGTTTTATGCCTTATGCTTTATTTTTCGTTATTGCTATTTTGAGCACTTTTTCTTAAGAAAATAAAAAATTTAGCGATACTTCAACTAATTTTTCTGCCAGTGGACTGACTTATTTACTTTTAGATGATATCGAAAAGGTAAAGATGACATTGAATAATTGAAAACGTCAGAATCCTTAGTACTTATTTTCCCTACTTGGTGGTTTGGTTTTCCCGCGATTTTGAAAGGTTGGTTTGATCGTGTTTGGGCTCCTGTGCATGCTTATGATCACGCTTCTGATTTTGGGCCGATCAAACAGGGTTTAGATAACTTAAAAGAAATGAAAGTGGTTACAACACTTGGCTCATCTTGGTGAGTTGATGTATTTATTTTAAGAAGACCTGTGAGGAAAGTGCTAAAGCTCGCATTATTGGGTGCTTGCGCCAGTAATTGTAAGTTTAAAATGTTATCCCTATATGAAAGTGAAAAGCTCACTAAGGAAAAAGTTGATAACTTCATTCGAAAAATAAAGGTAAAGCTTTAAAAAACTGAAGTTAGCCAAGACCTAGTTTAAAATAATTGTTTGTTTTGTGTACAAAGGTAAGTTTTTTAATGTACTATCGCCTCATAAGTAAAGTTATGTGCAACTTTGTAATGTTTTAGTTATGCTCGGATGCATTAAGATTTAGGTGGTAAGAGTATATTATGGAAGCAGGTCAAACGAGTTTGAAGAGAAGTAAGTGCCTATTTGGTTGGGTGTTTGTTCTTTCTAGTTTTGTGTTTTTTGTGCCAGATTTAATCGGTCAGATGTTTCAGCATAGTGCTATGCAAGGTTCGATATGGACACATAAGATTGACCCTATCATGGATAGGTTTACTTATAGCTCTCCTTCATATTTGGCTTTTAATGGTGTGATTATTCTCTCATTGCTCAATATGTTAACGGTTATTTTCTCTTGTATTATTTTTGCTTTTACCTGCCTTTTAGTATGGAAAAAGGAAAAGCATATTGCTCTGTCAGTAAAACAAGAGGCTCAAAAATTAGAGTCTATTTTGGCCGATTTACAATTGGAGCTAAATCAGCGTCGCTAGGCCTTATCTATTATTCACTCAGATAAGTTGGATTATTGAGCTTATCTGAGGTGTTCCTCCTTTCACTTTCCCTTTTTGGGCTTTCATTTTTGGTGGGTTTGCTCGATTGAGCTTATGTCTGTTTTAGCAATCGCTAAATTAGAAAGTTGAACTACACTTAATTTGCTCGATTAACTTATTGGCCAAGAGAGCTTGCTCTCAGATTACTTCTCTCTCATAGAAAAGGATGATTGGCAGTGCGCCGGCAATGATGGTGAGGCTAGTTTATTATGCTTTCATCGAGTCTTAAGATATAAGATAAAATTGTTGCAGCCTCAGGCACCATTTGGTGCCTTTTTTTATGTCTGTAGAAAATTACACTCTGCTCTAGTTCGCTGATTTCTTTGCTATAGGTTTAACCGATAGCCCTACTAGAAAATAGATATTATTCATCGTGTGTCTAGCGAATTAGTATGTTTGAAAGACTTTTCACTTTGTATAAGGGGTTTCACTATGGTGTCGTATTGGACTGATTTATTACGAGAGATATGGCAAATCGACGGAGATTTAACACAGCTTGATGGGGAGTATGATCTTAACTTCTTAGTGGAAGGGGATGTTCCAGCTATTTTAAAGGTGATGCGTGTTGGCTGTGATGAAGGTTTTATCGATTTACAAACCAGTGCCCTTCAATATTTGTCTGAGCACACGGCTTCAATACCGGTACCCAAAGTGATTCCCTCTATTAAAGGTGAGCTATATCTTAGTGTGAATGGGCCAGATGGAGAAGAGCGAATTGTCTGGCTACAAGAGAAGTTAGTCGGTAAAACCTATGCGACCTTTAAACCGCAAAGTTTATCTCTTATTTATAATCTTGGTGAAGTGGTGGGTTCACTGGATAAAGCTTGGCTCGGGTTTGATCATGCGGCTTTGGTTCGTGATTTTAAGTGGAACCTTATGTCGGCGGCTTGGATTGCAGATGAGTTATCTATTCTTCAAAATCCGACAAGGCGACAACTTGTCAGTGATATATTGTTTCAGTACCAAGAGCTAACGCCTAAGTTGGCGAGCCTTAAGCAGCAAGCTATCCATAATGACGTTAATGATTACAATATTATCGTATCAGGGTCTTTGACTGAGCAGGCGAAAGTGTCAGGTTTGATTGATTTGGGGGATATGTGTGCTAGCCCCAGAATTTGCAATTTAGCCATTACAGCGGCTTATGTCGTGCTTGGGCAAGCTCAACCTGAGCAGGCACTAGAAGCTTTAGTTGCAGGATATCATGCTAAAAACCCTTTAACAGCCCACGAGTTATCCTTTTTATGGCCTTTACTGAGAATGCGTTTGGCTGTCAGTGTGGTCAACTCTAGTCTTGAATCTCTGCAAAACCCTGATGATCCCTATATTACGATTAGTCAGCATGCCGCTTGGCAGTTTCTAGAAGAAAACAAAGTAAATCAGCACCTACTTATTGGCCGTTTGAGGCTCGTTTGTGGTTTCCCTGTTACTGATAGTGCCCCTCGAATTATGCGATGGTTAGATAATGAGCGGGGTAATTTTGCACTTGTTTTGGGTGTTGATTTAGCTGATGCGAGTATGCGTAGCCTTTCTGTGGAGAAGAGTGTCTGTCCACAAAATCCATTTGAGTTAACCGGAAAAGAGGCGGAAGACCTTGGTGGAAGTTACCGGGCTGAGGAGGGCGTTTGGCTTGGTTTTTATAATGAGCCTAGATTAGTTTATACAGATAAAGCTTTCAGAAAAGGAAGATATAAAGCCAGTAATCGTCGTACTGTGCATATTGGTGTTGATGCTTTTGGTCCAGCCGGCTTAGAGGTGCGTGCACCTATGGCTGCCACAGTCGCATTTAGTGAGTATCGAAGCGATTATTTGGATTATGGTGGAATGGTTATCTTGGCGCATACGACTGAAGAAGGTGACCTTTTTTATACCTTGTACGGGCATTTAGATTCAGAATCAATGGCATCTTTAGTTGAAGGTCAAATGCTAGAAAAGGGCGAGGCTTTTGCACGCTTAGGCGGATTAAACTCTAACGGTGGCTGGAACCCTCATTTGCACTTTCAATTAGCATTAACAACTAAGGGAATGGGTGATAACTGGCCGGGCGTGGCTGACCCTGAAGAGTTAGTTTTGTATAACTCGCTTTGTCCTAATCCAGCTGCATTGCTAAATCTAGAGGATGATAAAACCGAATATCAAGGTACACAAAAAGTCAGTGTGTTAGATAAGCGCCAAGCCCATTTTGGTGAAAACCTTAAGTTGACTTATGCGGAGCCTGTGATGTTCTTGCGCGGTTGGCGTCATCATTTGTTTGATGAGTGGGGGCGCCCTTATTTAGATTCGTATAATAATGTGCCTCATGTTGGACATGCTCATCCCCGTATTCAGGCTGTTGCGGCTGATCAGTTATTAAGGATGAATTCAAATACTCGATACTTACATCCGGCTCAAACTGAATTTGCCGAAAAAATCCTAGCAAAAATGCCCAAAGAGTTGGATGTATGCTTTTTTGTAAACTCGGGGACTGAGGCGAATGAACTGGCTTTAAGGTTGGCACGAGCGCATACCGGCGGTAAAGATATGGTCACGCCAGATCATGGTTATCATGGTAATACTACTGGAGCGATTGATATCTCGGCGTATAAGTTTAATGCCAAAGGTGGTGTTGGTCAGGTGGACTGGGTTCAGCTAGTGGATGTGGCAGATGAATATCGAGGGCCGTATCGTGTAAATGATCCTCAAAGGGCGCAAAAATATGCAGCCCAAGTGGGTGATGCAATTGATTCTATCAAGAAGAGAAGTGGAAAGCTGGCTGGCTTTATTGCTGAAACCTTTCCAAGTGTTGGAGGCCAAATTATTCCTCCAAAAGGCTACTTATCTGAGGTTTATCAGCGTATTCGTAATGCTGGTGGTGTGTGTATCGCTGATGAGGTTCAAACAGCTTTGGGTCGTTTGGGTGAATACTATTTTGCTTTTGAGCAGCAAGAAGTAACACCGGATATTGTGGTGATGGGCAAACCCATTGGGAATGGTCACCCCATAGGTGTTTTGGTAACTCGCCGTGATATCGCACAAAGTTTTGCAAAAGGGCCTGAGTACTTTTCAACATTTGGCGGATCTAATTTGTCTTGTCGTATTGGTAAGGAAGTATTGGATATTGTGGATGATGAAGGCTTGATGGAGAATGCTAGGCTCATGGGAAATGAGTTGATTAATGGTCTTAAAGGTTTGCAAGAAAAGCATGCGTTAATCGGTGATGTTAGAGGGTGTGGTTTGTTTATTGGCTTGGATCTGGTGACTAATCGAGAAACACGAGAGCCTGCAACACAAGTGGCTGATTATGTTAAAAACCGCATGCGAGAAGAGCGAATTTTAATGGGGACGGAAGGTCCTGCTGATAATATTCTAAAAATCAGACCGCCTTTGACTATAGAGGCTTTAGATGTAGAGATGATTCTAACCGTCATGGATCAGGTGTTAGATGAGGCACAATCTTTGTTGTCTCACTAAGCGCTTAAATAGAAGGCTTCGGTTGCTTTGAGTTAATGCATGTTTTGGGTTGATAGCCGTTTAGTTAATCGCTATTTAGTTAAGACAAGCTCAGTATCTGGCCAAAAGGGGTAAGGCCAGATACTGCTCTTACGCGTTCTATGTATTGCTTATACAAATTCAAATAACAGCGTGTTAAGGTGCGAAAACGTCAATGGTTTTTTGCACTTTAACAATACTGCTAAGAATGCTTAGAAGGCATAGTTGAAACGAACTCTAGTTGCTAGTGTTGTGTCATTTGTGCCTGAAGAAACATCGCTTGCTTTAGAGTAGGAGCCTGCCAAAGTAACGCTAGCATCATCAATATCAAATACAGGTAAGGTATAGGCAAGGTAAGTTGTTAACACACTAGGGTCATTGCCAGTCGCGTTGTCTTCATCTGATGCGATAACACCCATACCAAAGTCGTCCTGAGTTAGGTTGGCAGAGTATGAGGTAACAGTTTGATTTGTTTCATCGTCGTTCATGTTGGCGAAAGAAACATTGATATCAGCATCGCCCAGTTCAAAAGCAGCAGTGACAGATACGCCTGACTTGTTCACATCAGATGCTGTTGTCGTGCCATCGTATTTTACCTGCTCAAAACCTGCGGATAGGGTAACGCTTTCTGTTTCATAAGTTACTGTTGGGCGAATGCCAGAGAAAGCTGTCTTGTTATCACCGCTAGAATCATCGTCGCCGTAAATGGTGTTTATTTGAAAAGATAATGCTTCGCTTGATGTAATGTTTATTGCGATTTGTCCGCCGTCATCACCCGCGCGGCCTCTAGCCATGCTACCTTGGTAAACGCTCACATCACCTGCATGTTCTACTATCGTGTCTTTTCCTAGAGGGAAGAGGTTGATTGCTTCGAAACGACCCACTTGAATGTCGTAAGTGCTATTACCTATTTGTATGTAAGAGTCATCAACAGAGGTGGTGCCATCGGTTGAGAGAAGTACTGCGCCTTTGGCACTAATGAAGTTCTCACCAGATGTTTTTGAGTCAGATACATAGAGAGCAACTCGACCGTTTTGGTCAAACGTAGTGCCACCAGTGTCGGCGTTCACTCGGTCTGTATCTATCTCGATATCGGCGTCGAATGTAGGGGCTGCGGATGCATATCCAAAAGTTAATAAGCAGCTAGCGACAGCAAGATTAAGGGCGGTTTTTTTCATTTCTATGTTACCTCGGTATGTATTTTTATTATGTTTTATTGGTTGTTATTATTTTTCTAGCAACCTGCCCTTATTAAATTTACATAATGAAAAATCTTAGACAATCTTATTTCTTACTTATTTTCTTCTTAATTTTTCCTTTTAAATTAATGGCTTATCTTAATTTATTCTTAACTGTATAATTTTCAAAGATAATTTATGATCTCGATTCAGTATTTTGAGATGTCTATTTTGTTGTAAAATTACCACTTAATTTTCTCTTAACTTGCTTTTTTATTTTTTAGATGGGGTTTTGAGCTATATCTGAGTAAGTTTCAGGTTGGATAAAATCAATTTAAATAAAGCGAATAAAAACAGAAGGGAATATAGGTAGGTACGGATTTAAAGCGTCAAGAATAAGTAAGGTAGCGACAGCAAGAATAGGCTTATGTTCGTGAACTTAATATAGAGAGTGGATTAAGAGGGTAAAGAGAGTTTTTGTTAAAAAAGCGCCTTAGTGAGTGGCGCTATCGATCGCGATAATAGTTATCAATTTATCGAATTAAATTGGGCTTTTGCTTAAGCTTCTAGTTGATAACTAATCATATAAAGCTGACTAATACTTGGGTAAATATCTTGGATAAAAGATTTGAGTTAGTATTTTTATATGTTTTCTTGTATTTATTGAAAGCTATCTTACCTATGAAGTGAAATTGACTATTCTGTATATAAGCAGTGTTTAGAAAAGGAGTAGCTAGTATTGATTGCTTTTCGTTAAGAGATTATTAATGTTATAACTTTAGGGAGAGAAGTTAAAATATGGTATGGTTATATTATTCAGATTTAATAAACTATATTGAGTTATTAGCTTAGAAAATATAATGATTGTTATATTTTAGTGTTAAACTTTTAGTTAAGAGTTTTAAAAAGCTATAAATTAAAAATGAAGTAGAGTATTGTATAAAAGGCTATCAAATTACGTAACAATAGCCTTTAAAACTTTGTTATTATTTGTTTTTTAGGTGGAGTTTAAGCCAATAGTAGAGGGATCTCAGCTTTCTTTTGTACCACGGGTTTTCTGAACAATAATCTGATTCAACATCCATCAAATAATTATAAACTTCTGCACCTCTGTTTTTAAAATTGATAATGCTTTTTTCTGAATCACATTCGTTATTTTTAGATATGAAAATTGATCTAACTATTTCATCTCCGGATATCATTTCATAGCCACATTTTTCAACCGTAGCTTTTAATGTAGTTAGGTCAAAACAATAATTATGTTCCAGCTGAAGATAGGGAAGAAGGTCATTTGAGCTTGGGTAACCATCTATGTTGATAAATTGAGATGTTTTTCGATTACACCCTTTCAAGCCTGGAACTTCAATGTAAATATATCCTCCAGGACTTAGAATTTCTTTAAGTTGTTTTATAGGATTAAATAACTCACCAAAATGTTCTACTACATGGGATAATATAATAAGGTCCGCTTTCACACCATTTTTTAATAGAGTCGAATAATCACCTGAAAATAATTTTAATCCCGCTCTCCTTCCTTCAATTAGTCGCTGCTCATCGAAATCGCATCCTTGAACATTTTTGCCATTCTTAAAAAATGGGAATAAGTTAGCTCCATCACAGCAACCTATTTCAACAACGGAGTTAATTTTATCGAAGTTATCCCCAAGAGTATTTTTTACATAATTAAACCGACTCCAGCAATATGCTGTTTGATGAGTCCGTTGTAAAAAAAGTTCATCAGGAGTTTTGTTGATAGTTTTAAAAGCAATAGAGTATTTATTATAAAAGTCGGCAGCAAATTTAGGTGAAAAATACTTTGATGAATAAACTAATCCACATTGTGAGCAAATTTGAGTATCTAGGGGGAGCCCATACCTATCTTTTTGTGAAATTATTGTTGATACATTGCTTCCACATAGAGGACAGTTTTTATGACTTATTTGTGCACTATCATCATTTTTTATAATGTCAGTGATTTTATTTATAGTCTTTATTGTCGATCTAGATTGAGGGATCCAAGATTTTTTATTATCTTCAAATCTTGGTGATAGAAGAGATGTTGATCTTTTCAAGTTATTTCGTCCTTCTGAGGGCCTAAACAGATTTGTTTATATAATATTTAAACTTTTCTGCTATCTCAATTCATATTGTTTGATAAGGTTAGTTTTGGTGCTCTTGAAAGTCTATATAGATACCAAACTGACGCTCAAATTTAAGTTAAATTTATTTGTGCAAGAATAACCTAACATCAGAGGGGAAGCTAGCATGCGTCTAAGTTTTGAAAGCTTAAGTAGTAGAATATCGATTAAGTTGTAATATCTGTTTTAGCCTCTATCACTTTAATTTAATAAATATAAAACAACAGGTTAATTGATTAATTACAAATCTCTTAATATGAAAATTAGAATCCAAGCTGTAAAAGAAAGTGAGTTCCAGCAGATTTTCTCAAGCGTCAAGCAAGCTTTGTTTGACTATATTGAAGCAGTCTATGGTTGGGATGGTGACTTTCAGCAGAACCGTTTACGAAATGATTATGGGCCAGTTTGGTACCATTGGTTGTATGAAAAGAACACTAGAGTCGGCCTAGTTTGCTATCGTAAAAAAGAGAACCGTTTACACCTACATTTGATGATTATTTTTCCTCAATTTCAAGGCAATGGAATGGGGCGTCATGCTATGGATTTTTTAATTCAACAAGCTCGGCGTATGGTTTGTAAACAGGTTAGCTTAGGGAGCCTGCGATAAAGTCACCTCTTCCCAGTCTTTTCTGAAAAAGTATCAATCAAGGCGTCACTTTGAAGTAATATAGGTGCCTTTCAAGAAGGGACAACGCAGGGTGCTACTTTTTCTGAAAGGCCCGAAGGGCGTGGTCTAAAAGCTCTACCTTTATATTGAGGACCTTATCAATAGAATGACTATTAAGTTGCGCTCCTCGTCATAAATCTAGCGATTTTTATCCTCACGCTGAGTCGGGAGGACTTATTCACAGGTTCCTCAAGTTTCGAGCTGATAATTGATCATATAAAGCTGACTAATGCCTGGGTAAATATCTTGGATAACGGATTTGAGTTGATCCAACGACATGTTTTCTTGATTAGCATGGAAATCACTTAGTTCGTCAAAAAGCACAGGTGTTACTTCTAGAATATGTAATCTGCAAAAGTAACGACCCTCTTCTAGTGTCTTAACATTCACTATGCTGTTAACTTGATAGTCGGATTCAGACTCATCTCTTAATGTGATAGTTTTTTTGCCTGAGAGAATATCAGCTTCAAAACGTTCAAAAAAAGTCATTTCTGTTGGTATATTTGTGTTCATGTTAATTTTCCCTAATCAAAAAATACTGATATATCTTAATCTGAATACTTTAAATTATTAATATAAAACAATAGCTTAAAGTGATTGTAAAACAAGCAAACGCAAGGAGCAAAAGACCAGAATGAGCATTAGGACTCAAGTTGTAAAAGAAAGTGAGTTCCAGCAGGTTTTCTTAAGCGTCAAACACGCTTTGTTTGACTATGTTGAGGCTGTCTATGGTTGGGATGATGACTTTCAGCAAGGCCGTTTACGAAATGATTATGATCCAGTTTGGTATCATTGGTTGTATGAAAAGCACACTAGAATCGGCCTAGTTTGTTATCGTAAAAAAGAGAACAGTTTACACCTACATTTGATGATTATTTTTCCTCAATATCAAGGCAATGGAATGGGGCGTCATGCTATGGATTTTTTAATTCACGAAGCTCGGCGTATGGCTTGTGACCAAATCTCATTATCTAGTTTTACCCAAAATAAAAGAGCCTTAGCTTTTTATAATAGCCTTGGTTTTATAATTGATTCTTTAGAAGATCATTTTATAAATATGTCGTTAGAAATTAATCTTTAGGTTAGTGAATAAACAGTATTAGTTTTTATTCTTTTAGTGTAACGAAATAGCTGAACTTAAGTGCTTTCCTTATATTCATCAATTTGAATCTTGTACTTGCTAGTATTATATATAATAATGATTCTCGTTATCATTTGTTTTGGTGAGTTGTTATGGATGTACCTATTACCCATTGGGAAGAGCTAATGCGACATGCTAGAAGGGCATTTCAAGAGAGTGCTTATCGAGAAGCGCTTGATTTAAATACCTCAGCATTACTTTTTTCAAAGCGACATTTTAATCAGCTATTTGAACTAGATGCAGATAGAGCCATAGCGGCGGTGTTAGTGAGTTATTTTAATGCGATAGATAACCATCTCGCACTGTATGACTTTATTAAAGCAAGGGAGTGTTTTGATAATGCATTGAGCTTTTTGATTTCGGCGAATGCCAAACCCCAGATATCAGAAAAGCAAACCCATGCCATTTTACATGGCGCATCTCATCTACATAACGAATGGTGCCGCTTTTTGAAAGCGAATCAAAATGAAGTATCTGACCTTAAGTTGTCAGCATTTCAGGCGTCATTAGCGGCTTTGTCCGCTCAAAATCATCATGGAATGTCACTTCATTAATTATCAAACACTCTAAAGGAGTTCTATTTTGCGTACTAAATTGATCGCGCTTGCTGCGTTAGTTTCTTCCAGTGCTTTTGCTCATCCTGGCCATGATCATAGCCATTGGTTAAGTGATCCTATTCATGTATTGACTGTAGTTGCCATTCTTGGTGTCGCGGCTGTTGGCGTATTTTTGTCTGTTAAGAATAAATTTTCACAATCTAATAAAAAGGAAGACTAGTTATGTTGCATACCATTACTAAAAAGCTAGTGGGTAAGGCAAAAGTTGCAACTGTCTCTGCCCATTGTGATATCCCTTGTAAAATTTATGATCCAGCGACAGCGCAAATTGCGGCATTAACTGTGATTCGTATGGTTGATCTAATCAATGAGTTGGACGCAAAAGAGAGTTTATCCATCAAGGATCAAGCTCAGCTGATTCGCCTAGTAAATGAAAAAGAAGCACATGGCCTTAAAGTGAAAGAAGAGGTTCGTGTCATTTGGGGTGACTATTTTAAGCAACCTCAATTTGATCAAGTGCCGAATACCCATGAGTTAGTTCATAAAATCATGCTGCAGGCTTCTAAAGCAAAACAAGGTGTGTCTCGTGATGATGCTCAGGGTTTGCTTGAGTTAGTCAATGAGTTTGCCGAAGCATTTTGGTTAACTAAAGGCGTGGCAACTTATAAAGCGATCGCGCCTTATTTACCTTCTGAAGCTGTTGTTTATCCTAAGTTAGATGCAATTTAAGCCGAATTGTATCTAATGGGCATATTCTGCTTCCATAAAGTCGAGGGTGACAGCATGTTTCCCTCGTTACGCTCTGGTGACTTTGTTATCGCCACTCGTCTATATATTTCTATTTCTGTGAACGACATTATTCTGGTGAGGCATCCAGAATATGGCTATATAATAAAACGCGTTACTCAACTGTGTTTAGAGAAAGGGGCTTGGTTAGTGGGTGATGGCCAGCGTAGTGTGTCATCCGAACAAATGGGTTGGATAAGCCTCGACCTCATCGATGCGAAAGTTATTTTCTCTATTAAGCGCAAAGCTTAAGGAGCCTTCGATTAAATCACCTGTTCTCAGTCTTATCAGAAAAATTGTCAAGCAAGGCGTGACTTTGACGTAATGTAGGTACCTTTCAAAAAGTCACAACGCGGGGTGACTTTTTTTCTGTAAGACCCGTAGGGCGTGGCCTAAAAGCCCTATCTTTATGTTGAGGCGCTGATCAATAGAATAACTATTAAGTTGCGCACCTCGCCTTAAATCTAGGTTACTTTTATCCACACGCTGAGGTGGGAGGACTTATTCGCAGGTTCCTTAACTCTGTCATTTTAGTTACTTCTTTTCTTCATCTCTTTCCTAAAGAGGCGATTTACCTCTCTTTTACTCTTCATTTATTGAGTCTTTAGTCTTAGCTAACGTACACTTTAAAGCTGACATATGACTATAAAAGGAGGTTGATTATGGAATATCGGCTAGCCAAAGAAAGTGATCTCGACTCTTTATCTAAGCTATTTCACGAATACCGTAGTACATCTATTAGTTTACAAAATCTGGCAGAACTAGCAGATAGTCAGGCTTGGATTAAGGCGAGATATGATCACCAAGATGCGGTATTTATCTTGGCAATAGAAGACGAAAAACTAGAGGCTTTTATTACCCTTTATCAGGGCTTTAGCTCAGTGTCCTTGCAGAAATATTGGATTCTGAATGACCTTTATGTGCGAATGTCTGCCAGAGGAAAAGGCTGTGCAAAGGAACTTATGGTGTTTGCACATGATTATGCGGTGACAACCGGTGCTAAAGGTATAGAACTGGAGACGGGTGAGCATAATATGATAGCGCAGAACTTGTACTCAGCTTTAGGCTACGAAGAAAACACCCACTATAAGCATTATTTCTGGCATGCACAGAGACCTGAAATAGACGAAGATACAGAGGATTAGTTGTTATATTTAGAGTGATTTTCATTTTAAAAACTTACATGATGAAATTTATTGCTCATGAAATTCCCATTTAACAAAAACAAACCCGCTTGGTGATGTTAGAATGGTGAGGATTCGAACAAGTGGACAGACTTTTCGTATTTTCCTAAGACAGTGATACACAAATTAATGATGGCCAGCCTCGTTATCAGTGGAGAAGCAATGAAACACCGCGTAGATGTGATGATTTCTGAACAGGAAGTTCAGCAAAGAATTAATGAATTAGGTAAGGAAATTAGTGAGTACTATAAAGACAGCAGCAACCTCGTCATGGTGGGTTTGCTACGTGGATCTTTTGTTTTTATGGCGGATTTAGCTCGCGCAATTGATGTTCCTCACCAGATCGATTTCATGACTGCTTCAAGTTATGGCAATGATATGACCACATCTCATGATGTTCGTATCCTTAAAGACTTGGATGATGATATTAAAGGTAAGGATGTTTTCCTTGTCGAAGATATTATCGATACAGGTAATACCCTGAACAAGGTCTGCGAGATTCTTTCCATTCGTGAACCTAACTCTATCAATATCTGTACATTATTAGATAAACCATCACGCCGTGAAGTGGAAGTGGATGTTAAGTGGGTTGGCTTCCCTATCCCTGATGAGTTTGTAGTGGGTGTCGGTATTGATTACGCTCAAAACTATCGTCACTTACCTTACATTGGTAAGGTTGTTCCATTAGAAGACTAAACTGTCTCTAAAGGAATAAAAAAACCGCCACTCATGAGAGTGGCGGTTTTTTTGTATCTTGCCAAACATTAAAACGTTAATTTGCGTCTTCTTGTTGCTCTGGCGCTGCTTTGAAAAACGCTTCTAACGACAAACAATTCTCATAAACGTCTAGAATCTTAGGGTAAGCTTTCATATCTAATTGATACCTGATGGCATTATAAACTTGAGGCACAAGTACTAAATCCGCCATTGAGATTTGATCAGCGAAACAATACTTGCCGCCATGAGATGCTAAACGTGTTTCTAATGTATCAAAGCCTATTTTTAGCCAGTGTCTATACCAGTTTACGGCTTCTTCTTGAGTGTGTCCCAACGAAGATTTTAGATGCTGCAATACTCTTAAATTATTAATTGGGTGCATCTCACAGGCAATATCTGATGCGAAAGCTAAAATCTTGGCTTTCTGTATTTTATCCTCAGGTAGAAGGGGATACTGAGGATAAACATCGTCTAAATATTGCAAGATAGCCATAGACTGATTTAGCACAAGTTCGCCATCAACTAAGGTTGGGACAAGCTCAGAGGGGTTAAGCGATTGATAGCTTTCTGAATGTTGCTGGCCACCGTCTTTTACAAGATGAACAGATTTAGAGTGATACTCCAAACCTTTAAGGTTAAGGGCAATTCTGACTCGATATGCCGCTGAACTGCGCCAATAACCATAGAGAGTTAGCATGCTTTTCCCTTGTATTTATTCGTTTTGTTTTAATGAAAATAGGTCTAAATAAAAAGGGCCCAATTAATTAGGCCCTAATCGTAAAAGTACTAAGGTGCTGGCTTGTAAGCCACAACATTCTGCTCGATAGCGCTAAAAATGCTCTTGCCCTCTGGGTCAAACATCTCAATGCGTACCTTATCACCAACCTTCATAAAGGCGGTTTCAGGTTTGCCTAGTTCGATTGTTTCTAACATGCGTTTTTCCGCAAGGCAGCTAGAACCTAAACTACGATCATAGTTTGATACTGTGCCAGAGCCGATAATGCAACCAGCCCCTAGAGGGCGACTTTTTGCTGCATGGCTAACCAAAGTAGGGAAGTCGAAAGTCATATCAACACCGGCTTCTGGTTTACCGAATAATTCGCCATTTAAATGGGTCACTAAAGGAAGGTGAAGTTTCTTACCATCCCAAGCTTCGCCCAGCTCATCTGGAGTAACTGCAACTGGAGAAAACGCACTAGAAGGCTTGCTCTGGAAAAAGCCAAAGCCTTTTGCTAACTCACCTGGAATCAAGTTACGCAGAGACACGTCGTTGACTAACATGAATAAACAAATACTTTCCGAAGCAGCTTGAGTGTTCGCTCCCATGGCAAGATCTTGAGTCACTACTGCGATTTCAGATTCGAAATCTAATCCCCAAGCTTCATCGGTTAATTGGATATCGTCGTATGGGCCAATAAATTGGTCGCTGCCACCTTGGTACATCAGTGGGTCATGCCAAAAAGTTTCTGGCATCTCAGCATTTCTTGCTTTTCGTACTAATTCCACGTGGTTAACATAGGCGCTGCCATCGGCCCATTGATAAGCTCTTGGTAGAGGAGATTCACAAGCTGCTGCATCAAAGGCAAAACTGTTTGGTGCTTCGCCTTGGCAAAGAGCAACATATCTGTGCTCTAGTCTAGGTTTGATTTCATTCCAATTATCAATTGCAGCTTGCAGGGTTGGGGCAATATCACTGGCATCAACCGCAGCGCTAAGGTCACGGCTAACAATAATAAGTTTACCGTCGCGGCTGGTATTTTTTAATGTGGCTAGTTTCATAGGATGAACCTTTATTCTGAGATCTAGACCAAAGATTTTGCCTAGATCATCTTCTCTCAATAGGGTTGTTTATAGTTGGTCGTTTTTGATTATTTTTCTTGCCAGCTATAAACATAATTAGGGTTTTCTACTTGATGAGCTATCTCACCAATTTCTAGAGAATCCCTTGTATCTATCATGACTGCGACTTCATCAGTAAATTTCTTCTTATGCTCAAGGCCTGCTTTAAATGCCTTGGGATGAGGGCCATGGGTAAAGCCTGCAGGATGAAATGTCATCATGCCTGCATCGATATTGTCACGGCTGAAGAAATCTCCCGCATGGTAGAAAAGCACTTCATCATAATCATCATTGTTATGATAAAAAGGTACTTTCAATGCACCTGGGTCACTTTCAATAGGGCGAGGTGCAAAGGTACAAATAACAAAGCGTTCAGCCACAAAAGTCGTATGGGCAGAGGGGGGTAAGTGATACCTATGACTCATTAATGGACGAATTTCACGCCAGTTAATGGCTAATACACTTAAATCACCATGCCAGCCTTGGGCATCTAGTGGATTAAAAGGATAGGTAACCATTGAAACCTGATTGTGTCGTTTGATCTCAACCTGCCAAGTATTCTCATCTTGCTGATCTAAAAAGGCTTGGTTGATCGCAGGAATACGTAGGGCTGCAGGATCAAAAATAGCATGGTTACCTACTAGACCTTTTTCAGGTAGTTGATAGCTATCATTAGTCGCTTCAATCATTAAGATATGTGCTGCTTCTTCTAGCTCTAAACGCCATTTAGTTGAGCGTGGGATGACAATGTAATCCCCTTCGCTGAAAGTGAGGTGGCCATAATCACTCCAGATAATGCCTTGTCCTTGGTGAATAAATAGCAACTCATCACCGTCGGCATTACTGACTAAATAATCCATGCTAGACGCAAGTTGCCACATACGTATTTTACAGTGGGCATTACTAAGCACAGGCTTTTGCTGCCAAGGGTTAGCACTGGTGAGATCCAACTTATTTAGATCAAATGCTCTGGGCTTTAGTGGCCCGGTCCACTCACTCCAACCTGTTGGCGCATGTTTATGATGGAATTGAGTGGCAGGGCCAAAAAAGCCACTGCGACCCGCTTCTCTCTCATAAATCGCCTCTTCTGGGAAGTCCGCATGGGCCTGATTTGAAGTAATACCTTCCTTGTGGGGAAAGCTCGCAGGTTTACGCATCGTTTAATACCCCGCGGCGAATTTGGTCTTCTTCGATACTTTCAAACAAGGCCTTAAAGTTACCCTCGCCAAAGCCTTCGTTACCTTTACGTTGAATGATTTCAAAGAAGACAGGGCCAATTACAGTATCAGTAAAGATCTGCAGCAAGGTACCATCTTTAAGTGGTGCTCCATCGATCAAAATATTTAAATCTTGTAGGTCTGCAAGGTTTTCACCATGTCCTACCACTCTGTCATTTACTTTTGCGTAGTAAGTATCTGGTGTGCTCATGAACTTAAGGCCACCTGCTTTAAGCTGACGAACTGTTTCATAGATATCAGAGCTAGACATGGCGATGTGTTGAATGCCTTCGCCATTGTACTGGTTTAGGAACTCTTCAATTTGAGATTTATCGTCTGAAGACTCATTGATAGGGATACGGATTTTACCGCAAGGGCTAGTCATAGCGCGGCTAACTAGTCCTGTTAGTTTGCCTTCAATATCAAAGTAACGAATTTCGCGGAAGTTACCAATATTTTCATAGAAGCCTGCCCAGTGGTCCATATTGCCACGCATGACGTTATGAGTAAGGTGGTCTACTTCATACAAGCCAGCTTGGTGAGATAGCATTTTTTCTTGATAGTCATCGTAGAAGTTGAAGTCCACGTCATAAATGCTCTTATCACCGTAGCGATCGATAAAGTACAGAGTACTTTCGCCAATGCCATATACAGCGGGTAGTTTTAGCTCCATTGCACCTAGGTTGCCGCTAAACTCTTTTGCGCCATTAGCAAGAGCGTGTTGCATGGCTACTGTTGCATCTTTCACTCTAAATGCCATGCCACAAACACTTGGTCCATGGATACGAGCAAAAGCTTCTGACTGAGAATTTGGTTCAGAGTTAACGATAAAGTTGATATCGTTTTGACGATATAACCAAACTTCTTTGGATCTATGTTTGGCCACTTCAGTGAAACCAAGGGAAACAAATAGGGCTTTAAGGTCAGCAATGCCTTTTTCATCTGCTGCTGTGTACTCAACAAATTCAAATCCATCTGTGCCTAGTGGGTTGATGCTGTAATCAATTTTTAAAGCCGTGTTCATGTCTATCTCCTGCAATATTTTGTTTTTGTTTTTTGTAGTTGTTTTTAAATAAACCGAATTTATGAGTAAAAAAAAAGTAATGGCTAGGAGGTGGATACGGGGTGAAAAATTACTTACTTGTAAGCTTGGCTTTACGCTTGGTTGAATTTTAATCAAGTTACTTTAAAAGGTGAGTGAAGAGTGAATAAAAACTAAGATGAAAACTGAGTTTGAATCAGGAAATTTGAGCTGAGTCAGTTTATTAAAGGCGTTAATATAACTGTAAGCTTAAGTTTACAAATGCTGTAAATTAGAAATTACACACCTAAATGTTGACCTATTTAAGGTGTGCCTCTTTTTGATATCAGGTATTAAGCTGGGAGATGTTTAAGAAAGCTTGCCTTTAGTAATGCCATGCTCTTTTAGTTTATTTGCGATGGCAGTATGGCTAAGGCCTAATTTCTTAGCGAGCAAGCGTGAACTGGGGTAACTAGGGTATAAACTTTTTAATAGTTGGCTTTCAAACTGTTTCATAGCTTGTTCTAGGCTACCTTCGAATTCAGCTAGTTCTAAAGCCTGCATTTGAGTTGCTTGCTGATATTGAGGTAAGGCAAGATCTTCAAGCTCAATCTGTTCATGATCTAGCATACTAATAGCACGCAACAGGGTGTTTTTAAGTTGGCGTACATTACCTGGCCAAGGGTAAGCTAAGATTGCTGATTCACATTCTTTAGTTAGTGTTAATAGGGGCTTTCCTTGTTCAGAACAAATAGATTCAATGAAATGTCTGGCCAGTGATAAAATCTCATTGTCACGTTCTCTTAATGGCGGAATGGTTACGCTTAGTACATTAAGGCGGTAATATAAGTCCTCTCTAAACTCGCCACTTTCTACTTTTTTGAAGAGATCATGTTGAGTGGCGCAAATGATACGTACATCCACTTCAATTTCTTTTTCATCTGCGATGCGACGAAACTTACCTTGCTCTAAAAAACGTAGCAGTTTGACTTGCAGAACCGCTGACATATCACCGACTTCATCTAAGAATAGAGTGCCTTTATCCGCAAGTTGTAGCAGACCTTTTTTACCCTCGCTATCTTCATTCGAAAAAGCAAAAGGGGCATGACCAAAGAGCTCATTTTCAGCCACATTATCTGGCAGGGTAGCGCAGCTTAATACTAAAAAAGCTTGATCTTTTCTTGGGCCTTGTTTGTGGCTCATATTCGCTAGAAGGTCTTTACCTGTCCCTGTTTCCCCACTGATTAATAACTGTGCTTCTGACTGTGTGGCCACATCAATTACTTTCAGTAACTTACGCATTCTAAGGCTGTTAACTAGAAAGTTATCTTCTGAAATAGGCGTCGAATGTGAGTGACTGAGAAGGTTAGTTAATTGCTTGGGA
This sequence comes from Marinomonas sp. S3726, assembly GCF_000967665.1. Classification (NCBI taxonomy): domain Bacteria; kingdom Pseudomonadati; phylum Pseudomonadota; class Gammaproteobacteria; order Oceanospirillales; family Oceanospirillaceae; genus Marinomonas; species Marinomonas sp. S3726. The sequence continues at coordinate 109,740 of NZ_JXYC01000013.1, read as the reverse complement.
TGGTATAAACGTACTAGGTAATGGCTATCCAAATGACTTTTATTAATGAGTCTTACGTCAGCTAAAAAAGCACTTTGTTTAATTTGAATATTTTCAAAATGTGGTTGATTTACCTGATGAGGGAGGGCTTTCAATGTAAGGTGATCTTGGCAATTAATAATCTGCTTATTCTTTTCTGTATGCCAATTAAATAACGCATTAGCAGCCTGATTACCCATGACTAATTTAAAGTTTAGATCCATGCTAAAAACTGGCTCAGTGAGCTGATCCATAATGTTTTGTAACTCGTTTAAACTATGGCTCATAGGCAAATAAGATGTGGTTTTGACATCCTTCACACCCTCTACTTTACGTATTTCTGCCATGACTAGCTGCAGGCTAGGCAGCTCAACCTGCATGGTGCTTAAAAAGAAACCATCGTCTTGGTGGTTAATTTCTATACCTGTCAGATCTATTTCATGGTGAGCTAAAACGTCTAGCACATCCTGTGCAATCCCTATTCTATCCGTACAGGATATGGCTAGTTGCATTCTGTCTTCCTTATTATTTTTGCAGCTATCTCATTAGATAAATGATGATGAATATTTAGTTAATTTTACACTTGTGAGGTGACGTGTGAATAAAAAAGTGTAAATACAAATATTTGAGAAATGTCATAGCCTTAATAAAACCTTAAGGTTTGGGTAATAGATTTTACAAATACTAAAGGAGACAAAAGTGAATGACTTTACATTTCTTAAGTGAAGTTTACACAAGCTTAGCTTAACGGATGTAAAAACTTTGTCTAACATGAATAAAATTTCTAAAAACATTTTCTGAGTAGGTTTAGGTATGACAATTAATCGGTTGATTAGTATTGTGATCATAGTCGTCTTGATTTCGTTAGTGGCATTATTCTCCATTACCGAAAAAGGGTTAGAACGAAATGAAAATGTGATGAGGCAGCAAGCCCTCACTTCTGAGTCTGTTGGAAGAATAAAAGACGCTCGCTATTATGTTGTACAAGTTCAGCAGTTTCTGACCGACATTGGCGCAACGCGAAGTGATGAAGCCCTAGCAGAAGCGGATGAGAGTAAAGCGGGTGCTATTGAAAGCTTTGACGCATTAGAGCAAATGTGGCCAGAGCGTGCTCAAGAAATTCAAGCCTTGAAAAGCCAGCTTGATATTATGTATGCAGCCGGTGTGAAAATGGCTTATACCTACATCGAAGAGGGTACCGAAGCGGGTAATGCCTTAATGAAAGGGGCTGGTGGCTTTGATGATAAGTCTGCTCAGTTAGCTGATTCATTAGATGCTATTGCATCAGAGCTGGTAACAGCTTTAGTGGAAGGGGATCAAGAAGTTATCGCTGTAAATGAAAGTACTCACTCTCTTGCGCTTATGAGCAGCTTAATTTGTGGCGTGGTAATTGTAGGCTCTATTCTCTTCTTACGCCGTCGAATTTTGCCTGCTCTACATGAACTTGATCAGTCTTTAAGTAATATTGCTGATGGCGCTAAAGATTTAACTTTGCGTTTATCTGAAGAGGGTAAAGATGAGTTATCGGACATTTCACGTAGTTTTAACCGCTTTATTTCAGGTATTCATAATCTCATCATAGAGACAAATGACAAAGCAATTCAGCTCTCTAGTGAAGGTAAGCAGATGACCTATGCTTCTATCGAAACCAGTAAAGGCATGGAGCAACTGCAATCACAAACCGACAATATCACTCAAGCAATTTCTGAAATGCAGTCTACGGTAAAAGATGTCGCTAATCATGCTGAAAGCGCAGCCCTTGCTGCTAAACAATCTGATGATGATGCTAAGCAAGTTGAGCAAGTAGTAAACGAAAGTAAGATGTCGATTAATAGCTTGGCAAAAGGGGTGAGTGAAGCTTCTGATGCTTTAGTCTCTCTTGAGCAAAATACTGAGAATGTTGGCAGTATTCTAGATGTAATTCGAGGCATTGCAGAGCAAACTAACTTACTAGCGCTTAATGCTGCGATTGAAGCGGCACGTGCTGGTGAGCAAGGTCGAGGTTTTGCCGTTGTGGCCGATGAGGTGAGAACCTTGGCCGGTAGAACACAAGAGTCGACAGAACAGATCCAAAATATGATTACTGAGTTGCAAAAAGGGTCGAATGCAGCTGTTAGTGTGATGGCGCAAAGTCGTGAACAAGCGGATGCGAGTGTGGCACATGCTGAACAAGCCAGTGAAGCACTTTCACGTATTGCTAGCTCTATTAGTAATATTTCGAATATGGCAACTCAGATTGCCTCTTCAATGGATCAGCAAGCAGAAGTGAGTGACGATATTACTTCGAGTATCAGCAATATTTCTGATGCCGCGCAAAGCACCAGTAGTAATGCAGAGCAATCTCATTTAGCCAGTAAACAAGTGTTAGGTCATGCTCAAACTCTAACGAAAACAATGGGTGACTTTAAAGTTTAATCAAACCTTATAGAGCGAAAAAGGACCGCCTAACAAGTGGTCCTTTTTTATTGTTTAATTTAAGGGTTATTTATTGTCTTCAAAGTTAGCTTGGCGTTTAGCAAAGTTAGCTTGAACCGCTTCCATTTGGTTTTTACTGCCAATAATCGTCCTTTGTATCTTTTCTTCTAGGGCAAGCGTGGCTTGTCTTTCCTGCTGCCATGCTTGATTGAGTAAGGTTTTAGCGCCTTGCACTGCATCTGGGTTTTTATTCACGATTTGCTGGGCAAGTTCAGTTGCAGCTGTAATCGGATCTTCATCTAAACGAGTCACTAAACCATAAGCTAGACCCTCTTCAGCGTTAAACTTTTTACCTGTAAAGGTCAGTTCTTTAATCACATCTTGGCGCGCAAAATGAGGGACAGTAGCTGTAAGAGACATATCAGGAATCAGCCCCCATTTAATTTCCATGATGGACATCAAGGTGTCTTTTTGCGCGATACGTATATCTGCTGCCATGGCGATTTGTAGTCCTGCACCGTAAACATGTCCCTGTAATGCTGCGATAACCGGGATGTTTAAGTCATGCCAATCAAGGGCACAACGTTGGGCCAAGTTTGCGTCATAACCTTCTTCTGTTGTCAGCAATTTAGGGATATTATCAGGTTGCGCCATAATGCTAGGAATATCTAACCCAGAGCAAAAAGAGGGGCCATTACCTGCTATCACAACCGCTCTGATATTTTTTTGCTGTTTAATTTTTGCTGCTGCTTCGATTAATCCATAAATCATATTCATATCGACAGCATTAAGCTTATCAGCTCGGTTTAATCTAACTTGAGCGATATGGCTAGTAATTTCTATTGTTATACGATCTGACATAAGTTTCCCTTTTAGTGTCTTTGATGCTTTCACTGAATTTGCTTTCACTGAATTTGCTTTAACTTATTTCGGAGCTAAGGAACCTACGATTAAATCACCCCTTCTCAGTCTTTTTCTGAAAGACCCGAAGGGCGTGGTCTAAAAGCCCTATCTTTAAGTTGAGGGCCTTATCAATAGAATAACTATTAAGTTACGCCCCTCGCCATTAACCTAGGCACTTTTATCCACACGCTGAGGCGGGGGGACTTATTCGCAGGTTCCCTAAATAAAGTAAAGAATTTTAAGATAACAAAAGCATGAAGTTTTGTAGTAAAGAACAGCTATTTTTATCTTAATAAAATAACCATGAAGTAATAAGTCATGTTTTTCTATGTTCAACATCATGTATAAGAGATATCTGTTAGTTGGGAATTTTAAAGAAAAATTGAGATTAAGCTTTTCTTATTTGATTCTTATTCTCATTTAGCGAAGTGTGTATACTAGTTGTAATCGGAAGACACAGTTATTTCTTATGTTGTGTTATTTTAGTTGCCAATGATGGCAGGTTCCCTAGAGAGATAAAGCGATAGCCTTTTGTCTTCTTTACTGATTTTTAAGCATTTTTACTTAGGAGATTTTATGTCTACGCGAACAACTCGTCTTTTGACCGTAAATGCAAAAACGCAACTTAGCCCTAATATGATTCGAATTCAGCTACAAGGTGAAGCCCTTAGTGATTTTCCTATGGGCGCTGAAGGCGGCTATGTAAAGTTGCTATTTCCACAGCCAATGGAAACGGGTGTTGAAAGTGATAATAAGCCGAGAATGCGTTCATACACTGTGCGTTATTTTGATGAAAAAGCCTTAACCTTAGACCTAGACTTTGTCGCCCACGGTGACAATGGACCTGCTTCTGCATGGGCATCATCTTGCTCACTTGGAGATCTAATTTCTTTGCTTGGTCCAGGTTTGGTGAAATTGCCAGACATGGATTCAGATTGGTTTTTCTTAGTTGGGGATATGACAGCCTTACCCGCTCTTAGTGTCATTGCTGAGCGTTTGCCTAAAGATGCTAAGGGTTATTTAGTTGTTGAGCTTTTATCTATAGAAGATAAACCTAATTTGGATTTGCCAGCAGGGGTAGAGCTTGTTTGTGTGGTTAACCCTGATCAGGAAAATATTAATACCTTATTAGTCGACAAGGTGCTTAGTTTGCCATGGCTTGAAGGTAAAGGTTTTGTTTGGAGTGCTTGTGAAATGAATTCAATGCGTCCATTAAGAGATTATTTCCTAAAAGAGAAGTCAGTACCTAAAAGCCAGATCTACATTAGTAGTTATTGGAAAATGGGGGTGAGTGATGAAGGTCATAAATTGGCAAAAAAGCAGGAAGCGGAGCAGCAGTCTTCTTAACCATCAGCAGAGCCTTCGGTCCGTTGAAGGCTCTTTTTCGCTGAGGGCTCTCGTTAGCTGAGGGCTCTCGTTAGTTGAAGGCTCTTTTTAAGCTAAGGGCTTTTAAATCACAGAATTGGCTTTTCCAATTCTGACTGTAAAACATCTTTAATGATGTTCCATTTGTCAGTCGCATTCTGCTGATGCTGGTTAGCATACTTACCATTTCTAAGTGCCGCTTTGTGCTTTTCTAAGGCCGTAAAATGCAAAGCCTTCACTTGGTAATTAGGGCTGTTTTTAAAGGCTTTATGAACGCTGATGACATTGGCTAGGGTGTCATCAATAAAGATAATTTGAGTGAGCTTAGTGGCACTCTGTTGCTGATTAAACTCATCTAACAGACACTTTAAGTTGATGCCTTTATCTTGCCCTGATAGATACATAGCCCCATTTCTATAGCTAATTGTATTCATGGTGCTGATATCGCAGGGAATGTAAGGGCTCGCCTTACTGCTCTTATTATCAAACAGTAATGAGTTCTGGCTGAGATGGGTCGCGAAGGTTCTATTTTTGCTTATTTGAAGTCTGGAAAACTGCTGTTCCGTGGCAGAAATATCAGTATTACCTCTGGCTGTTTCGACTAATAGCCTGACGCCAGACTTAGTCAATTTTTTGAGTACCTTAGGAACTTCTTGCTGACTATAAACCATAGTATTTAAGTTAAATAATAAGGTTGCAGTCACCAGCAAGTCTTCAAACTTATCAGCCACTCTTGGGTATAGGTTCTTTTTGATTTGATCTTGCTGCCAGCTAAACCAAGCTGGGCCGCCAAGGTACTGACAGTGTGCAGGGTCTGTGTTATCTGGGCATGGCATCATACTAATCGTATCGTCATCATCCATTACTAATAGCGTGTTGTAGGGCTTATCTATCTCTTTACTTAATTTAATCAAGTCATTAAACGAAGCAATGGCACCATGGCTAGATTCAGCACTAACTAACTGGCTGAAACAGACGGCTACCATTGCAAAGGTTAAGTAGATAAATTTCATGGCAAACTCCTTGAGCCAAAAAATGAGTAATATGAGTAATAAAAAAGCCAACGCTTTTGGTATAAAAAACGCTGGCTTTGTTGGACTAAATAGTTACTTTCTTACAAGGTTATCCGCAAGGTTTTGAGCCAGCGCTACCATTGTCATAGTTGGGTTCCAAGAGCCCCCTTGAGGCCATAAGCAACCCCCTGTGATATAGACATTATTTGTGCCTCTTAATTTGTAGTCCGTATCGACAGGTGCATCTTGGGTTTCACCAAGAAAGAGAGTGGAAGATTCATGTACTAAGGCATCTACACGACGTTCTTCAGTGCTTGGTTGAGTGCTCGCCCATTCACCAGAATCTGGGTCACCATGCCAGTATTCGACTTTGTCTTTACCTTGTGGTGAAAGGACATCTTCGAGAACACTAAAAGTTGCTTTGTCCATAGCATTCCAAGTTTCATAATCACTCTGATTTTCCACAACTTGTAAAAGCGAGTTAGTGGTAATGTTTTTATCTTGTTGATAATGCTTAAACCAGTTCTCTTTGTTGTCATAATCAAGTTCACCTAAAACCGCACAAACAAAGACAACATAATCTTCAGAACTTTCAAGCTGAGCCATAGAAGCGGTCGACACAACATCTGGCATATAACGCAGTGCTGTGCCAGCGTTCTTAACAGGGTCTTGGTTGCTGATAGAGGTTAACTGGATATGAAACTGCTGATCGTAATTGTTGCCAATACCCGCTACATAACAGGCTCCCATTTCCAGTGGATTATCTGAGCATAAGCCAAGATCTGCTTTAGGGACTCTGGCTGTAATTGCACTGATAAAATGCGCCGAAAAACGCTCACCAATATGGTTAAGTTCGGGGAAGGAGTTTTGTACTAGGGTTGTTGGCGGTAAGGTGCCCATCGCTAAGATGAGTTTAGCGCCATTTATCGGCATCACACCACGGGATGTTTGTAGCGCTGAGGCTGTGCCATCTTGGTTATAAATTCTTTCGACCACACATTGAGTGACAATGTCTAAGGTACTACCTTTGCCTTCTTTCGCGAGAGTTTGTTGTTGGCTGACAAGTTCTAATAAAGGCCCTGGGGTGGAGTATTTTTGAAAATCGATGTCATCGACTTCTTTGCCGTCGCAGGCAAGCGGTGCGGCTTGTGTACGATATACCCCAGGGATACTGCCTGTTTCATTGGCATTGTTGAGGAGTGTTTGTACCTTGTGCTGTAGTTCACCATAAACAGGGCGTTGCTGCCCGATTAACCGCGTTAAGATGGGGTCACGGTTTGCGTCGATTTGATCAGCATTTTGCACTCTTAATAGCTTCTCTGCACTGGCAAAGTATTCTTTTGCTGTGGCAATGGTTTTCTTCGGCCAACCCTTCATTTCGTCTGTGTTTGGTCTTGGACACCATGCACTCCATAGTGTTGAGCGACCGCCAACAAAGGGCACCATGCCGTGTTGCCAGCGTACTGGGCCACCACGACCTGTTGCGGTTTCTTGAGACAAGGTCCAAGGGAAAGTTTCTGATAATCCACCTAAAGTATTCACAAAGGGAAGGGGAAGGTTTTGAAAGTGCTCAGGTAAAAAGAAAGGGCCTCTTTCTATCATGAGAATGCGACAGTGAGGGTCATTTTCTAAAGCACGTTCTGCTGTTGCATAGGCGCAAAAGCCAGTACCTATAATAACTAAATCATATTGGCCATTTTCTCTGGCATTTTTCCACTGTCCCTCTGTAAGAAAGAAAACATGGTCCATGACATTTTGGCCTGTTGGTGATTGTGGGCCAGGGGTTGGATAACCATGATGAAGGTTTTCAGTCGAAGCGAAATTTCCCATAACAAAGTCCTTATGTATCAAAAAAATGAATTTATTGATTTGGGTGTTTTTTATTATTTTGTGGCGAAAGCTAGGAGGCTGAATCTGAGTGATATGACTTATACGCTTTCCTTAGCTTAAGCCAATCAAAAGCTAGCAGGTTTTTGAGGTTTCACCAGCAAGAAGGTTAGCTTAAGTATAAAATCCATTTTTTAAAGACGTATTGTGACAAGAAGGTGCTAAGGTAATCATCTCTGTATTACCTTAGCTCGGTTTATCTAGGGTTAGTTTGGATGGGCAGCTTAGAGGGGCAACTTAGAAGCTTACCAAGCTATTTCAGAACCGTCATAGTTATAGAAGTGGCCTGTTTTTATTTCTGATGTCATCACACTTTTTAAGCCTGTCACGCTCTCAGTGGTATCGATTAAGCCATTAGGGCCGCCCATTTCAGTTCTCACCCAGCCTGGATGTAGAGCAATGACTTGAATTCTTTGAGGTGAAAGGTCGATAGATAAGCTTTTAATGACTTGGTTAAGCGCTGTTTTTGAACTGCGATAAATATAAGCCGAACCACTTTGGTTATCACTGATACTACCCATCTTACTGCTTAGTACAGCAATTCTTTTGCCCTCACTTGCGGCAACATGAGGAGTAAAAGCCTGTATCAATTTTAATGGTGCTATGGTGTTGGTTTCGAAAACCTGACGCCAAGCCTCTATATCTAGGTTATCTAAGCTTGAACCTTTTGGTCCATAAATGCCTGCGTTATTAATGAGAAGGTCAAAGCTAACGTCTTTAAGTTCGTCCGCTAAATTGGTAACGGCTTGATAGTCAGTTACATCTAATGCATAAAGTTTTATGTCAGTGTTCTCTTGAGCCAAAGCAAATAGTTCAGTCGCCGTTGCTGGGTTACGGCAACAAGCACTGACTTTCCAATTGGATTGTGCAAATTGTTTAACCATTTCTAGACCAATACCGCGATTAGCCCCTGTGATAAATAGATGAGGTTTTGACATTAGGCTTCCTTGTAAAGAAGTGAGTTATAAAGTTTTTATCAGCTCATCTTTGGCAAAACAAGCGTGTCTTAAAGAAAACCTTATTTGTTGGATGATTGAGTGTTTTATATAGGATAGGTGATGCCAATAATCTTCTTTGAAAATAGCTTTTTATGAGATTTAACTTTATGAAAAATAAAGATAAATTATTTTAATCTTAATCCTTCTGAGCTTAGACTTTAGTCTTAAACTATTGATGTTTAAAAACCTTGGGCACATGCTTTATCTAAGCTTTGATAAAGGATGTACTCATGTCTGCCATAGACGTTCAAGAAGTTGTGAAGTTTTTACAAGGAACTGTGCCATTTGACTCTTTAGCCGAGCCTGATTTAAGGCGCTTAGTAGAAGCTCTAGAAGTAATTTACATAAGGCAAAAACAAAGCATGTCATTAGGCTCTCAGGCACCTAATGTCTTACCTCTTAACGATTTGCATATTATTCGACGAGGAGCCTTTGAGATCCAATGTAAAAAAGGGGGCTTGGTCGATAAGCTTGCCGACGGTGAATGTTTTGGTGTCTCTAGTGTTTTGGATAATAACCCAGAAGGCCTATATGTTGTTGCCCTTGAAGATAGCCTCGTCTTTCGACTTGATAAGGAGAGTTTTTTAGCGCTTACCAAAGCGAATACTGACTTTGCGTTATTTTTTGCCAATACCAGAGTCAAGCGCCTTAGCTTATTGTCAAAAAGTTTACAGCAAGATAATGGGAATCAAGCATCAATAGAATCGAGCCAGCATCAGCTTGAGAGTCACCAAACTTCTGGTCTTACTGAGTTTGTTCAGAGTGAATTAGCGGGTAATAAAGAGGACGACAGGCAAGCTCAAAATAGGGCGGATCCTGCTATGCAACTTTCTTTGCCAGTACATAAGATAATGTCTAGACAGCTAGTGAAAGCCGAGGCCGATACCAGTATCAGAATGGCTGCCTTACAGATGACTGGCGCTAGGGTTAGCTCCTTGTTAATTGTTGAAGGAGAAACTCTCATTGGTATTATTACCGATAGGGATTTACGTTCTAGAGTGCTAGCTAAAGGCGTATCTACCGATTTACCTGTTTCAAGTATTATGACTCGAAAACCCACCTATCTTGATGAGTCTAGTCTTTGTATTCACGCTCAACTTATTATGAGTGAACGCAATATTCATCATCTTCCCATTGTTGATGATGCTCTAAAGCCTGTTGGCATACTCACAGCGACGGATGTTCTAAAAAACCAGCAAACTAGCCCTCTATTAATGGTTTCTGAGATAAATCGCCAAAAGAGTGTGGCGGCATTAGCAGAGGTTTGTCAGCGCCTTCCTCGTCTTATTATCAACCTAGTGGCAGGAGACATTAACCCTGCGGACATGGGTGAAGTTCTAGCTAGCATTACGGATAACCTGACGAGACGCTTGATCGAACTTGCTGTGTCTGAATTAGGTGTGCCTCCCATGCAGTTTAATTTCTTAGTCTTTGGTTCTCAGGCGCGTAAAGAGCAATCTCTTGGTAGTGATCAAGATAATGGCATTATGCTAGAACGAGAAGGTGATGACAGAGAGATGGAATACTTTAAAGACCTGTCTGAATTTGTCTGTCAGGGGCTAAATGAATGTGGCATTCCACTGTGTCCTGGTAACATCATGTCGAGCAATCCTGATTGTCGTTTGACCAAGTCTCAATGGTTGAAAAAAATTGCTTATTGGGTACAAAGTAATTCTCCTCAAGCGCTGTTAAATGCCAGCATCTTTTTTGATATGCGTAGTATCTATGGGCCCGAAGAATCACTGCAAGAACTGACAGATTTGTTGCAAGAGAAGGCTGTGAAGAACAGCATCTTTATGGCGACATTAACCAAAAATGCGATTTCCTCTCGTCCGCCTTTAGGCTTCTTTCGTGACTTTGTATTGGAGCATTCCGGTGAGCATAAAAACAAGCTAGACCTTAAGCACCAAGGGCTAGCTCTAATTAATGACCTTGCTCGTTTATATAGCTTTGCCACGAGTAAATATCAGGTCTCAACGCTTAAGCGCTTAGATTGGATCGCCAAAGAAGGTTTATTGAGCCAAGACTATGTGAGCAACTTACAAGATGCTTGGGAGTATCTGTCTGGTTTAAGGCTAGAAGCTCAGCAAGTAAGCTGGCAAAAAACCGGAAGTGCCAGTGCATTTTTAGATCCATCATCTTTAAGTCCATTAGAAAGAAAACATTTAAAACTCACTTTTAAAACTATTTTGCAGGCACAGGACGTGGCGCAAAATAAGTTTGCTAAAGGGCTAGGCTAATGGCGAGCCTGTTAAAGCATTTACGCCAAACCAAGGAAGAATGGAAGCTTAGGTTTGAGCAAAGCCTAAGACCAAATAAAGCCTATAAAAAACCTTGGATAGAGCATGAGTATCTAGTATTGGATATGGAAACTACTGGGCTAGATGGGGATCAAGATAGAGCCATCAGCCTAGGTTGGGTGTTGATTAAAAATGGGGCAATAAAGCTCGCGAGTGCCCGCCATATTTTGCTTGATAATGGCCCAATTGATGAGAAAACAATCGCCATACATATGATTACCGATCAGGATATTGCCGAGCTCGGCCGTAATCCCAGCGTTGCTATGCGCTATCTAAGGCAGTTGTTATTAGATAAGGTCTTGGTCGTACATCATGCTCCTATAGAAAAAGCGTTTCTTGATACCCTTTGGCGAGCCCATAAGCTCAAACCTCTTACCTTAGTTATGTTAGATACATTGGCAATGGAAAGAGAAGTGCAAGAGCGAAAACAAGCTATGCTTTCTAATGATGCTTTTCGTTTAGGGGAGTGTCGTAAGCGATATGGACTACCTGATTATCAAGGTCATGATGCCCTTGGGGATGCCCAAGCGACAGCCGAACTCCTTTTAGCTCAGCTTCATCATGCTGGAGCAGACTGTAATCTTAAAGATCTAATACAAAAAGGAGGAAAACTAGTACGATTTTGATATCTTAAAGAGATTAGGTGTTAAAATGTTTCGCGATAATTCGTGCAAACACATTTAGCCGATTGCGCTAAGGAAAGGCCATTATTAAAAGCCTGCCGAATATTGGTTGGTTTAAGTAATTAGATTTGTTTATTCTTGAGGCCTTTTAGTGAAACTCTCTTCTTTATTGCTTTTCACCGCTTTCTTATCTCTTCCTTCTATGGCGCAAGCCAATTGTCTAAGTGCAGGTGTAATAGAGAATAAACCAATTGGTTATCTGGACTCCCAAGGTAATGCTACTGGTGTCCATTGGGATTTTCTTGAAGAAATTAGCCGAGAGTCCGGCCTTTGCATAGAAAAAGAACTTATGCCTTTTGCCAGAGTCTGGTTAGGTTTAGAAGTCGGACGACATGATCTTGTTGTGGGTTTCGCATCACCTAGCCGAGATGAAAAGGTAATCAAAGTTGGCCTAATAAGAGAACTTAAAACCATAGTGGTTGGCGCTAAGGGCATTAATGTTCGATATTATGAAGACCTTGTCGGCCTTGAAATAGGTAAAACACGTTCGACTAAATTAGATAATCGTTTTGATAAAGATGCCCAACTCAACATCAACGAACTGAATGATTATGAGCAAGCGGTAACCATGTTACTAGCAGGTAGAATAGATGCCTTAGCTGGTAGTTATAAAGCGATTAAATATCAGTTAGAGCAAAGTAACCAGTCTAACTATTTAGATCGCAATGGCTTCCATGTACTGGGTGTAAGGCAGCAGTGGTTGCATATGTCTAAGCAATCCGAATTCAAACCTGAGATTCCTAAACTCAAAGCTGCCGTTGAAAAGCTACAGGCCACAAGCACTCTTGCTAAGTTGGTGAAAAAACATTACGAAGCTAGTAACTAGAGTGCTAACAAACGGCGCAGTCTGAAAACAATTCATAATCTTGGCTCTTTTAAATTAGCTGGATTTCAGTCATCTTAGTATTTCAAATTTATGAAAAGGAGATTTCATGTCATTTCTTGAGTTAAAGCTACCGCCTGTTTTGCTTGTCTTGGCTTTTGCTTTGCTTATGTGGGGCGTTAGCCAATTAGGTGTTTTGTCTTTCTTACAGCTGGATTTGGTTTTTATCGTGCGACTTTCTATTCTGTTGTTTGGCATTATTGCTGGGAGCCTGATTGCTCTTCTGGGAGTGAAAGCTTTCAAAGAAGCTAGTACCACGGTTAATCCAATTAAGCCTGAATCAGCCTCTTCATTAGTGACTTCTGGTATCTATCAATATACCCGTAACCCTATGTATTTAGGTATGCTGCTTTGTGTGATTGCATGGAGTGGTTTTTTAGCCCATTTTGGTGCTTTGGCGCTTACGCCATTTTTTGTTTTATATATGTCACGTTTTCAAATTGAGCCAGAAGAACGAGCGCTTGAAACCTTGTTTGGTGATCAGGTGTTAGAGTATCGAACTCAAGTTAGGCGCTGGTGTTAAGCTTATGAATCTATGGAATTTATTACCAGACTTCCTATTGTTTTCTAGTGTTGTGCTATATCTGCCGCTACTGATTTTGCCTTGTTACCTGACTTGTTTAGTTATTTATTTTCGTCTTAACAAAAAGCATGAAAATGCTCGAAAAAAAGAATCTCTCCCTTTTTATACTTTTCTATTGCTTAGTCTAATTGCCAGTACTGTGATGTTAAAAAGTCTAGGGCCACAAATTGGCTTGGTGATTCCTCCTTTACTCTTATTGAGCAACCTTATTCTTCCTCTTGTTTTTCTCTTTCTAAGTTTAATAAAGACATCAGATCGCTCGGTTGCTCTATGGGGGTGGTCAAGTTTGGCTGGTGGTATCCATGCACTTAGTTGGAGTGTCTGGTTAATGGCGCTGGCTGGTAGCTAAATCAGTATGAAAACACCTAGAACAGTGTTTGAAATGTGTTTTATATAATGTGTAGTGATTATATAAACTGCTAATTGATAGATTTACATCAACTTAGACCACCTTCAATCAGAGTAAGTTTTCCCTCCATAGCTTAAATCACTCGCTAACTTATAATCTGGTAAATCTTTAATTTGATTACAGCTAAGAAGTGGCTAAAACGACAAAGGGATATTATGAATGAGTAATGATGAGCTGGCTAAATTATACGAAACACTCGCGATGAAGTATGAAGAAGAATTTGCTGTTGAATGTGGATTCGCACAAGCAACCAAAGAGCGTATGGCAATGTTAGATAAAATACGTCGAGGCTCTCTTTCTAAGAAAGATATTCGAATTATTGAGCCTATTTTTTCCTACGGCAATATTGATATTTCTGCTTATATTCAGCCTAAAAAACGCTTTATTTTTTTCTAATTATTCATCCTTCATTTTTAATTTCTGAAGTAGAGATAGAGCCTGTATCTCTACTTTTAGTTTCTTTTATTCACATTGTTTTCTTTTATTTAGAGTGAACCAAGCTTAGTTTTTTGCTCCGATATGGGAGATATGTAAACTTAGCTCTCCAAGGTTGATCTGTGCCTTGTTCTGCCCTTTAATTGCTTGAACATACTCGCTAAAAACTCAGAATAAGCCAGATTAATTATGGATGAGTTTTTACGAATATGACTTCTTTAGCCCCTTGGTACCAACCTTTTGATAATCAGCTTAAGCAAATTTCGATGTTGCTTAAAAGTCAGTTATGGATGCAAATTATTGTGGCACTTATTTTAGGTGTGACTTTAGGTTTAATGTTATCGCCAACAGGCGGTGGCTTGGTAGAAGCAGACACAGCGGCTGTCATTGCTCAGTGGGTAAAATTGCCGGGTACTGTTTTTCTCGCTTTGATTCAAATGGTGGTAGTACCACTTGTTCTGAGCTCAATCATGTTAGGCATAGCCACAGCGGGTGACCCTGAATATCTTAAAAAAATTGGTTTAAGAATTTTCCCCTATTTTGTGACCACAACTACTGTTGCCGTCATAATTGGCGCGAGCTTAGTATTATGGATTGAGCCTGGGCAATACATGCAGAGTCAAATGCAGAATCAGAAAATAAGTAGTGACATACTTGCTGATAAAGATGCAGTAGAGCCCATTGCTAGATTAGAGAGTTCCTCAGTGCCTGATAAAATTAGCGCTCTCATCCCCACGAATATGACAAAAGCGACTTTAGATAAAAGTATGCTTCAACTTGTGGTGTACGCCATGATAATGGGCGTTGCGCTGGTAGCCTTGCCACCGAAAAAATCCAAAGTACTGCTACAAGCTTTAGACAGTGTGCAAGCCATTGCTATGCAAGTAGTGAGTTGGGCCATGTTACTGGCACCTTTGGCGGTATTTGGACTTTTATGTGAAATTACCATACGCATAGGTGTAGATGCGTTATTAGGTATGTCTATCTATGTACTGACCGTGATTTTTGGACTGGTAGTTTTGTGGGTGTTTTACCTCATCATTATAAGGCTGGTGGCTTCAAGGTCAGTTTGGGGCTTTTCAAAGGGCGTTCGTTCGGTACAACTATTGGCTTTTTCTACATCAAGCTCCGCCGCTGTTATGCCTTTATCCCTTCAAACCTCAGAGCAAACTCTAGGTGTAAAGCCTTCAGTAGGGCAGTTTGTGATTCCTTTAGGGGCGACAATCAATATGGATGGTACTGCCTTGTACCAAACCATAGCCGCAATCTTTTTAGTTCAGGCTTTTGGCGTAGAGATCACAACCAGCGAGCTCTTATTGCTCATGTTAACCACGATAGGTGCGTCCATTGGTGCACCCAGTACTCCGGGTGTTGGTATCGTTATCCTAGCGACACTGCTATCAAGTGTTGGTGTGCCCGCTGCAGGTATTGGTTTGATACTCGGCGTAGATAGGATATTGGATATGTGTCGGACCACTTTAAATGTGACGGGCGACCTAACCGCTTGTTGTGTGATGGATAAGTGGTTGCCAGATACGGGTGAACGAAAAGAGAGAGATTATTGGAAAAGTTAGATTGAATGACTGCTGACATGAGGTGTCAGCAGGGGGTGGATATACTGACTTTCATACTTTGTAAATCAAGATTAATTCACTAACTCGTTAAGGCATTCAATAATGAAAATGGACTATTGCGTTCTTGGAACCAACAATATGGCAGCGGCAATCAACTTCTACGATTCACTGTTTGAGCAAACAGCGCTTAATCAGGTGTTAGCAACCGATAGAATGACTTTCTGGCAAGGTGCGGACTTTGCTTTTGCCATAGCTATTCCTTTTAATGAAGAACCCGCAACCAATGGTAATGGCACCATGATAGGTTTAAATGTAGGCTCGACTGAGGAGGTGATTAGGCTTTATGAAAAAGCGCTTGAACTTGGTGGTACCAGCGAAGGTGAGCCGGGTGATCGTGGGCCAAGGTTTTCAGCTTATGTGAGAGATTTAGACAAAAACAAAATCGTTTTTTCGGTATAAAGAGCTTTTACCTTGTAGCTAAAGAGTTAGTTATTAGATAGATGAAATCTTCAGCTAAAAGTAAAAAAGCCCAATGCTGGTAGGAAGCATTGGGCTTTTTTGTGTGCGTTTAACGCCTTATAGCTTTAGCTAAAAGAATTAAGACACCATTCTGTGTGGATCGATAACGAATTTCTTCGCCGCACCACCATCAAAGTCTGCATAACCTTTTGGCGCGTCATCTAGACCTATCATTTGTACGTTAACCGCTTTAGCAATATCAATCTTATCGAACAAGATAGCTTGCATAAGTTGTCTGTGGTAGCTCATTACTGGGCACTGGCCTGTGTGGAAAGAGTGAGATTTCGCCCAGCCTAAACCAAAGCGCATAGAAAGCGCACCAATACGTGCTGCTTCGTCTACCGCACCTGGATCATCCGTTACGTAAAGACCTGGGATACCAATTTGGCCACCGGCACGGGTTAATTCCATTGCTGAGTTAAGCACAGTCGCAGGCGCTTCTTTACCATGGTTACAACCACAGCCGTGGGCTTCAAAACCAACGCAGTCAACAAAAGCGTCTACTTCACGTTCGCCTGTGATTTGTTCTATCTTATCAGCCATTTCACCTTCTTGACGAAGGTCGATTGTCTCACAACCAAAGCTACGAGCTTGGTCTAGACGCTCTTGAATCATGTCACCCACAATGACACAAGCAGCACCTAGTAGCTGTGCAGAAGCCGCTGCAGCAAGACCAACAGGGCCAGCACCCGCGATATATACAATAGAGCCTGGGCCTACACCTGCGGTGACACAACCATGGTAACCTGTCGGTAGGATGTCAGAGAGTAGGGTGAGATCTTTGATCTTTTCGATGCCTTGATCACGATCTGGGAATTTAAGTAGGTTAAAGTCAGCATAAGGCACCATTACGTACTCAGCTTGACCGCCAACCCAGCCACCCATATCAACATAACCATAAGCAGCACCTGGGCGCGCTGGGTTTACGTTTAGACAGATGCCTGTTCGGCCTTCTTTACAATTGCGGCAACGACCACAAGCAATGTTAAAAGGAACGGAAACAAGGTCTCCGACATTTAGAAATTCTACATCACGACCACACTCGATGATTTCACCTGTGATCTCATGACCTAGTACTAGACCTTGTTCAGCTGTGGTTCTACCTCGAACCATGTGTTGGTCACTACCACAAATATTCGTGGTGACCACCTTTAGGATGACACCGTGCTGACATAGGCGTTTGTTCATTTCCAGTTTTGGAAAGTCAATGGTGTCGACCTGCACTACACCTGGACCTTGATAAACAACACCTCTGTTTGCATGAGCTAAAGACATAGCTTTCTCCTTATTATTAGACGCTACTCAGCAGCAAATTTTAGCTGCGGGCAATCAGTATGGTGCTAGTTTGATCTAGGGTCATCGCCTTGAGGCTGTACATGTCGTGATCAGTTAGATGGAGGTCGCTCTGCATTAGGATGGTCTTGGTTTATGCAGAGCTGCTCAGTTTTTAAGCTAAACTACTTATTTCCTATCTTTTCTAAAGCCGCTTTCTTTGCTGCTTTTTGGAATAAGGCTGGGTTTAAACTGACAGCTAATTGGCTGATAAAGAGACCAATTAAAATGAAAAAAGCAGCCAGTATTTGAGATAAAACTATGGCTTCTTGGTAAAACCAATAACCGCCTAAAATCGCAAAGACAGGCACTAATAAGGTCATAGGTGCGACACTAGAAAGCTCGTATTTGACTATCATTTTATTCCAAAACCAGTAGCCAAGTAGTGTGGTTGGGTAGGCCTGAAACAAGGCGGAAAAGATAGCTGAGCTATTGATGTCTAAATGTAAGTTAGTAATTACTTCATGTCCGTGACTTACAACGGCTAAAAGCAATAAAGGTAAGGGGGCAAAAAGCATGGCCCAGATATTAAAAGCAAAGATAGATTTTGTATTGGCCCGTTTTACGATTAGGCCATTAATACTCCAAAATAGGGATGCCGCTAATACCAGTATTAGGCCTTTCACTGTCACGCTACCACCTTGTTCTTGCATTATGATAAAGAGGCCAATTAAGGCAAGTGTTGCGCCAAATAGTTTGTTAAAGGTTAATTTTTCATTTAAGAAAAAGTAGCCAATCAGTAAGCCTGAAACAACACTCATATCCAATAATAAGGATGCCATGCCTGATGAGGTTCCCGCATCAATCGCTAAGGTTGTTAGCCCCCAAACACCTATGCCAAAGGTCAAGCCATAGCTGATGAGATAGCGCCACTTTACATCGGGCTTCTTGATAAAAAAGATGAGTGGAAAAACCGCAAAAGTGAAACGCATAGCGGTGAGTACTAGCGGGTCTATATTATTAACCCCAAGCTTGATCACACTGAAGTTGAATCCCCAAAGTGCCATGAGAGCGGTGAGTAAACAAAGGTCGAGTTTTTTCATGGTCTGTCTCCTAATCCTATAGTGAAAGCATTGGCATAAGTATGTCCTTAAAGTAAAAAAGAGTGCAGATTCAATTTTTAATAAAAAATAGAGTACAATTTGTGAGTGCTTGAGTATGAAAGCTTAAAAAACTTTGTGTGATGCAGTTTGGAGATACTGGTATGACCTTGTATGAAACCTTGGCAAATGAATATATCGATGCGATCAAGAGTCAGCGTTTGCCCTTTGGTAGTCGCCTGCCTGCTTTGAGAGTGTTGGCCAAGCAGCATAAGGTGAGCTTAACAACAGCGACTAAAACCTATGAGTATTTACAGCAACATGGTTGGATTTACCCAAGACCGCAGGCGGGTTATTTTGTTGCCAATAATCTAGAAGAAGAAAGTTTTCCACGTTTAACCTCGCTTCAAAATCAAGGACGTGATCCTAAGAACTACTCACCTGTTTTAGGTTATAACGCTGGCGCTGAGTTTTTTAATCCTTTAGGCACCTCTATGATTGCGCCAGAATTACAGCCTACAAAAGCGCTACAAAGATGTATTAAGCGAGTGGCCTCACGCAGCCAGCAAAGCTTATTTTCTTATCCTAACCCCCAAGGTGAAGTGGGTTTAAGGCAAGCCCTTAGCGAACATTTTCGAGTGGATCATTTTGCCTTTTCAGCTAAAGATTTAGTGATCACCAATGGTTGCATAGATTCAGTTCGTATTGCGATTGAAACCCTAACAAAAGAAGGGGACACCTTAGCGATTAGCTCACCTTGTTTTAGTGGGCTACTAGACTTGCTTGTTGCGCTTTCTCGTAAAATTATTGAGATACCCTGTACGGAAGAAGGTTTGGATTTAGACTTTTATGAAGCCTGTTTAAAACAAGGCAATATTAAAGCTAGCTTATTTAGTACCTCTCATATAAACCCAAGCGGTCGTACTTTATCGAATGAGCAAAAGCAGGCGTTAGCAAAACTCGCCCAAGACTATCAAACCCCCATGATAGAAGATGATGTTTATATTGAGTTATCCCATCAGGGTAAACCGCCTTTACCGACCAAATATTGGGATAAGGAAGGTTATGTTATCTGGTGTGGTTCTTTCTCTAAAACCTTAGCCGCTGGGCTTAGGTTAGGTTGGTGCTTACCTGGACGTTATTTGGATGCTTATATAAAACAACATTCTCAAACTCGTTTTGGCATAAACGGCTTGATGCAACTCAGTTTGGCTGAATTTATTCATTCAGGAGAGTATCGCAGCCATGTTAATCGTATTCGTACACAGCTAAACCAGCAGGTTTATGCTTATCGTAACTTCTTGATTGAAAACTTACCTTTGAATACTAAGATAAGTGTGCCTGATGGCGGACTTGTTCTCTGGCTTCAATTGCCAGACATAGATGCCAAAGCGTTGGAATTAGCAGCCAATGAAGAGGGTGTTGATATTCGAAGTGGTGCTTGTTTTAGCACTCATGATGCCTACGGTGATTGTATTCGTATCAATTGCGGTTGGCCTATTTTGAATGCTGACACCAGTGATGAGGATAAAAGCAGTGCTTATCAACAGTTATTACGCTTGTGTCAGTTAGTGAAGTCCTTTAAATAGCACTAATCATAATGTTAATCATAGCTTTGTAATAACTTGATAAAGGCGCTAGCGGCATTAGATTCTGTCCTATCTTGGTGGATTAAACAGCCAATTTGGCGCTTTAAAGGGCTATTGTCTAAGTCTAAGATTTTCAAGTTATCATCGATTAAAGAGTCTGGTAACACACTCCAGCCAAGGCCTGCGGTAACCAGCATCTTTATCGCTTCAAGATAGTTGGAAGCCGCCCTTGGAATAATGCTTAGATTTGCTTGCTCAAAAATATCGTCGATAACACGTCGGGTAAAGCTAGATGCATCAGGCAATATGCCCTGGACACTGCTTAAGTCCTTGAGGCTTATGCTATTAAGGCTTGCTAGGTGATGATCTTTAGCACAGACAAATTTAAGCTTTTCTGTCCATAAAGGAATAAAACGTAATTGCTCATCCATTTGGGTTGGCTCTGTGATAACCGCGAGTTCTAGCTTGCCCTGTAATACATCTGCATAGGCTTGCTTGGAGGTTAAAAAATCCAAGTTAAAGGCCACTTCTTCATATTCAATAATGTAACGTTTTACTGGCTGAGCAAGATGGTGCAAGCCTATGTGCTGGGTGGTGGCGATGGATAAAAAGCCGTCAATGGTATGGGATAAATTACGCACGGCGTTAAGCCCACTTTGCGCATCTTGTAGCATTTTATAAGCATGGGGTAAAAAGGTTTTACCCGCTTCTGTGAGCTGAATTCGACGACCAATACGATCAAATAGACGACAACCAAGTTGGTCTTCGAGAGAGACAATACGTTTACTAATGCCGGGTTGAGTAAGGTGTAACTTCTCGGCAGCTAAGGAAAAAGAGTTCTCTTCTGCTGCTGTGGTAAAGGCCGCTAGAGCAAGTGTATTCATTCGATATTCCAGAAAGTAAACCTAATATCAATTCATTCTAATTAGTTATCGATAGGATAACAAATTGAGTTTTGTGTTATTTGAATTGCCTCTTATGATGAGCCTTAATTAATACATCAAACCTATTTTTTGTGAGCTCAATCGAATGATGATCATACGCCCTATTGTAGAGAAAGATTTAAATGCACTTAAACGCATGGCAGAAAATGCCGGTGTTGGTTTTACTTCTCTACCTGCAAACTTAGATTTGTTAAAAGCCCGTATTGCTGATGCAGAAGCGGCTTTTTCTTCTTCTCCTGAAAGTGAAGAGAATCAAAGTTATTTATTTGTCTTAGAAGAAACAAGCACAGGTGACATTGCAGGTGTGTGTGGTATTGAGTCCGCGTTGGGGCTACAAACACCTTGGTATAACTATCACCTAGGTACCCTTGTTCATGCTTCACCGACATTAGGTGTGTATGAGAAGAGCAATACTTTGACTCTAAGTAATGATCACACTGGTTGCTCTGAACTATGTACTTTGTTCTTGGATAAGGATTTTCGTCACAGTAAAAATGGCAGTTTATTGTCTAAGTGCCGTTTCATGTTCATGGCGAATGCTCCAGCACGCTTCAACGAGCGTGTTATCGCTGAGATGCGTGGTGTGAGCGATGCAGAAGGCAATTCTCCTTTCTGGGATGGTCTAGGTACTCACTTTTTTGCCATGCCTTTTGCTAAAGCTGACTACCTTTCAGGGTTAGGGAATAAAGCCTTTATTGCTGAGCTTATGCCTAAGCTACCTATCTATATCAACCTACTTAATGACAAAGCGAGAGCGGTGATTGGCAAGGTGCATGACAATACCTTACCAGCGCTTCGTATGCTTGAAGGGGAAGGGTTTGAGAATCTAGGTTATGTGGATATTTTTGATGGTGGTCCCACAATTGAGGCCAATATCCGTCATATTCGAGCGATTTCAAATAGCAGGACAGTCTCGGTTGAGATAGGCGATGCTAGTCCAGAAGAAGAGGCTTATCCTTGCTTGATTTCTAACTTAGGTATTAAAGATTATCGCTGCACCTTGATAAATACATCTATTTCAAAAGCTCAGAGCGCAGGTGTAATTAGGTTAGATCAAGCAAGTGCCGATGCTTTAAAAGTGGCAGCGGGTGACAGTGTACGAATTGTGGCATTAAGTGCGAGGCAAGCAGCATGAGTTTAATGAAAGAGATAAAGCTTAATCAAAATACAGGTAAAGCCGTTCAATTGGCGCAAGCTGTGGTTATGGTAAGGCCAGTTGATTTTGGTTTTAATGAAGAAACTGCTTTGGATAATGAATTCCAAAAAAAGCTTGATGATAGTGCCAAGGTGACTGAGCAAGCTCTTGTTGAGTTTGAGCGCATGGTTAAGCGTATAAAAGCGGCCGGTATTGATGTGTTGGTACTAGAAAAAGCCGACACTGATTATGTTACACCTGATGCTGTGTTTCCAAATAATTGGTTCTCTACCAGTCAAGATGGCACCTTAACTATTTACCCTATGTTTGCTGAAAATCGCCGCCAAGAAAGACGTATCGATGACTTAACTGATTTGTTAAAGAGAGAAGGCTACCAAGTTGGGCCTGTTGAGCAATTGGCTGACATGGATGAAAAGCTTGAGATACTAGAAGGCACTGGTGCCTTGGTGATAGATCATAAAAATAGTGTCTTATACGCAAGCCAATCTGAGCGTTGCCATGAAGCGCAATTCAAGCGTTTTGCTGAGCAAAAAGGTTATCAAGCAAGCTATTTATTTGATACTGCTAGTGATAATGGCAAATCTATTTATCACACGAATGTGATGATGAGTGTCGGTGAAGGGTTCGCTGTAATTTGCGCAGACTGCTTTGTGGACGAAAAAGAGTACGCAGAGGTTAAAGCAAGCCTATCACTTGCTAATGAGGTTATTGAAATTAGCAAAGAGCAAATGGAAAAGCATTTTTGTGGCAACATTTTACATGTGAAAAATGCAGATCAAGATGCTTTTATTATCATGTCGAAAAGTGCTTTTAATGGATTTACCCAAGCGCAAAAGCAGCAGTTAGAGCAATATGGCCAATTATTGGTGAATGATATTGATACTATCGAAGCCGTTGGCGGAGGCAGTGCACGCTGCATGGTGGCAGAGGTTTTCTTCGATAAAGCCAAGCCCTAGACCTAATGCTACTTTTCTCGTTTATCACAGGTTCCTTAGACAATTAACCCTTCCCCCGCTGGCACTGGATTTTTTAGTGCCAGCTTTTTTATGCCTGCCAGAAATCATTAGGATTTCACTTTAAGACGTGAAGACACGTTCGCTATAGCCAATTCTGGTGAGATCACGCCTGCTTTACTAACCACGCAGCCCTTCGATGTACCTTGAGCTATGATGCGTCCTTTGCGTTCGAAGGTATGTACAAGGTAGAAATATTTCTCGTCCCAGTGAGTGACTTCTGCTTTCACATAGTATCGTTGAAATAAATTAAGAGGCTTTTTATAGATCATAGTATGTTCGGCTATGACAGGTTGCCATTTCTGTTTTAGCATGGCCTTTGCTAAGCCACTGCGAATAAAAATATCGACTCTTGATAGATCACAGATGGTAAGATAACGGCCATTGTTCATGTGCATATTCAGATCTAAATCATTAGGCAATACTCGCATAGATAAATGGCTAGATAGGTTATCAGGTGTCAGCTTTGGTTTAAAATAGCTACCAATGAGTACCCTTAACATGCGAAAAATGAGATTCATGACTTGCCTGTTTTCGTTAAATATAGTGTTTTGGAAAAGTTCAGAATTAAACACTATGACGACCAGTTGATGCAAATTAACCACATTTATAACAGATATCTGCTATTTTTATCATATTTTCTAATGCGCGACTTGTACGGATTAACCCCTAAAAGGAGATTTAAGTGTTAACGCTTTCCCTGACAGTTTTGCCTATTTTCATGCTTTTACTATTTGGTGCTCTGTTACAGCGAAAACGTTTTCCGGTTGAAGGTTTTTGGACTGGTGTAGATAAACTTGTCTACTGGGTAATGTTCCCAGCCATGTTGTTTTATCAAACCTCTAGAGTAGACCTATCTAGCCCAGTATTGCCTAGTTATGCCAGCGTTCTTGCCTTTGCTTTAGTTAGCGTGTCTCTTTTTGTGTTGGTTGTCTGCTACTTTTCTAAAGTGGATAAACCAACAGGTACCTCAGTGCTACAAGCCGGCGTAAGGTTTAATACCTTTATTTCACTTGCAGTGGCGAGTGCGCTTTATGGAGAAGAAGGGCTGATACTGGCGACCTTAGGGGCGGCGATTTTGATTCCGACGATTAATGTCTTTTTAGTTATTAGCATGGTGAGCTTACATGGCCAACAAGATGCCTCAAAACCAGCTAAGTCTTTGCCTAGCTTATTAGTGAAAGAGCTTTTTAAGAACCCATTAATTTTGGCAATCATGGCAGGTATTAGTGTTAACCTTTTAGGCATTGAAAAGGTATTTTTGCTAACGGATATTACGGGGATTTTAGCAAGAGCCACCTTGCCTCTGGTGTTACTCGCCGTAGGTGCCAGCTTAAGAATGCAGGCCTTTAAAGATGCTGGCAGCTTATTAATTTGGTCATCTTTAGCTCGATTATTAGTTTTCCCTTTCTGTATTGCCCTAGCTTGTACTTATCTAGAGCTCGATCCATTGGCTGCTTGTGTTGCTATTTTGTTTGGCGCTGTGCCTACTGCTACTTCTGGTTATGCCCTAGCGAAACAGCTTGGCGGTAACGCACCTATTATGTCTGTATTTATTAATGTGCAAACAGGATTAAGCGTGGTTACCTTGCCGTTAACTATGTGGCTGGCTCAAATTTGGTTTGGGCTAGCATAGGGAGAAGTTCTACTCTGTTTCACTCTTTCTTATGGCTTACCTAGCTGTTGGCTTTGAGTTTTGATCCAGCTGCGAATAGCGCGGATTTCAGGTTCATGACGGCGGCTATTTTTATAAGAAAAGTAAAAATCACAATTAGAATTAACATGATGACAGGGCAAGCGAACTAAAGAAGGAATACTGTCATCTTCGTTAATCATATAGTCGTTAATGAGCGCAATGCCATAATGGTGAAGGGCGGCTTCTTTTCCTAATAATAGATGGCTAAAGTTATGAAACTTCACTTCTCCCGGTAACTTCTTATTGATAGCGGCAAACCAGAGGCGCCAATCTTCAGCATACTTATTAAAAATACTGTGTGTGGTAATCAGAGGAAACTGAGTGATCCATTCAGGGTGCTTGATTAAGTGTGTTTCCAGATCATCCTCAGTGACCTTGATAAGCTCAGCTTGTATCTGTGCATAAAACTCAGGACTACACACAGGGAATAAGCGTTCGCTGTAGAGATGTTCAAAGGTGAAGCCACGTTTGTTATTTTCAATCGTAATAAAGCAATCGCCCACTCGATCTGATAATTCGGGATCTGCGTTTAGCATCTCAATAGAGACTTCTGTGTGTGGATAGCGCTTTTGTAAGTCGGTCAATCTAGGGATAAGCCAATAAACGGCGAAAGAGCTATAAACCGCAATACGCAAATGGCTATTCTGTAAACCCTTTAGATGGTTGCTGGCTCTTTCTATTTGAGAAAGGGAGGCGCTGACATTATCTAAATAATGTTTACCTTCACTGCTTAAGCTAAGTTGTCGACCTTGCCTGATAAAAAGTGCTTCCCCTAAATAGTCCTCTAAAAGTCTAATTTGGTGGCTTATTGCGCTTTGACTGACATTTAGCTCTTCTGCGGCTTTGGAAAAGCTATTTAGGCGAGCAACGGCTTCAAATACAGGCAGTGATTTTAGGGGAGGTAAGGACATTTTGGCTCAATAAAATTTATTATCTAAAAAACTAATACTAACTTAATAAATGTCATTGTACATAATACTTAGTGCTCACTAAACTGCACGAAATCGGTAAAGGTTCACTTTTCATTATTTACTGAGTATTAATTTTTTGTAGTTTGTTTTAGAGGTAGAAATGACAGGAAAAACAGTAACGAGCGCAGTATTGCTTTTAATTATGGGCAACCTTGTCGCGACCTTCTGTGATGCGTTTATTAAGGCGGCTGGACAGGATATTCCTGTGTTCCAGTTTATCTTTATTCGTGCGGTTTTTACCTTTTTAATCCTGATTCCTTTCTTTCGATTTGTTGATTGGAAAGCACCATTAAGAGGGGCTAAGTTGCATTTATTAAGAGGCAATCTTTGGATTCTGTCATCTTTGCTTCTTATTATCTCTTTACAAGTCTTGCCTTTGGCAACTGCGAACGCGATTTTTTACACCGCGCCAATCATGATAGTTGTGCTGTCGACTCTGATTATGAAAGAGCGTTTAACTAGCATGATAGTACTCGCAGTAACAGGTGGCTTTGCTGGTATCTTAATTATTTTAAGACCGAGTGAGTTTGATTGGGGCATCCTAAGTGCCTTGGCCTTCTCTTTTGTATTGGCGATTAATAGTTTATTGATTAGAAAGCTGCCTCAGGGTCAAACCTTGTTACATGGTTTGTTATTAACTCAGCTATTTGCTTTGCCTTTCAGTTTTGCTCTTTGTATTTGGGAAGGCGCCGCTTGGAATATGGACATGGTGGGTTATGCCATAGGCTCTGCGGTTTGTTCGATTGGTTACAGTGTCGCTGTTATGTTGGCTTATCGTTATGTGGCGGCAAGTAAGGTTGCCAGTGCTGAATATACAGGGCTTCTTTTTGCTGTATTAGTGGGTTGGTTAGTTTTTAATGAAACACCCGATTTATGGTTAGGCCTAGGCGCACTATTTATCATTATTCCGATTGTGCTGATGGGTAGAGCAGAACGAAAGAACAATTTAGCCAGTGCGTAAGCTCTCTCCTTTTACCCCTTTTATCTCCCAGTTAGCCGCGATTGATCGCGGCTTTTTTTTACCTTAAAAAAGTCGTGGTAACTTAGTTTTGCTTATTGAGGATGATTTTGATGGTTTGCTTTGCCATGTCGTCTAGATCATCACGGTTGATATAGATGCCATCTATTAATAACCTGCATAAGCCGTGAAGCGTTGCCCAAGTGGTTTGGCCGACTCTTAAAGCGCTACTTACATCCGTTAAAATACCTTGTGCTTGTAGCTCTTCTACCCAATTTAACCATTGTCGAAAACTGGCTTTGGATATTTCTAGTAAGGGCTCTGTTGGTGTACCAGACTTCCATATATCTCTACCAAACATAAGATCGTAGGTTTCTGGGTGTTGGTCAGCAAATTCGATGTAAGTTAGTACATACTTCTCAAAGCTGTCTTGTTTTGCCTCTTTGTTATGGCTTTCTATAATAGCTTCAACTGATTGCCACTGTTGTTTAAAGCCTGCTTCTGCTATCGCACACAAAAGGGCATTCTTGTCTTTAAAGTGGTGATAAGGTGCGGTGCGTGATACGCCGACTTTATCCGCTAGCTTTCTCATCGACAGACCTTCGACGCCAGTTTCTCTCAATATTTCTGTAGCTGCTAATAGCAGGGTTTCACCTAGGTCCCCATGGTGATAAGGCTTTTTGGTCATATGAGTTATTCCAATGTTGGTAGGGGCAATTTAACAACCAATCTTGACACTGTCAAAATTTAACTTTATCTTGACAGTGTCCAGATGTGGTGGGCAAACCACATTACTCTCTAATAAAAAGATTTTTTGAATAAAAGAGACCAGTCATTATGAATGTTAACGCAGAAAAACATGCTCAATATCCGCATTTATTTGAACCCCTAGACCTTGGTTTTACTCAGCTGAAAAACCGTGTACTTATGGGATCTATGCACCTTGGATTGGAAGAAAAGAAAGGTGGTTTTGAACGTATGGCTGCGTTTTACGCTGAACGTGCCAAAGGTGGCGTTGCCTTGATTGTGACAGGGGGTATTGGCCCTAATCAGGAAGGGGCGGTACACATGGGGGCAGCATTGATGGCGACAGATAAAGATGTGGCGAATCATCAAATGATCACAGAAGCAGTACATGCTGAAGGCGGTAAAATTTGTATGCAAATCTTGCATACAGGTCGTTATGCTTACAACCCTAAATCGGTTGCGCCATCTCCTATTCAAGCGCCAATTAATCCATTTCCACCAAAAGAGTTAAGCGAAGAAGGTATAGATGAACAGATTGAAGACTTTGTTCGTTGTTCCGCTTTAGCGAAAGAAGCTGGCTATGATGGTGTTGAAATCATGGGTTCTGAAGGTTATTTGATTAACCAGTTTATTGCGGCACGCACCAATAGCCGTGATGATGAATGGGGTGGTGAATATGAACAACGTATTCGTTTCCCTATTGAAGTTGTACGTCGTGTGCGTGAAAAAGTAGGCGAGAACTTTATTATTATTTATCGTCTTTCTATGTTGGATTTGGTTGAAGGTGGTAGCTCCTTCGAAGAAATCGTTCAACTAGGTAAAGAGATTGAAAAAGCCGGTGTAACTATTATTAATACTGGCATTGGTTGGCATGAAGCGCGTGTCCCGACTATCGCGACTAAAGTGCCAAGAGCCGCTTTTACTTGGGTAACGGCAAAAGTACGTAAAGAGCTGTCTGTACCACTAATTACCTCTAACCGTATTAATATGCCTGATGTGGCAGAAGAGGTTTTATCTCGTGGTGATGCTGACATGGTGTCTATGGCGCGTCCATTCTTAGCTGACCCTGAGTTTGTGGTAAAGGCTGATGAGAATCGTGCTGATGAAATTAATACCTGTATTGGTTGTAACCAAGCCTGCCTTGATCATATTTTTCAGAATAAGCTGACATCTTGCCTAGTTAACCCTAGAGCTTGTCATGAGACAGAAATGATTCTGACGCCAACAGATAAAGCGAAAACAATTGCGGTTGTAGGTGCTGGTCCTGCGGGATTAGGGTTTGCTACCACTGCTGCAAAACGTGGCCATAAGGTGGTATTGATTGATGCTACTGATCAGATTGGTGGACAGTTTAATGTGGCTAAGCGTATTCCTGGTAAAGAAGAGTTTTATGAAACCTTAAGGTACTTCAAGAAACAGGTTGAGTTAACAGGTGTTGAGTTAAGGTTAAATACGAAAGTAAGTGCTGCTGATTTAAACTCAGATGAGTTTGACGAAGTGGTACTAGCAACTGGTATTACACCAAGGCTGCCTGAGATTGAAGGAATTGAACACGCTAAGGTGCTAAATTATCTAGATGTCATGCATGGTGCTGATGTGGGTAATAAGGTTGCTATTATAGGTGCGGGTGGTATCGGTTTTGATATTGGTGAAGTCTTATCTCATGCAGGTGAGTCGACTAGTCAGAATGTGCCTGAGTTTATGAAACAATGGGGCGTGGATATGACAATGCAGGCCCGTGGTGGCATTGAAAATATGACACCAGTGGAACATGAATCACCACGAGAAATCTATTTGCTTCAACGTAAGAAGACTAAAGTTGGCGCTCAATTAGGAAAAACAACTGGTTGGATCCATCGTGCTGGCTTGGTGAAAAAAGGGGTAAACATGCTAGCTAGCTGTGAATACCATAAAATAGATGACCAAGGCTTACATTTATCTGTAAAAGGTGAAGACACCTTGTTAGATGTTGATAATGTGATTATCTGTGCAGGACAAGAGCCATGTCGTGAACTCGTCGATGGTTTAGATAAAACTTATCATCTTATTGGTGGTGCTGATGTGGCGTCTGAACTGGATGCAAAACGCGCGATTAATCAAGGTACTCGCTTAGCCTTAGAGATTTAATCTCGCTAATAGGTAAAAAAACCGAGCTAATTTGCTCGGTTTTTTTGTTTTAAAGGCTCAAAATTAAATATGCCTTTTCACTTAATCACATATGCTAAGAACAAAAGAAGAGTTTGTTAAATTAATCCTGCTGGTAAGTATCAGTTTGAATCATGCTTAGTAATGTATGGCGCCTAAAGCTATGTTTTTCTGCCAGGTTAATTTGCTCACTATAGTCCTGATACCATTTATCTCCGTTAGGTAAGTCGCCTGATAATGACTGCATACCTTGTTTTAAAGACTGTAGGAACAACTGAAAGTTTTGCTCTTGATCCATAAGAATATGTTTTAGAGCTGTGACATTGTCGCTATTGAGCTCTTGTTTAACTAGAAGTTGCTCCTGCTTAAACTCCTGATAGTTTTGTATTAATTGAGTTTGCTCGGATTTGATTTCATTCAAACTATTGGATAACAGCATAACCGCTTTCGTAGAGGGCGCCGGTGCTGGTGTCACCAAAAGTGAAATGGCAATTGAAACCAAGGTCGAGATCAAAAAGCACAGGAATAAGAATAAGCTAAAGCAGAATACCTTATTCGCGTTGATAAATTGGGACAAGCTGTTTTCAGGAAACCCTTCTTCTTGTACTTCTACTTCCAAGAAGCCGAGTTTATTTGGTTTGTTCATTTTAGACTCCGTCTTAATGCATATGTAATGAAACGTATGTTAAGAGGAAATTGTGCATTCTTTATAAAGAAAAAAACCTTATTTTAAGTGGTGCTAACATTAGGTAGCTTTCAAAAAAATGCTTATTTATCGTTAAAATGAAAGCGTATTGAGGTGAAAATCTTCGAAATTCTTATAAGTTTGATTTTTACGTTTTGTTACTCAATGTGGAGTTGTACATTTTCTCAATTCTTTTTTAGAAAAAACGAGAGAATCAGGCTCTAGTTTTTTCTGTTTGCCTAAATATTAGTTGCTTGTTGCCTCAACTTCACCTGTTTTTAAAAGCCTTAGTAGCTCTTCTCTTTGCATACTGAGTCTTTGTACCTGACTTAGCTTAGCACCATAATTTTGATACCAATCTTCACCTTCAGGAATTTCAACAGCTAACTCACGCATACTCGCATTCAAAATAGTTAACATTTTCTGAATATTCTTTTCTTGATCAATCAAGATATTCTTTAGTGCTTTAGTGCTTTGGCGCTTGAGTGCCTTAAGTGAACCTGGAGCAACTCGAAGTCCTGCTTGAACTTTTCAGTATGGTTTGCACTTACTTCTAGCTGCTCTTCAATTGCAACCAGATGTTGGGAGAGAGATTCAACACTAGATTTAGTCGCTAGATTCTCAGGGTCCTTTGCTAAAAGCAGGCTTAAGCTTACTGAAATAGTCACAATTAAACAGACTAAGAAAAAGCCAATGAGTCCATAAATAAGATTACGTACTAGGTTTGGATTTGCTTTTGCAGATTTCTTTTCTTCTTTTGCATCTATATCAATGTCTAGAAGTCGGCTAGATGAGTCAAGTGCGGCCATATGTAATCCTCTAGTTAGTTTTTGTAAATATATTGTAGCCGTAAAAAGTGCATTTTTTGTAGAGATTTTGAAAATGTTGCACTTTTTAAGTGGTGAAATTGCTTCTTACTAAACATTTTAGTCAATTTTATAAGTGGATTAATTTATATAAGTTATTGTTTTTATTTTAATTAATATTGTTTTATTGATTGTTTTCTAAATTAGCATGGAGAGTATTACTTTTGATGAGTTGAGGGCGCTTTCTGATGGGTTTTTATCGTTTTTTATTTCTCTTAGTGTAATTTTATGTGTTTTTCAGGGGAGGGGGGACAGACAAATAGTGTTAATTTAGTAGTTTCTCTTGACCAATTAAGACAAAAGGAAAAGGGGGTAAGCAAGCACGTGATTAGGCACAAGTGAAGGTTAAGGCTAAAAGCTAGGATTGTGAGCGGAGGTGGAACGAATGGACGCTAGAAAGTCTTATTTCATGAAGTAAGCTTTTTGATCATTAAACCTTATGAGTGCAAGATTTAATGATCATAAAATAGAAACTTGGTTAAGGTGTTGCTTCAGGGCTTGCTATTGCCTCTGTGCTTTCTTCTGGCACTGCGCCTGTTTTGAGTAAACTTAAAAGCTCTTGTCTTTGTTGACTGCGCTTAAGTGCTTTTTGCATTTGGTCGCCGTAGTCATCGTACCAATCTGCCCCATTCGGCACTTCTACAGATAGGTCTCGCATACCTGCTCTGAGAACATGTAAAAAGCTTTGGAAGTTTTTCTCTTGATCTATCAATATGTTCTTAAGGGTTGTTGAACTGGTATGCCTTAAATGGGTTTGTAATACTTCATACCTAGCAACGTTTTGATCAAGTTTTAGGTTTTGTTCTGCAATGCTGTTTTCCATTGATTGCACACTTTCAACAAGCTCGCCTAAACGAGCTTCTAGCTCTAACGTTGAGGCGGGCTTAGGAGTGAGTAGAAGACTTAAGGTGACTGAAATGATGACGGATATACACAGGGCAAAAAAGACTAATATGCCGACAAAGAGCTTTTTGTGTACTTCGAAAAAGTCACCCTTTGGTGCTGATTTCTTCTCATCGATATCAAGGTTTTCTTTAGCAGCCATACTAGATCCTTTATGAAGTTAGTTGTTTTAAACCCTTTGTATTGGCCTTTTGAAGGCATTCATCTGTGTTTAGGTTTGTTTATAAACTAGTCAATTCATTTTTACAGGCTAACAGAAGTAAGGTGGATTTCATATTTTTAGCCCTTACATGCAGGTTTCAAAGGATTGACTCATTTGTTCTGCCGTATTCTATTGAAAAAAATGAGTCTTAGTTGAACTCAGGTGAGTTTGCGTTAACTTTCTCTCATAGATTCTGACTTTCTCTGATGTGTATCAAATATCTTTCTTTTCTACTAAGGAGATGAAGTGTTTGATTAAAAGTCATTACATTCGCCTTTTAAAGGCTTAAAATAGTTGGCTTATTAGACTTTGATGAGCCTTATTAAATGCCTCGAATAGGAATGAGACATTTGCAGATGGTGCAAATGATTACACAAACAGGCAATGTTTCTGATGCTGCTGCAATCTTGGGGATAACCCAATCAGCTTTGAGCCATAGAATTCGAGAGGCTGAGCGTCTTCTGAGCGCACCACTATTTATTCGACGTAATAAAAAGCTGGCCCCAACGAGTGCCGGTGAGCGTTTGTTGCATTCGGCTAACATTATTTTAAATGAAGTGGAGTTGGCTGAATTTGATATTGCCAAGTATTCAGCTGGTATAGAGCAAACACTTAGATTAGGGGTTGATCATAGGGTAGGGAGTCATTGGTTGCCTGATCTTTATCAGAATTTTAATGACAAAGTCCCTCAAGCTGAAGTTGAGCTGGTAAGTGATCCTCACCCAGATGCTTTATATTGTCTTAGAAATGGGCGTTTAGATGTCTGTATCATGTCTGGTGCTAAAGCGCAGGCGGGCTTTAAAAGCCTTTTTCTTTTACGAGATGAGTTGGTAGTGGTATTTTTGCCAGACCATGAGTTTGCCCATAAAGCCTTGATCGAAGTGGAAGACTTTAATGATCAAGTCTATATCACAGATACGACGACGCCCGAATATCACAGGGAGTACGAACAAGTATTTAGCCCAAATAATACCTTTCCTAAACAAGTGGTACGTGTTGGTAGAACCGATAATATTATTGCCTTTATTAAGGCGGGTAAGGGGATCAGTATTTTACCTAAATGGACTTTGCAACCTTATCTAGAAAACTCAAATTTAAAGTATAAATCTATAGGCCCAGAAGGCTTTTATATAGACTGGTATGCCTTCTCGCGTAAGGATGAAAAAGAGGGGTCTTCCTGTCAGCAGCTGGCTGACTCTTTAATTTGTATCTTTAGCTAAATTGAGTAAGCCTTTCTCTCATTTGATTATTGCAATTTTCAAAGAAGAGAAAGGCTGGCGAACTAGTTAGTTACCAATTGAAAACATGGTATCTAGGTCATGTTTAGAGAAGGTTTGGAAAGAGATAAGGGTTTCAGTTTTGCTGATGCGAAGGTCATTTGCCATAGCGACATTGACGAGATCCGCGAGCTGCTCATTATTGTTAACGCGACAAAGAGCAACAAGGTCGAAGCGACCACCCACAGAAAAAACCTCGGTAATACCTTTAACTTCAGCTAAAGACTTCGCCACTTCGTTCGTTTTAGATCTTTCTACATTAATTAAAATAATACCTGTGACCATAGTGTTATCCTCGTTATAAATTGCCTCGTAGGCTGTTAACTTGTTATCCATATTAGCTATCTGGTTTAAGTATTTACCTAAATAGCCGCTTTTATTTCACTTAAGCTTATGGCTTAAGATTAAGTAACCTTGTTCTTCGCTCTAAATTGCGCTTGGTCCCAGCTGCTGTTTTGCATGATTTTTTCTAATGCTTCTACTGTATGCCACAGATCGATAAAGCGCACATAAAGCGGAGCGAAACCAAAGCGCAAAATATTAGGTGCTCTAAAGTCGCCAATGATGTTTTGGGCAATCAAAGCTTGCATGATCGCGTAGCCTTCTGGGTGAGTGTATGACACTTGACTGCCTCTTATACTTTGCTCCTTTGGTGTCACAAGCTCAAAACCATAAGTCTTACAAAGCGGTTCCATTAGGCGCATAAAATACTCAGTTAAGGCGAGAGACTTATCTCTTAATTGTTGAGGGTCAACTTTAGCCATGATGTCGACACCTACTTCTAAAGCAGATGCGCCTAATACCGGTGTTGTGCCACAAAGTGTTTTTTCTATCCCTGGCGCTGCTTCAAAATCATCGCTCATGGCAAAGGCATTGGCGTGGCCAAACCAACCTGATAAAGGCTGCTTTAGGACTGGTAAATGTTTTTCTGCTACATATAAAAATGCTGGGGCACCAGGGCCACCATTTAGGTACTTATAACCGCAGCCGACAGCAAGGTCAGCATTAGCTTCGTTTAATGCGAGGGGAACGGCACCTGTACTATGGCTTAAGTCCCACATCATTAGAGCGCCTTTAGCATGGGCCGCAGCAGTAATCTCTTTCATATTTAGCATGATGCCTGACTTATAGTGCACATGGGTTAGACACACTAATGCGGTATCTTCATCTATATGTTGCATCACTTCTTGGCTTGGCACGGTAACTATCTCAATCTCTTGCCCTATGAAGTTTTTAACACCATTTAATATGTATAAATCTGTTGGGAAATTGCCTGGCTCTGTGACGATTTTAGTGCGATTTGGACGTAACTTAACCGCTGCAGCGGCTAACTTGAATAAGTTCACCGAGGTTGAATCAGCCACGATAACTTCTTTATCTTGGGCGCCAATAATACCTGCAAGCTTTGTCCCTATGCGCTGAGGAAGGTTGATCCAATTATGGGTGTTCCAGCTTCTTATGAGCCCTTGTCCCCATTCTTTTTCTATTACCTCTGTCATGCGTGCTTTGGCTGCTTTGGGTAATACGCCCAAAGAGTTGCCATTTAGGTAGATTAAGTCTTGGTCTAACTCAAACTCCTCCCTTAAGTGGGCGAGAGGGTCTTGTTTGTCTAAATCATGAAAGTCAGTTTGATTGACTATCAATTCTGGTGAAGCTGTTGTTGATTGAGTCATGTGAGTAATCCTGTTAAGGCGCTAAAGGGCGTAAAATAGCTCGAACTGGAGAGGCGTCTAAGTCGGCAAGTTTTAAGGGCAAGGCTATGAGCTCATATTTTCCTGCTGCTACTTGATCTAAGACTAGGCCTTCTAAAATGGCCATGCCTTGCTCTTTAATGGCGTTATGGGCCGCTAAGTTTTTTGAATTTTGTGGGTCTAGGGAAGGGCTATCTATGCCAACTAAAATGCACCCAGCTTGGCCTAACCAATTGATCACCTCTTGGCTGATGCTAACGAAGTTCTCGTCCCATTCATTCACAGGGAAGTTTTGATAGGTTTTAAATAAAACCCGTTTTATCGCATCTGTTTGGGTGTTGATAAGGGCTTGGCAATCGTCGAGTCTGATGCTTTTTCCCTCGATACCTTGGCCCTTGGTATCAAGTTGGGTTAGGTCTATAACCTGACACTCTCCGATATAAGCATCTAACGCTACCTGAGCCATTACTTTTCCATCTTGGTCATAATGATAAGGAGCATCAGCATGGGTACCTGTATGAGTTGAGCAATGCAGCCAAGATACATTGACTGGGCATTGCTCATCTATGTGCCAAATAGTTTCACTTTGATATTGAGTATCACCAGGCCACACAGGAATACCTGCGCGTAATGTCTGACTAATATCGATAAGAGCCGATGAGTCTTGCTTATTTAGATTGGCAGTAGACATGTTAGATCTCCGTTCTGACAGACCAAAGCTCAGGGAAGAACTTAAGGTCTAAGGCTTTGCTCAAATAACTTACGCCACCAGTACCACCTGTGCCTTTTTTATAGCCTATGATGCGTTCAACGGTTTTCATATGATTGAAGCGCCAGCGCTGGAAGTTGAACTCAAGGTCTACTAATTTTTCCGCTAGTTCGTATAGGTCCCAATGTGTCAGGGTGTCCTGATATATGCTTGCCCATGCAGCTTCTACTTTATCATTGTGTTGATAAGGCAAAGACCAGTCGCGCTCTATAATTTCACTTGGAATATCAAAGCCACGGCTAGCCAGTAGTTTCAAACACACATCGTAAAGGCTAGGTTGGCGAAGCACGCTATTAAGGTAATCAAACTGCTCAGGGTTATTTTTATGAGCATTGATCATGTCTTGATTCTTGTTGCCTAGAAGGAATTCAAGTTCGCGGTATTGGTAAGATTGAAAACCTGAGCTTTGGCCAAGATCATCTCGAAAACTGGCATAGTCTGCTGGCGTCATAGTGACAAGCACTTCCCACGCCTTGATTAATTGCTCTTGAATACGGGCAACTCGGGTTAGCATTTTAAAAGCAGGGCTTAGTTGGCCTGCTAAAATGCTTTTTGCTGCACCATGAGCTTCATGTAGGCAGAGCTTCATCCAGAGTTCAGATACCTGATGAATGACGATAAAAAGCATTTCATCATGCTTGTCTGAACGCGGGCTTTGGCATTTAAGTACGGCATCAAGATCAAGGTATTGGCCGTAACTAATATCTTGATCCCAGTGAACGCCTTCATCACTTAGATCAACGTGTGAGGCTTGGTAAGGACATTGTGACATGAAGTATCTCGCTAAGGATTAGTGTTGTTTTTATTCGATCATGTAATCAGTCTAATATGTCAAAAGATAAAAATATAATTCATAAAAAGAGCCCTATTCATGAATTTATTTTGTATTTTGTGTTTGCCTAGCCTGATCTAGGTCAGATGGGTTTAGTTTTTATGTGACTAAGCGTAGAATACGTCGCACATTTTTATCGGTTAAATAACCTACTAAAGTACTGGGTTAAATACTTGACTATTTTACTTGGTTTTGGTTCTATACTTAGCTTTTAAATTCAGCACTTTTGAAGCGAGAAAATATATGCGCCTGACAACTAAAGGTCGTTACGCTGTAACTGCTATGTTGGACCTCGCTTTACACTCGGATAATGGCCCAGTTTCCTTGGCTGATATCTCCCAACGTCAAGGTATTTCTTTGTCATATTTGGAGCAGTTGTTTGCCAAACTTCGCAAACAAACTTTGGTGTCAAGTGTGCGTGGACCGGGCGGTGGCTACAGATTGAGCCGTGCTAATGATCAGATCTTTGTAGCTCAGATTGTGGATGCCGTAAACGAATCTGTGGATGCGACCGGGTGTAAAGGTAAAAATGATTGCCAATCAGGCACAACTTGCCTGACTCACCATTTGTGGTGTGATCTTAGTGATCAAATTCATGACTTCTTAAGTCAAATTAGTTTGGCGCAATTAGTGTCACGTAAAGATGTGAGACTGGTCGCGCAAAGACAAGAAAACGAACAGTTAGTGCATACTGGTGAGATTGACCAGAGCAGTAAAATTAATGCGGAACTTTTGAATTAAGTCTAATTCAAAAAGGTGCATAATTTGGGTGTTAAGCCAATAGCGGCAGGGTTATTGGCTTAATGTCTTTGCTAAGCACTTCGCAATCTAGTTTAAGTGAGTGTTATTAGATATGACAGATCAGATTGATAAGGCGCTTGAGCGCGAATACGAAGCTGGATTTGTATCTGATGTGGAGTCAGATACTTTTGAGCCCGGCTTGGATGAGAATGTCATTCGTCGTATATCGACCATGAAAAATGAGCCAGAATGGATGCTAGAAGCGCGTTTGAAGGCATTCAAAGTATGGCAAGAAATGGAAGAGCCGGATTGGGCTCATGTGGATTACGAAAAAATTGATTTTCAAGCCATTTCCTATTTTTCTGCACCAAAAAGCATGAAGGATAAACCTAAGTCGCTTGATGAAGTTGATCCAGAACTGATTCGCACCTATGAAAAATTAGGTATTCCTCTGATTGAGCAGCAAATGCTTGCGGGTGTTGCGGTTGACGCTGTATTTGACTCTGTGTCAGTTGTGACAACTTTCCGTGAAAAACTGTCTGAAGCAGGGGTTATTTTCTGCCCTATTTCTGAAGCGATTCAAAACCACCCTGAGCTAGTTAAAAAGTACCTAGGCAGTGTGGTACCGACCAAAGATAACTATTATGCGGCACTAAACTGTGCAGTATTTACCGATGGTTCATTTGTTTATATTCCTAAAGGCACGCGTTGCCCGATGGAATTGTCAACTTACTTCCGAATCAATGAGCAAAATACTGGTCAATTTGAACGTACCTTGATTATTGCTGATGAAGGCAGTCATGTAAGTTACCTTGAAGGCTGTACAGCGCCTCAACGTGATGAAAACCAATTGCACGCAGCGGTCGTTGAACTTGTTGCTCTTGATGATGCTGAGATTAAATACTCAACTGTTCAAAACTGGTATCCAGGTGATGAGAACGGTAAAGGCGGCATTTATAACTTTGTGACCAAACGTGGCATATGTCATACCAATGCCAAAATTTCTTGGACACAGGTTGAAACAGGTTCAGCGGTTACTTGGAAATATCCAAGTTGTGTGTTGAAAGGTGATAATAGTGTTGGTGAGTTTTACTCAGTAGCACTTACCCGTGGCGCACAACAAGCTGATACTGGTACCAAGATGATTCACTTAGGTAAAAATACCAAGTCGACCATCATCTCTAAGGGTATCTCTGCTGGTCGTAGTAACAACAGCTACCGTGGCTTGGTTCGTATGAACCCAGGTGCTGATGGCGCACGTAACTTTACCCAATGTGACTCCCTGCTAATTGGGGATCAATGTGGTGCGCACACTTTCCCTTATGTTGAAAGTCGTAACCCTTCTGCCATTGTTGAGCATGAAGCGACAACCTCTAAGGTGAGCGATGACCAAATGTTCTTATGCCAACAACGTGGCTTAGATCCAGAGAAAGCAGTCTCTATGATAGTGAATGGCTTCTGTAAGGAAGTCTTTAAAGAATTACCAATGGAATTTGCCGTCGAAGCTGGCAAGTTGCTAGAAATTAGCCTTGAAGGCTCTGTAGGTTGAGGACACACGTACATGTCGAATACAAATACTAAAGATACAAGCAGCCTTTTAACCATAAAAGACTTACATGCCAGTGTCGAAGAGAAGAATATCCTTAAAGGCCTAAACCTAGAGGTTAAGCCTGGTGAAGTACATGCGATCATGGGTCCAAATGGTGCGGGTAAAAGTACCATGGGTTATGTCCTTTCAGGCCGTGAAGGTTATTCGGTAGAACAGGGCCGTGCCGTTCTTGATGGGGTTGATATTCTTGATCTTGAAGCAGAAGAGAGAGCACGTGCTGGCCTTTTCTTAGCTTTCCAATACCCAGTTGAGATTCCAGGTGTAAGTAACCTAGAGTTCTTAAAAGCATCTGTTGACGCTCAACGTGAAGCACGTGGTGAAGAGGCTGTTTCTTCTGCTGACTTCCTAAAATTGGCTAAAGCAGCTTGTAAACAAGTTAACCTACCGCTTGCTTTCTTAAAGCGTGGCGTTAACGAAGGTTTCTCTGGTGGTGAGAAAAAACGTAATGAAATCATGCAAATGCTTTTGTTGCAGCCTAAGGTTTGTATCCTTGATGAAACTGACTCTGGTCTTGATATTGATGCACTTCAAGTGGTTGCTGAAGGGGTAAATAGCCAGCGTTCTAGTGATCGCAGCTTTGTTGTTGTTACCCACTATCAACGCCTACTTGATTATATTAAACCTGACTTCGTCCATGTTCTTGCTGACGGTAAGATAGTGAAAAGTGGTGATGCGTCTCTTGCTCTTGAGTTAGAAGCACAAGGTTATGCTTGGTTACAGCCAAGTGATGAAGAAGGACAAAACGCATGAGTGAATGGCTAAATCAAGCCATCACTCAAGCACAAGGTGTGAGTGATTGGCTTTCCCCTAAACGTGATTTGGCGCTAAGCGCCTTGGCTGATATACGCTGGCCAACACGTAAAACGGAAGCATGGAAATACACCTCTTTGCGTCCAGTTGAAAAGTTTAGCAAAGAAGCGCCAGCGGCTTTTACGTCAGCTTCAACACTGACTCAAATACAAGGTTTTGAATGCCTAGATTTAGTGTTTGAAAATGGCCAGTTTGTGACTGATCTAGCTGCACTGACACTGCCTGAAGGTTTGTCTATTCAATTGGCAAGCCAAGCGGATGCAAGCAAACAAGCTGAAATACTCGCTAAGTTTTCTAGTATTAAGCCTGAACGCCATGTTTTTGGTTTGTTGAATGATGCTCTAGTGCAAGACGTACTTGTTATTGAAGTGGCTGACAATGTGAGCGTAGCGCCGGCTATACGCTTGACTTCAATACTCGGTTTAGCTGCACAAGCACATACTCGTGTTTTGGTTGTGTTGGGTGAGCATGCGAAGTTG
This sequence comes from Marinomonas sp. S3726, assembly GCF_000967665.1. Taxonomy (NCBI): domain Bacteria; kingdom Pseudomonadati; phylum Pseudomonadota; class Gammaproteobacteria; order Oceanospirillales; family Oceanospirillaceae; genus Marinomonas; species Marinomonas sp. S3726. The sequence goes on along the minus strand of NZ_JXYC01000013.1, from coordinate 69,300 downwards.
ACAGTCAGTGAACATTATCAAGGTAATGAAGAAAGCCTAAATACAGGTTTCGTTGAATACGAAATTGGTGCTGATGCTCGTCTTGAACATTATCGTTTTGCTTTGCAAACGGGTAAGGCTGTGAGCTTAGGTGGTAGTCATTTCCAACTAGCTGAACGTGCCGACTTAAATAGCACCTTAGTTGGCTTTGGTAGTGATTTATCTCGTGTTGATGTGGATATGGTGCATGCTGGCGAAAATGCTTTCGCTAAGATGAATGCTTTTTACTTATTAGACGGTAAAGAGTTGTTCGATTTACATGCAACGGTTGAACACGCTGTGCCGCATGGTACGACAGAAGAAAATATTCGTATTATCGCAGCGGATCAGGCAAAAGCGGTTTTTAATGGTCGTATTCATATTCATCGTGATGCACAAAAGACATTAGCTGAACTGAATAACCGTAACCTTTTGATGTCTAATAAAGCAGAGATTAATACCAAGCCAGAGCTTGAAATTTATGCTGATGACGTACGTTGTGCTCATGGTGCAACGGTAGCTGAAATCGATAAGAAAGCCCTGTATTACATGCAATCTCGTGGCATTAGTCGTGCTAAAGCTCAAGTAATGTTGAACTTTGGCTTTATTAACGAGTTGATTGATCAGATGCCAAATCAAGAATTGGCAGAATGGCTACGTCCGCAAATGCGTGAGAAATTCTCGCAAATGGAAGTGAAATAGGCGATTAAAATGAGTTTTGATGTAACGGCAATACGCAAAGAGTTTCCTATCTTAGATCGTAAGATTGATGGTAAACCTCTTATCTATTTAGATAACGCGGCAACAACCCAAAAGCCGCAGTGTGTCATTGATGCGATAGTTGATTATTACACTCAATGTAATGCCAACGTTCACCGTGGCGCGCACCAATTGGCGGATGAAGCGACACGTCGCTTTGAAAATGCCCGTGACATCATTGCTCAATTTTTGAATGCAAAAGCACGTCACGAAGTGATTTGGACCAGTGGTACGACTGAGTCTATTAACATAGTGGCGCATGGTTTAACTAAGCTTTTAAAAGCAGGTGATGAAGTTGTGGTAACTGCAATGGAACATCACGCAAACTTGGTAACTTGGCAGCAAGCTTGTTTACAAGCTGGCGCGAGTTTACATGTTGCACCTATTTCAGACTTAGGTGAGTTAGACCTTGACGCTTTTGATGCCCTGTTAAATGAAAATACTAAGATGGTGGCATTTCCACACGTATCTAATGCCCTAGGCAGTGTTAATCCGATTAAGCGTTTAACACAAAAAGCCAAAGAAGTAGGCGCTTGGGTATTGGTTGATGGCGCCCAAGGCGCTGCTCATGGCGACATAGATGTGCAGGACATTGGCTGTGACTTTTATGCTTTCTCAGCTCACAAAATATACGGCCCTATGGGGGTTGGTATTCTTTGGGGGCGTGAAGATGTTCTTGCTGATTGGCCTGTATGGCAAACGGGCGGTGAGATGATCTCACGCGTAAGTTATACAGAGTCGAGCTGGAATGTCTTGCCTTATCGTTTAGAGGCAGGCACACCAAATGTGGGTGATGCGATTGCAATGGGCGCAGCAATTAAGTGGTACAGCGAGCTAGACCAGGCTGCAGTTCAAGCCCATGAAAAAGCACTTATGTTGAGTGCAACAGAACAAGCTATGGCATTTGATGGTCTTCGCATTATTGGTAATGCAAATCATAAAGTCGGTGCGATCAGCTTTGTGATGGACTCGGGTCACCCTGCTGATATTGGTTTCTTGTTAGATAGACAAGGTATTGCGATACGTACAGGTGATCATTGTGCTCAGCCTTTGATGGACAGATTCCAAGTACCAGGTACAGCGAGAGCCTCATTTGCGGTTTACAATACATTAGAAGAAGTAGATGCTTTATTTGAAGCCCTACGCAAAGTCAAAACTATGTTGGCTTAGGAGTGTTATATGACTGTTTCTAGTTTTAATCCAGCACAGGCCATTAGTCTAAGTGATGTGGCCAAAGCGTATTTTGCTAAAAAAATGCAGAACCAAGCAGGCAAGCTAATTCGTCTGACAACTAAAGTAAGCGGCTGTACCGGCTTTGCTTATGTTCTAGATTTAGCTGATAGCCCAGAAGCAGATGATAAAGTTTTTCAGTTTGACGAGTTAACCATTGCCGTTTCAGGTGAAGCATTAGGTTTAGTTGCTGGCACTGAAATTGATGTTGCTCAAGAAGGGCTTAATGAAGTTGTGAAGTTTAACAATCCAAATGTTGTGTCTGAGTGTGGTTGTGGCGAGAGCTTTAGTGTAACTGATCAGGGCGTCGTTTAACTCGCCCTCAGCTCAAATGAATTGAGCCTTTAAAGAGAATTGATTTAATGCAAAAAATGGTCGTAACCCAAAGGCAATGTCCAGCACGAAGAGTGCCTAGTGGCGAGCCTACTATTATTGAAGAAGGCCAGTTTCTGACCATAAATCAAAGTTTAGGTGGGAATTACACAGTTACCTTTCAAGGTAATATGTTGCGTATTGATGGCACAGATGCTGATGCCATAGGACAAGAGCCTGAAGTACTAGAATTTACTGATTCTGGCACAGGTGAAATAGTTGAAGAGCAAGTTTGGCAGGCATTAGACAGTATTTTTGATCCAGAAATACCGATTAGCTTAGTCTCTCTTGGGCTCATTTATAAAGTTGAAGTAGACCAAGCTGGTAAGAATGTTCGTATTGATATGACATTGACCGCACCTGGTTGTGGTATGGGCCCTGTGTTAGTCAGTGATGTGGATTATCGCGTTGCTATGGTTCCTAATGTAGAAACAGTTAAGGTCGAGCTGGTGTTTGATCCACCTTGGTCTCGTGAAATGATGAGTGAAGAAGCGCAGTTAGAAGCAGGGCTTTTCTTTTAACTGACTTTAATCTGATTCAAGAGGTTCACCCTCAGCAGTGTTTCTCATACAATAGCGACCCTAGTTGATATTCCAGCTAGGGTTGTTTTGTTTTAGACCGAAGTTTTTATGGCCACAATTAAAGAACTGGTCAATTCCCCTTCTTATTGAAAGAGATTTTTATTTATATGTCATTACCAAGCACAACTGAAATTATTGAAGATTTAGAATTTTTCGACGACTGGGAAGACAGATATAAATACATCATAGATTTAGGTAAATCTTTACCTGCTATGGATGAAGCGCTAAAAACTGAGTTGCGCTTAGTTAAAGGCTGCCAAAGCAGTGTTTGGATTGAGCCAGGTCAAGACGGCGAACGGATGACATTCGTTGTTGATAGTGATGCCATTATTGTGCGTGGGCTTTTAGCTTTGGTGATGGCTGCTTATGATAATAAAACGGCAACAGATATTGATGCATTTGATATTGATGCCTATTTTGCTGAGCTAGATCTTGAGCGTCACTTAAGTCCGACTAGAGGTAATGGTCTTAAATCTATCGTCGCTAGAATTCAGGCAATGGCAAAAGCAGCACTTTAGGTCTGCTAGTTTAATAAAGCTTATAGAATATATGATCTAAAGTAAGTTAACACTTACTTTTATGGAGAAGAAAATGCGTTCCCCTGTTTATCTTGATTATTCAGCAACTACACCGGTTGACCCAAGAGTGGCTGAGAAAATGATGCAATGCCTTTCTTTAGAAGGTAATTTTGGTAATCCTGCATCTCGTTCACACATGTTTGGCTGGCGTGCAGAAGAAGCTGTTGAAGATGCAAGACAACAGGTAGCGGATTTGATCAAAGCTGATGCGAGAGAGATTGTTTGGACTTCGGGAGCAACGGAAGCAAATAATTTGGCATTAAAAGGAATAGCTCATCAATATGGAAAGAAAGGTAAGCATATTATTACCTCCATGATTGAGCATAAGGCTGTTTTAGATCCTTGTAAGCAGCTTGAGCTTGAAGGTTTTGAAGTCACTTATTTAAAGCCAGATGAGCAAGGTGTTATTCAGCCTGAAATGGTTCAAGCGGCATTACGTGAAGACACTATTTTAGTTTCTTTGCTTATGGCAAATAATGAAATCGGTATAGTGACTGATATTGCTAAAATTGGTGAGTTAACGCGCGCGAACGGCACTTATTTACATGTTGATGCCGCTCAAGCAACAGGTAAACTTGAAATAGACGTTAATGCCATGAAGGTAGATCTCATGTCTTTAACTGCCCATAAAACTTATGGTCCTAAAGGCATAGGTGCTTTATATGTACGCCGCTCTCCAAAGGTAAAAATTGAAGCGCAAATGCATGGTGGCGGCCATGAGCGCGGTATGCGATCTGGTACGCTTGCTACTCATCAAATTGTGGGTATGGGTGAAGCGTTTGAATTGGCTAACCAAGATATGCAAGCTGATAAAGAGCGTATTACTGCTCTTAGAGATAAGTTATGGAGTGGCATTAAAGACTTAGGTGGTGTGCACTTAAATGGTCATCCTGAGCAAAGAGTTGCTGGGGTGCTTAATGTGGGCTTTGCCGATGTTGATGGTGAAGTCTTGTTGATGTCTCTTGGGGATATTGCTGTTTCTTCTGGTTCTGCTTGTACATCTGCAAGCTTGGAACCTTCTTATGTACTAAGAGCCATAGGTTTACCTGATCAATTAGCCCATGCTTCTTTACGTATTTCGGTGGGTCGTTTTACGACGGAAGATGATATCGATTTTACGATCGAAACGATTACAAAGGTAATCAGCAGTCTTAAGAGCTAATCCTTTACTTTTATCTACCAAGTATAGGCATAAAAAAACGGGGTAATAAGCCCCGTTTTTTTATGCCTGATTAACTGGTTTTCCAACTGGACAGTTGCAAACATTCGCCTTTAAAGAGAACTGGATCAGTTTCTTTATTCCCTTTCGTTAACCAAAGTTCCTTGCTGTTCTTTATTAGCTGCCATTGAGCAACACTTAATTTTTGTTTGTTGTTTGTGCTGACAAGAGGCCCTAAAGAGACTTGCTCTCCAGTGCTTTTATCTATGGTCCAAAGCGTGAGGCTTTGATCGCTTTCCAGTTTGAAATTCTGCTGATTATCCGTATTTTTATTCCACTGAATATGCAATTCAGATTGGCCTGCTTCTGGGCTTTTATAGGCACTAACAATCAGTTCAGGGAGTGTTTTATTTGATTCCTCTGTGGATGTTAAAACCGCTAAATAACTTGGCCCTTGTAAGGCTAAACTTGGTGGCGTGTTGGTGTGCTCTAATCCAAGTTTACCGATAAATAGACTGAGCATGAGAGCGAAACTTATAGCACTCACTCCTCGCCATAAGAATAGAGATTGCCACCAAGAGGGTTTCGTTTGTTTGGTAAAATTGAGCTCGCGACTTAGTTTTGTCCATACTTTTTTTGGTGGAATGACTTCATCTATGCTGGTGTTAATTGGCTCTAGCCGACTTTGCCACTGATAAATAGCTTGCTCTAGTTCCTTATCAATCTTCATTAGGTGGATAACTCTTTGCTTTACCTTAGGAGATAAGGTGCCTAAGACGAATTGGCTGGCAAGGTGAGAGCGTACTTTAGGGTTTTGATAGCGAAGGGCTAAATTTAATTTTTGAGACATAATTCTAGCTCCTTTAGTCCTCGTCTTATCCAAGACTTTAGGGTGCCGATTGGGGTGCTTAGCTTGTCTGCTAACTCTGAATGGGAAAAACCATGAACATAGGCCAATACAATCACTCGTCTCGGCTCTTGCTTTAGTTGGTTTAGGCAGTAATTGAGATCTCTTTGTTCTGCTATTGCCATGCCTTCATCTGTAATCTGGTTTATATCAGTTTCTTCTAGAGGAGATTCAGGGTGACGATTTGCTTTTCTTATGTGATCTAGTGCTGTATTTCGAGTAATTTGACACATCCAAGCCCAAGCCCAGTTTTCACCTAAATCACTACGGTACGAGGAGGCTTGGTGCCATATCTTATTAAAGCTTTCTTGCAAGATATCAGCAGCAATGTCTTTATCTTGAATCATCTTCAGTATTAAGCCATATAGCTTTGGGCTGGTCCCTTGGTAAAGACTTTCAAATGCCGTTTGGTCTTTTAAGCAAACCTGTGCCAGCAAGATTTCAACTTTATGTTTAAAACTTTTGTCCTGTGTCTTATTCGTTATGGCATCAAAACTCAAAATAGTTTCCTTGTAAGGCTCGGCCTAAAAGCCGAGCTAATGCTGACATTGAAGGTTTTAAGGTTTCTTTGCAAGGTGCCAAACGCCTTTAACACCATCGCCTGTGATATCACCAGGTTTAGTATCTCTAACCCAAGTATAAAGCGGCTTGCCGTTGAGGGCCCATTGTAAACTTCCATCATTACGAGTGATGCGTGTATAGCTTGCAGGTTTTTCCTCTCCCTCTTTTGCCAAGAGTGGTGGCCAAAGGGTTGCACATGTACCATTGCAGTTTGACGTATTGGTTGTGTCTTTATCAAATGTATAAAGACTCATGCCATTTGCATCAGTAAGGTGTGTTTCCATTTTGCTTTCGCTACTTTTGCTACTTGAGTAGTAAGAATCAGAGCTTGCAGCACAAGCAATAAGAGAGTGGGCTAGGCCAATAACGCAAACAGTTTTAACGAGAGTTTTCATATGATTTTCCATTTTTATTTATGTCGTCCCAGAGAGAAACGTTTGCTGTGGCGTTTTGGATGCATAGGGCAGAATTTTTTATAAAACTTTTTATCAGAACACCGCTTTATTTGTATGAGAAATATCAATATCTCTTTTGCCTGTAATCTTGAGTAATAGCCATATTATCTGGCACAGCTTATCGTCATTTCCAAGTTAGGTATGAGTGTTTTTGAAGTTGGGTTCAGGGTTACAGAATCATTTTTTGAAAGCCTAAAGATATGAACTGCTGAGTCCTACAAATTGAGCCTTATCCGAAAAGGCAATACAGGAGCTTTTGTTTATTTTTATAATTCGGTTGGATTCTAAGGCTGGCTAATTAATAAGGTGCATTGTGTTTGCGTTTATTGTGATGTTTGAGTTTGCTTCTATTTTTTTATTAATGGCTTTTTGTTTTTTGCTAGAGCTTGGCTAATACGCTCGGCCGTTATTTATCCTCCTTTTTCTTTTTAGTACCTAATCACTTAAATAAAGTATGCATTTTCAAAATAAATGTAGGGGTAACTGCGCCCTAAATTTATCAAATATAGAACTAATCGTGTTTTATATTTTTCTAAGTAACTGATATTTATAAAAATATTAAATTAAAGGACTAGAGATGGATCAATATGTAGAGTTAATGGAACACAACAAAAAGCTTGATAGGAAGCAAGATATTGTGCCGCCAAGTGGTCAGTTTACCCAAGTTTGGATAGATGATCAGAGGGTGGATGCAGTGCTTGGGGAAAATATTTTAAGTGTACTTTTTGCCGTAGGTAAGAATGAAATAGCTCAAAATGACCATGCAAAAATTACTGGTGCTTATTGTGGTATGGGAATCTGTCATTGCTGCAATGTTCAGGTAAACGGCAAGCATAAGATGAAAGCCTGTCAAACCTTGATTGAACCAGGTATGCGTATTAATACTCAAACAAACCGTTTAGAAGAGGGCTTCTAAATGACTCATACATCACCTGTCGTTATTGTTGGAGCTGGCACAGCAGGCATCTCCGCTGCTGTTGAATTAGCACAAGCGGGTATTCATTCTATTGTATTGGATGAAGCACCGAAAATCGGTGGCGCTGTTTTTCGAGGGCCTTATCGAGAAGCGATTGAACTACCCCATTTAGATTCTAAGCTACGCAAAAAAATTTCAAATATCAGACAGCAATACCATGAGCATCAAGCCTTTATTGAATTAAGGCTAAATACACGAGTATTAGGGCCAGCTGGGAAATCTAGCTTATTAGTTCGTCATAAGGAAGAGGTGAGTGAACTTAGCTATGAAGAGCTCATTATTGCTACTGGGTGTCATGAACGTAGTGTTCCTTTTGATGGTTGGCAAATGCCGGGTGTCATGCTTCTCGGAGGTGTTCAGCTTCAGCTTAAGTCAGGGTTAGTAAAGCCGGGGCAAAAAATGGCGGTTGTGGGTACGGGTCCTTTGTTGCCTCTTGTCGCTTGCCAGCTATTCAAAGCAGGCGTTGAAGTATTGGGTGTATACGAAGCGGGTAAGTTTAGTGATTTTGCTAAGGAGAGCCGAGCTTTACTTAATCGCCCTGTTCTTGCCTTAGAAGGGATGGGCATGCTGAGTTACCTAAAGGCAAATGCCATTCCAATGCATTATGGCCAAGGGATTGTATCTGTTTCGGGAGAAGGTAACCTCAAAAAAGCGCATTTTGCGAAATACACAGATGATTGGTACCCCATTGAAGGAACAGGAACAAGTATAGAGCTAGACTGCCTTGCTGTGGGCTATGGATTTGTATCACGTAATCAGCTCAGCCAGTTGTTCCAGTTAGAGCATGATATTTGTCCTATTAGTGGCCTTAAACCTAAGATAGATACTTGGCAAAAATCTAGTCAGGAAAATATCTATATTGCAGGGGACAGTGTTGGCATTTTAGGAGGGGAAGGAGCCATGGTAGAAGGGCGTATCGCTGCCTTATCTATTGCACAAACTCGTCAAAAAGTAACATCGGAGCAAGCAAATAGTAAAGCAGATGACTATTTTACATTATTGCAAAAAGTGAAAAGTTTCAGAGCTGGTTTTGATCGAATCGGACGTCGTCGAGAAGGTCTTTTATCTTTATTGAAACCAAATACCATAGTGTGTCGTTGTGAGAATGTCACTCGATCGGATATTGATGACGTGATTGAACAAGGTGTGAAAGATATCACATCTTTAAAAATGAGGACGCGAGCAGGTATGGGAGACTGCCAAGGCAAAACCTGTAATAGCTATTGTCAGGATAGATTAGGACATGAGTTAAAAAATCCAGATGTCGGACATATTAAGCCTCGTTTTCCACTTGATCCTATTCCTTTTTCTGCCTTATCTGATGGAGTGCAATTATGAGTACTAAGACAAATAAAAAATATGACATAGTGATCGCGGGTGGTGGTGTAATTGGCGCTGCTTGTGCTTATTTTTTGAGTAAAGAAAAAGACTTAAAAATTGCATTGGTCGACCTTAAAAAACCAGGTAATGCTTCTCGAGCTTCTGCTGGTGGTTTGTGGGCAATTGGTGAATCTGTTGGTTTAGGTTGTGGTGTTATTTTCTTTAATCGCATGACGATGCAGCAAGCAGACGCAACCGGTGAAGACTTACCGCCAATGAGGCCACATGTTTTACCTGATTACTTTTTTGAGTTTGCGTTAAAAAGTAATGCTATGTACCCAGCTTTATGGCAAGAATTAAAAGACAAACATGGCGTTGATTTTAAGTTTGAAAAAACGGGCTTGAAATATGTCATGTACGATGAATACGATAAGATGTACGCCGATTCTATTGTAGATCATATTCCTGGTTTAATAGACCAAGTGAGTTGGCTAAGCGCAGAAGAACTTGCTGAAGATGAACCATACATTAATAAAAAGTCTATTGGTGCATTAGAGTTTAAATGTGATCATCAGGTTAATCCTTATCGTTTAAATGAAGCTTATCTAGAAGCCGCTCGTCAAAATGGTGTTGAGCTCTTTTTAGAAACTGAGGTGCTTTCGATAGAAAAACGTGGCAATAAGGTGATTGGTGTTGAAACTGATGTTGGTTTTATTGCTTGTGATACCTTAATTAATGCTGCAGGCAGCTGGGCGGCTCAATTGAGTAAAATGGCAACGGGAATTGAGTTACCTGTCTATCCAGTTAAGGGCCAAATTATCCTATCTGAGCGTTTGCCAAAAATTCTTAAGGGCTGTGTTTCTACAACAGACTGTTATATAGCGCAAAAGGATAATGGTGAAGTCTTGATAGGAAGTACCACGGAAGAAAAGGGCTTTGATACTACTAATACCCTGCCAGAGCTTAAAGAGTTAGTAAATGGTGCGGTGAAGTGTATCCCTATGCTGAATGATCTGAATATTAAACGCTGTTGGGCTGGGTTAAGGCCTGGTACACCTGATGAGTTTCCTATTTTAGGAGAAATGGAAGGTGTGGAAGGGTACATCAATGCTTGTGGTCATTTTAGAACAGGTATTTTAACTTCAGCTATTACGGGTAAGCTAATTAATGACTTATATCGCGGTTTGCCCTTAGATATGGATATTACGCCATTTAAATACTCCCGTTTCTTGAAACCAAAAGAAGAAACAAGTGAAGATTCGAAGGTGATTGAAGACGCATTAGTTTGATTTAATTTTAGCTAATCAAGTTAAAAAACAAAGCCAGCAACTGCTGGCTTTGTTATTTCGAACATTTGTAAAAACTTTTTGCTTACTGGTATTACATGATATTACAATTGCCGCGGATTTTTTAACTCATTGTTTTGAGTATTTATTAAGGATGTTAAATGAAAAAAATTATTCTGCCTCTTGTTCTATCTTTACCTATTTATGTAACTGCTAACGAAATGTCTGCTGGTGCAGCAATAGGTTTATGGGAATATGACTTAGAAAATGTTGGGACTTATGACTCATCAACTTTAGAGGCGTCGTTTAATTATGAAGTAATCGATAGCCTTGATGCATCTGTTCGTTTGGGTGTGGGGGTCGGCCACGACACGAGTGGTTATCGAGACAGTAGTAATTTAGTGAGCAGAGTATTTGTAACTAGTCATGTTGAAGCCTACTTAAAGCCTAAATATCAGGTTAATGATTTTGAGCTTTACGCATTACTAGGTCTTGCAAGTATTAAAATGGATGTTGAAGTAGAAGACTTATCTGATGGCAGCGTCACTAAAGGAAGTGGTTCAGAGTCTGGATTTGCTTATGGTGTTGGCTTGAGTTACAAAGCCTTTGATGAAAATTCATTATTTGTTGAATGGCGTCAACTACCAGATGGTAAAGATTATGATTTAGCAAGTATTAACCTTGGGCTAAGCATTCCTCTTTAGTCTCACATATTAATGGCTTGATATTCATATTAAGCCATTAATTTTTTCTTTGTAAAAATACCTAATACCGAAAAAGTTTATATACTTAGATTTGGGAGTATATGAATTGATTTTTTATGCCTTCGTTTTTCTAAAAAGGTCTCTCAAAGTAACTTACCTTCTTTTCTAACCTGCTTGGTGAGCTGTTCATATCCTCTTTGTATTAAAAGATTTATTCATTTTTATTAGGAGGAAGAAATGAAAATACTTTTATTATTCATGATTAGCTTTTCTCATTTTCTTTATGCTGATGAAGAAACACTTGAATCTGATGTAAATGATACCTTTTATTTAGGTGGGGCATTTGTTACCTGGAATTATGATGAATCTGGTGAGGTTTATTCTCCTATATCGTTTGAAGGTATATTTGATTACGAGCTATTTAATCCTCTAGAAATTTCTTTAAGGCTTGGGATGGGCTTTGGGGATGCTGAAAATGAAGATGTGTCAAATCGTACTGTTGGAGTAGACCTATATAAACTCTTGTATTTTAAGCCTTACTTGAGTTTTGAGGATGCTCGTTTATATGCTCTTTTTGGCTATGCTGACTATGATATTTCTTCCAATACCAAGGCTCAGGCATCCGGTGTCAGTTATGGTATAGGCGCAGATTATAACCTTTTTGATGTCAGCAAATTGTTTATAGAGTGGCGAACTATGCCAGATAATGGTGCGTTTGAGTTGAGTTCAATTAGTATTGGTTTGACGCTTCCCTATTAGTGGGAATAATTTAAAAAGGGAGCTTATTATCTAAGCTCCCTTTGTATGTTAATGATTCGAAATATCGTATTTACCTTCTTGATAAAACCAGCTTCCAAGCAGAGGGTAAGCCATTGCTTCTTTGATTAGATCTGTCTTATGTTGCACTGACTTAATAAGCTCTCCTTCAATATATTTAAAGCTTTTAGGGGCTTTATTTGGCTGTAAAACCACCACATCATTACCTTTCATATAAGCTTGGTTATTTGCAAACTGCATCATAGCTCGTCCTTGGTAGTTATCATCAAGCTTGGTGAAGTCACGACCTATCATAGGGTGGGTGCTGTCAATACCAATTAAAGATAAGAGTGTGGGGGCTAAATCGATATGACTGGCAATACGAGAATCTTTTTTAGGTTTGATATCTTTACCCAAAATAAGCCCAGGAATGTGGAAATTATTAATAGGTACTAGATTTGCCTTATGCACTCTAGCGTCATGGTCAGCTACTACAAGGAAAACTGTATCGTCCCAGTAGTTGGATGTTTGAGCTTTTTCAAAGTACTTACCTAAGGCATAATCAGCGTATTTAACAGCATTGTTGCGTGTGTTTTTAGTGTCATCATAAAGCGCTATCTTATTATCGGGAAATTCATAAGGATCATGATTGGAAGAGCTAAAAACTAGGCTGAAGAAAGGCTTATTTTGCTTGGCTTTTTCCGTAAAGGTTTGATGGGCTTTATTAAATAAGTCTTCGTCACTTACCCCCCAAGAGCCTTTAAAAATTGGGTTCTCATAATGTTTTTCTTCAATAATTTGCTTAAAGCCATTACCAATAAAAAAGCTACTCATATTATCGAAATGAGCACTGCCACCATAGATGAAGCTAGTATCAAAACCTTTTTGATTAAGTAACTTTGCAATGGTAAAGAACTGAGACTGTGATTTTGGCAGTTTTACAACGCTTCTTGCCGGTGTAGGAACAAAACCTGTTATAACGGCTTCAATACCTCTAACCGAACGAGTACCTGTTGCGTAAAGGTTTTCAAATGCCCATCCATCTTTACTTAAGGCGTCATAGTAAGGCGCTAGGTCAAGCCCTCCTAGGCTTTTTACAAACTGAGCACCAAGGCTTTCTTCTAGAATGATGACAAGGTTTTTTGGTTTGTTATAGCGCTTACTGGCAAGTTGTTTGTGTAGGGTTGGGTATTCTTCAGATACGAAGTCTGTTGGCTCTACCCCCATACTCTGTCTAATCGTATTTGTAATTTCCTGCTTGGACATTTTTGGATAAAGGTCAAAAGAGCTCACTTCATTTTTCATTCCCTTAGCTGCGTAAAGCATAGAATAACTTGAATTAAGAGTGAGGCTATTTACTAGTGGGTCATTTGTAAAAGAGGTAAAACTTGGGTTGATTGGCCTGTGCTCTAGTGAGGATCTTGCAACAGCAACCGCTAATACAAGGACCAAGGCAGCAAAAATCGGGCGTTCAAACCACTTAGGATTATCTTTTGTCAGTGTGCTACTTCGATAAAACAGTTTGTAGCAAAAATAAACCGCAGCAGCCGTCACAATTGAGCTTAAAAATAATGTCAGTTTATGACCTGACCATAACATTGAAAATATTTCTTTTGGGTAAATTAGGTATTCAATGAAGAGACGGTTGGGTCTTAAACTGTATTCTAATATGAATGCTGGAGTTGAAACCTCCATAAAGATAAAGAAGACAAGTACAGCCATAAGCCATAGCTTACAAACCTTATCCCAGACTCTATTTACCCAAGGGATACCTGAGATGAGTAAGGTGATTACAGCTGGAATACCAATAAACATTGCAATGGTTACACTGTCTATCCTTGCTCCAAAACCTAACAAAGTGATCCAGTCGGTAAAAGATTCAATTCTTGCTTCCTGCCAAATACTTAAGCTAATCCTGCAAAGAGAAAGAATAAGCATAGCGACGAAAGTGAAAAGAGCGAAGGGTTTGAGAGGGGCGTAAAACCGCCTTAGCAATGTATTTGAGGATTCCATTAAAACCTTACTTATCTAAAAGATGACTATTAAGTGTTCGATTTAAAATCCCTGTTTACTGCTAGGCATGTCCTTGCTGAATAGCCCAAGTCTAAGGTGAGTTAAAAACTTGGAGGCTCAGCATAGGTGAACCTATGTGAAATTTTTGTTGCTTTTGCTTAGGGGAGTGCTCTTGGAAAATAGAGTGATATAGATGTTGTTTGGTCTTCTATGCTGGAGGAAATTGACTGATTAAGTGGTTCGTTCTTACTTTTTAGTTGTAAGAGCTTTGTTCATAGTATGGATGTTTTTTCATAATACGAATGCTATGAATTGGAAAAACACCTTATTAGCAGTTAATGTTTTATGTATATCGAAGCGAAAATCACTAAAAACTGAATAAAAACACCTAACTCAAGCTTTCCTGCTTTTAGACAAATTTGTCCTAGCGTTTTTATGATATGTATTTAAGGGTGATTTATTTTTTAACTGAGTCTCTTTGTAAGGAAAATCGTATGAAATTAGGTTTATGGATCTCTGCAGTTGCGATTGCTTGTTTACCTTTTACTGTAAACGCCGCTGATATATCAGCGGGTAAAGCAAAATCGGCTGTTTGCGCGGCATGTCATGGTGCAAATGGTATTGCAATGATTCCTACTTATCCAAATCTAGCGGGGCAAAATGCTGGCTATATAAGTGCTGCATTAAAAGCCTATAAGGCAGGTCAAAGGACGGGTGGTCAAGCGGCAATCATGACGGGAATGGCAGCACCTCTTTCCGATGCAGATATTGCTAATTTAGCGGCTTACTACAGTTCATTAAAATAGCGAGTTTGTTCATTGTTAAAGCGAGCCACTCGGCTCGCTTTTTAGATTTATGCCTTAGTAAACTCAAAATTCTTGATATCAGTTTCGACTTCTTTCAATCGAAAAGCCTGAAAATTACCATTGTGTAGAAAATTCCATTTTCTTATGTGAGCTTGGCTCAATTTCTGTAATTACAACTAAAAATCATTGTTTTAAATTGAAACTGAATAAAAAGGCGCTAATTCTAACGAGAAAAATTAAGTGAAATGGAAGGCTCTATTTTTATAGGAGTTAGCAAAGAGGGCTTTTTCTAAATATTGGTTAACTGTCTTGCTGAATTTAATTTATTTCATTAAAAACATGTAGTTACAAAATTTCGACAAGGCTTTCTCTCGTCTTTTATTTATCAAGTAATGCATATCTTACTGATTGATCACTTTTTAAAAAATGTCCCAGAATTAAAATTTCATAAAAAGTTTGGCCTTTTTATTGTTAGCTTTATATTTTAAAAGTTTATGTTTCGTTCTGTAATCAAAATTCTGTTTTTTGCTTTTTAATGGGGTTATTAACCAAAACGGCTAGAATTGAATAATTAAAGTGGTCGATAAAAAAAATTGCCAAGCTAATAATTCTGCAATTGAGTAATTAATTGATTGAAATAAACAGAAAAGATATGCCTATGTTTATAGCACCTACCGAAACCAGAAAACCAGGACGACCTTTAAAAAGCTTAAATGGAGATGAAAAAAATCAATCCAGAAAGGCTTTGTTACAAGCTGCAAGAGAGCTTTTTGCGAAAAGCCCTTATGCCAAAGTATCAACTAGAAAAATTGCAGAAAGAGCAGGGGTTAATCCTGCCCTAATTCGTTACTACTTTATTAATAAAGATGGCCTTTATCAGCAGATGCTGATTGGCATGGCAGAAGAGCTGCAAAGCCATATCCTCAGTTCAGACTGGGGTAAAGTCTCAAGCCCGATTGAGCCTATTGTCCGCTCTTATGCTGCAATGTTTGCTAAAGAACCTGGTATTGCAAAATTAATTTTTAGAGAGTTGCTTCTTAATGATGAAGGGAGTCGCTCTAAGGTCATTGATTTAGTGATTCGCCCAGATAAAGAGTTTGTACTTAAATTTATGCAGACTCCTCACTTTAAGCCTCTAAAACCAAGTGTAAACCCTGTCTTCCTTGTCTTACATATTATGGGGAGCACTGTCCTTCCTTATTTGATGAAAGAGTCAATAGAAGAGGTAGAGGGGGAGCCTTTAACCTATGACCACTTTGAACAAATGATTCAGCAAAGTATTCAATTTATAGAAACCGCATTTATTGATCAGGAGAAAAGTGAGTGAGTATATCTAAGCTTTTGCAAACAAAAATTATGCTGCCAATAGCTGCTGTGGCTGGCGTGGCTATTTTAGTGGTTTCTAGCCAAACACCTGAAAAAATAGAGATAAATGAGGCTCGTAAAAAAGGTCCTTTGGTTGTGATTGAAGAGGTTCAGTATGCTCGACTAGACCCTGTAGTAACCGGGTTTGGGCGTGCAAAACCTGTCACTACTTGGGATGCTATCAGTGAGGTTAGTGGGCGTGTTGTTTATCAACATCCAGGTTTAAAAAATGGGGCTTTTATCTCTGAAGGGACTTTAGTGTTAAAGATTGATCCTGTTGACTACGAGCTGGATTTAGCTCAAAGCCAAGCAGACTTACAGACAAAAAAAATAGAAGTTAAGCGCGTTAATTTAAACGAGCAGCAGTATTTACGTTCCCTAGAGATTGAAACAAGCCGTCTCGCATTGACTAAGAAAGAGTTAACAAGAATTGAAACCTTACAAAAGAAAGGCGTTGCTTCTAAATCTTCCTTAGAGGATCAGAGAAATGCAGTTCTATCTCAAGAAAAAGTTGTATGGGACTTGCAGATGCAGCTAGACAATATTCCTACCGACAGGGCGGTAAGCGAAGCGAATATTAAGGTAGCAGAAGCAAGCTTAGCTGACGCTAAGCGCAACCTTGAAAGGACTGAGTTTAGGTTACCATTTGATGCGCGAGTTGGGGATGTGAATACAGAGCTACAGCAAGTTGTGAACTTACAAGAGCTACTCATTTCAGCACATGATATGCAAGTCATGGAGGTGACGGCAAACATGCCTGTCGCTGCTTTTGTTGGTGTAATTAGAGCTATTTCTCAGCAATCCACAAAAGAGAGTCCCGTTACCTTTAGTGATATTAGTGGCTTTAACTTTAATGCCGTGATTACCGCAAGGTTAGGCAATAAAAATACTCAATGGGACGCAAAAGTCACCAGTGTGAGTGATGGCATTGACCCATCAAGTAATACGATTGGTGTCACCGTTGAAGTTAAGAATGATATGGATAACTTTAATCCTGTGGATTCGCCACTTATGGTGAAAGATATGTATGTTCAAGTGGATGTAACAGGGCCTGCTAAAGAACAAATAGTGTTACCTGTTAAGGCTATTCATGGAAATAAAGTATATCTAGTGGATGAAAAAAATGAGCTAGTAATTAAGACAATTAAAGTGGCGTATGTCCAAGGTGAATTTGCCGCAATTATGGAAGGGGTACAGGCTGGCGATAAAGTTATTCTTACTGACTTAATTGCACCTGTTAGTGGTATGCCTATTCGTACTGTGACACAGGAAATAGAATAATGATTCGATTTTTTGCGATACATCCAACCGCAGCTAACCTCTTAATGTTGGTATTGATTTTATTGGGATTGAATTCTTTATCTGACCTTAAACGCGAGACTTTTCCTGACTTCAGTATTAATGCCATTAAAGCCACAGTGGTTTATCCAGGAGCTACACCAGAAAGTATTGAAAGTGCTTTGTGTATTCCAATGGAAGACGCTGTTGATGGTTTAAGTAATATTGATGAAGTTAGCTGTGAAGCAACTGAAGGTTTAGCAACCCTGACGGTTGAAATGCTTGAAGGAGGGGATTTTAGTAAATTAATGTCAGAGGTGAAGAATGAAATTGATGGCATAAATACCTTTCCAGAAGATGCTGAGAGCCCTTTTATTACAGAAGCAAACCGAACTGACGAAGTAATTGATCTTGCCATACATGGTAAGAATATGAGCGTCACTGAGCTAAAAGAGTACAGTGAAGAAGTAAAAAGAAAGCTTAAACAAGAGCCGGGTATTTCTTTAATAGATATTAAGGGTTTTTCGACACATCAATTACAGGTTGATGTGTCATTACCTTTATTAAGACAAGTCGGTTTGTCTATTAATGATTTGTCGGACGCTCTCTCAAACCAAAATATTGAAGCGCCAAGTGGTGAGCTTAAAAATGAAAATAGAGCTCTGTTAATTCGAATAGACCAGCAGCAAGTAACCGCTGATAAATTGGGCCAAACCGTTATTTCTGCTAGCGAGGCTGGTGGTCAAATCTTGCTTTCAGATATTGCGACCATCACAGATAAGTTTGAGTTGGATGAAGATAAAATATGGCAAGATGGCGAACGAATTGCGCTTTTAAAAATTAATAAAAATAAGTCGCAAGATGCTATAGATATTGCAAGCACTGTTAGAGAGTTCGTGGTGAAAGAGCAGGCGGTCTCACCTGCGGGGATTTCTCTTGTTTTGTCTAATGATCAATCCATTAATATTCTCGATCGACTGTATATGTTGCTTGAAAATGGTTGGCAAGGAATACTGCTTGCCTTTTTCGTCATGTGGCTTTTCTTCACTTGGCGATATGCATTCTGGGTTGCTATGGGGTTACCGGTTTCTTTCTTAGGCGCCTTGTGGCTGATGTCTATGTTAGGGATCAGTGTCAATATGATTTCCATGGTGGCTATGCTAATTGCGATTGGCCTTTTGATGGATGATGCTATTGTTATTGCAGAAAATATTGCCTCACAAGTCGCAGCTAATCAGGATATTAATGACGGTGTTGTTAAAGGTGTCTCTATGGTTTTCCCTGGGGTGCTTTCTTCCTTCTTAACCACATTGGCTATTTTTGGGGGGATGGCGTTTATTTCCGGCACCATTGGCCAAGTATTAAGAGATATTCCAATCGTGTTAATTTTGACATTAACGGTCTCCTTGGTTGAAGCGTTTTTGATATTGCCAAGTCATCTTGCCCATGCATTACATAAAACGCCTAAAGCAGATGTTAAATCGAACCTGATTAATCGCTTTAAAGAAGGCTTTATTAATGCCTTCGAAGGTTTCCGCAATAACCAGTTAGTAACGATTGTTGAGGCTATAATTCGTTTTAGGTATCTCTTTGTCGGTGGCTTAGTGGGTATGTTATTTATCTCTGTGTCCTTGATGGTGAGTGGCACTTTAGCCTTTAAAGCTTTCCCAAATACTGAAGCTGATATTCTTGTGGCTAGGATTATCATGCCGCCAGGAACCGCTTTGCAGCAAACTGAGAAAGTGGTGAATCATGTCGTTGATGCAGCAAATAGAATAGAGGCGAATTTACCTGCAAGTGGTGAGCAAAAGTTGATAGAACATATCAGGGTTGAGTTTAATAAAAATGCTGATGCTTTTATCACAGGAGCCCATGTGGCGACGGTACAGGTTGAGTTTCTGACAGTCGCTAAGCGAAAGCCGAGCATTTATGAAATAGAAACCGCATGGGAAACAGAAATAGGTGAGTTACCTGGCGTCGTTGCCTTATCCATAAAAGAGCCTTCCAATGGTCCTGCTGGTCTTGCAATCGATATCCAATTACAAGGGAATGATATGCAGCAGATGATGGAAGCAGGGAATCGCATTCTGTCTGAAATTAACCAATATCAAGGTGTGTCAAACGTCATCTTGGATGTACGTCCAGGTAAGCAAGAATTAGAGTTAAAGCTTAAGCCTGGTGCCTTATCTTTAGGTGTGAATGCTGCCACTTTATCAAATCAAATAGGTACGGCTTTTAACGGGGTGAAAATTGATGATATTCAGCGAGGCTCTGAGCAGCTTGAAATTGAGTTGAAACTATCAAAACAAGATACTCTTTCGCAAAGTCAGCTTGAGCAATACCCTATTCGGTTAAGTGATGGTAGTGAGATCCCTTTATCTGCTTTGGTAGAGTTTAATTATGAAAGAGGTTTTTCGCGTATTAACCGTGTAAATGGGCTACGCACTTTGAGTGTGATTGGGGATGTTGATAACCAAGTACTCAATACCAACGTATTATTAGCACGCCTTTCTAATGGTATCCTGAAAAAGATTGAAAAGGATTATCCAAATATTAGGGTTAATCTTGAGGGGGAAAATAAAGAAGGGAATGAAAC
Organism: Marinomonas sp. S3726; assembly: GCF_000967665.1. Lineage (NCBI taxonomy): Bacteria > Pseudomonadati > Pseudomonadota > Gammaproteobacteria > Oceanospirillales > Oceanospirillaceae > Marinomonas > Marinomonas sp. S3726. The sequence goes on along the minus strand of NZ_JXYC01000013.1, from coordinate 49,580 downwards.
ATCAGGCTCAATTGTTGATAAGTTCTTAATGGGATTAGTTGGGATTTTTATTATTCTAAGCTTCCAGTTCAGAAGTTATATTGAGCCTGTGATTGTCATGATGGCGATACCGCTTGCCTTGATAGGCTCTCTTTGGGGGCATTTCTTTATGGGCTATGATATGACTATGCCAAGTATGATCGGCTATGTTTCCCTCGCTGGGATAGTGGTTAATGATTCAATCTTATTGGTTGATTATATTAAACGGAATGTCGCGGCAGGTGTGTCTGCTCATATTGCCGCCGTGAATGCATCTAAGGCAAGGTTTAGAGCCGTGTTTATCACCAGTGCAACAACCATAGCAGGTTTAGTACCTTTAATGTTTGAGACAAGTACTCAAGCGCAAATTATGCAGCCTATGGTGGTTAGCATCATTTTTGGTATGGTTACGTCTACCTGCTTAATTCTCTTTTTGCTGCCAAGTCTGTATGTCATTTTAGATGACTTTGGTTTAGTAAAAAAACCATCTCCTTCTCATTAATTAGGTGACTAATGGGTATGAATGGAGTGTCGCTCTAATCTTAAGAGCTAATTAATATAGGGCCCTTGTTATAGGGCCCTTGTTGAAGAAGCCTAGTACAAAGAGGCGTGTTTAGTTACAGCTTCTTTACTTATCACCTCTAAAAAGTTTTGTTTTTACCTCAACTTTCAACTCTCTTCACTTTGTGACAAAACTTTGCCTTGTTCTCAACTAAGCTATAAATCATGTCTTTGATATTGGTGTGCACATCATCTCGTTTTTTTAATGCTATATGAGTTGGGTTTGCACCTTCTTTGTATGCTTGTTTGGAGCGTTAATGACTGACACTTTAAAGCAAAAAATCAAACAAATTTCACATGAGCTCTCGATACATCAAACCGCATTAGACAATGTGAGTGCCTATATTTTTATGAAGGACCGTGAAGGTCGCTACACCTATGCAAATAAAATGGTACGAGAACTCTTTGACTCTTCTTTAGAGGAAATTATTGGTCAAGATGATAGTGCGTTTTTTTCTTTAGATGATTCAGATGAGATCACAGTTAACGATACCTATGTGATGGTGAATGGCGTCACCATAGAGAAGGAAGAGCGTAATGTCATTATGGAAACGGGTGAGGTGCGCTACTACTGGACGATAAAAAAACCTCTGTTTGATGAAAACAATAAGGTGATTGGTTTAAACGGTATCTCTACAGATATTACCGAGCAAAAACAAATGCAGATTAACCTTAAAGATAATGAGCAACAATTAAAGACCATTATTAACCATGTCGATGCTTATATTTATATGAAAGATAGGGAAGGGAAGTTCTTATTTATTAATGATAAAACGGCTGATTTGTTTGGAGTGAAAGCCTGTGAGGTTAAAGGAAAAACAACGAAACAACTTCTTCCACCTGAGTTGGCTGATAACTTTGATATTTTGGATCACAAAATACTAGCATCAGAAGAAAAAGTAGAAGGAGAAGAAGTCTTCTCGAATGAACTTGGCACTGACAAATATTATTGGTCTACTAAAATTCCGGTTAAAAATGAAAAGGGAAAACTCGTTTCTTTTGTTGGCTTTTCAACAGAAATAACTCAGATAGTAGAACAAAGAAAAGAGTTTAAAGCGCAAGCCTCGACAGATGAATTAACGGGAATTGCAAACCGGAGACACTTTATGTCTGAAGCTTATACCAAGCAAGTTAGTGCGATTCAGAGTGGCTCAAGCATGTCGGTGATGATTATTGACCTTGATTATTTTAAACAAGTAAATGATAGCTTTGGGCATCATGTTGGCGACACCGTATTAAAAGAAATTGCCTGTGAATTAACTAAAAATGTTAGATCAAATGACCTAGTGGCAAGAATGGGTGGAGAGGAATTTGCCGTCTTATTACCCTGTACTAGCTTACATAAAGCTAAGTTAGTGGCTGAAAAATTACGTTTAAAAATAACCTCTTTGGTGATCCCTGAAAAAAAAGATTTGAGCTTAACAGCCAGTATTGGTGTCGCAAGTTGTGAGTTGCACCCAGAAGGGGTGGGTACTGCTATGATTAAAGCTGATGAAGCACTTTATCGAGCGAAACGAAATGGTCGAAATCAAGTCGCGATATAAGATCAAGTGCTTAAACGTTAGTTTTAATCGCAATAGATTTTGAGCTTTTAGGGTTGATGACAGCATGCAAAAAATAAAACTAATACTCTGTTTCTGCTTACTGATTTGCCCCTTTTTACATGCTGATGTTTTGTCTCTTACCCATATTCGTCCTCATGATGAGAATGATGTTCGTAATGCCTACTTTATTGATGTTCTTAAACTTGCTCTGTCTAAAACAGAGGAGCGTTATGGTCGCTTTGAGTTGAATAAGGCTGATATAGAGATGAATCAATTACGGGCTCTGAAAAACCTTGAGAATAAAAATAATATTGATGTGGTTTGGACTATGACATCAATTGAAAGAGAGGAATTGCTTGAGCCAATTAGAATCCCTTTATTGAAGGGGTTGCTTGGGTATCGTGTTTTCATTATTAGAAAAGGCACACAGCCAAGTTTTTCGGCAGTTGAAAGTCTATCTCAGCTTAAAGCTCTATCAGCAGGACAAGGAGCTGATTGGCCTGATACCAGTATCTTAAAAGCGAATGGGCTGACGGTAGTGGAAGCAAGTGGCTATTCAATTTTATTTAGCATGCTAGAAAGAGAAAGGTTTGATTATTTTCCCCGTGGTGTAAATGAACCTTGGGCGGAAGTGAGTGCACATGCGGATAAAGGCCTGGAAGTGGAAAAGACATTGATTCTGCAATATCCAGCCCCTATCTATTTTTTTGTTAACAAGGATAACCAAGCGCTCGCCGAGCGAATTGAACTTGGCTTGAGAAGAGCAATAGAAGATGGTTCCTTCGATATTATTTTCCGTAATCATCCAGCCAATAAAGAAATCTTTAATTTAGCTGAGATAGAAAAGCGTCGCATTTTTAAATTAGCTAATCCTTTTTTACCCGAAAAGACTCCAATTAATGACGAGTCGCTTTGGTACCAAGGTAACTAGCTTACTTTAGTCTTGTTACCTGATATCCAAATACGATAGTTCCATTAGTTGTTTAGGGTTAAATAGAGGAGGTGTTCGACAATGGCTTTTGTCTCATTCTGAAAAATAAAATAACGACAATGATAATGGGAAGGCCATGGAATAGGCCTACTACATAACCATGTGCTAGATATTCGAAGGCAAAGGCGCTAATTAGCATACCAACCCCAAACCCTGTGTTTTGCATAAAGGATATTGAACTAAAAAGCGCTAATCTGATTTTTTTTTCCGTATTTTGGGCTCGGGTGATAAAGCATACTTCTGAAATACCATCACCGGCTCCAGCAATAAAAAAACAGATAAGGCTTGGTATTAAGGAGTCTTGGTTAAAAGCCAAAATAAAGCCTGATGACATTAAGATGATTGCGATGAAAAAACTTTTCTCCATGCGCCTTTTATCATCTTCGCTAGCCTGTTGTTTGGGAATTAATCGAATGTATTTACTTAATAAAGCACCACTTAATTTGCCTAAGGCCCATATCGCTATGATGTATCCCATTATTTGAGGTGCTGAGTTTTGGTCAAAATATTTAGCAATAATAGGGAAGCCAACATTGTGAGATGCGCTGCCTAGAGTATCTGCAAGAGTTATTAGGAGCATGGCAGATATGATAGGGGACTTTGATAGAGTTTGTTTTAATACCCTAATATCCTGTTTAAGCGATTGCAGTGATTCGCCTTGTTTAATTTCTTCCGGGTATAAATGAATAACTAAAGCAATACAGGCTGCAGCACCTAGGTAACCTAAAATATTCAAAAGAATGACGGACTCATAACTGAATACGCCTATTATAATGCCTGAGCTAAGTGCTCCTAGGACCATACCAATGGAGGAGAGTGTCGTTATCCATGAGTTTGTATTTCCTAGATTTTGGGTACCAACAAAGGAGGCTAGTTGGCTATTAAGTCCTATGCTAAATAGGCTGTTACTCATGCCAAGAATGAAACCAATAAAAGGAATGATAGTTAAATGATTATCCATATGTGTGATTAAAAGAAGAGATAAACAAGTCGCACGAATGAGGTCTAGGCATACAAGGGATACTTTGCCTGGGTAAAGGCGAAAAAGGCGGTTAGAAACTAGGCTAGCAAGCATACCGCCAATGACGCGACAGGCTAAGAATACGCCTACCATAATGGGGCTTTCTGATAAGTAATAAATATATGAGCTGAGGGCAACCATATTCATGAAAGCCGCAAAATCAGAGAGGAATTTTGCACTGAGAATAAAGTTAATGTTCGAGAGAATTCTATCGTTTGGCCATCTACTGGGTTTACTGCTTGCGGGCATTAGTTGGTCGTCCTGTCCAAATAGTCTAATGAAAGGGTACGACTGTAAGTTTTAATGAGTGTTCAGGATAGCTAAGATTTTTTTATATGTATTGAGTTTAATATTTTGCTCTTCATAGACTCAGTATTTGAGCCCCTGTCTTGTATAAAGACGGTTAAATCTCATATTTACCCTCAAGGAATGTAAGAGACTTTTTGAGTGCTTTTTCGACTTGGAATTCCATTGCCATTCTTTCACTTTGAGGTAAGTAGAAGGCCATATCAACTTCGTGCCTTATATATCTTGGTGGAAGATGATTTAAAGTAAGGCAAATCAGGTCGGCAATAAAATTGTCGGAGTGGTCTTCTGCAAAGTGTGTATTGATATAATCAAGTACGAGATGCTCATAGTAATTATGGATACTGTTATCTAACCTCACCGTCTTAGCCTCTGCTTTTGTTATTTATGGATGTGCCATATTTCAGTATAGGTGTCTTGATATGAGTTGCCGTGGGTTTGTCTAAAAAACTATGTTTCAAGCTTAAAATTTGATGCTGGAAACTAAAGGAATTTATAAAAATCACTATTAATTGTCGCTTTTGTTAAAAAAAGCATTATTTGCATACAATTTTAATAAATAGATGCGTATAATCTGCGCGCTTATCATTTTTTGGAAACTGATAGGTACTAAATTCGTAGGAATTACCTATCAATTAATTAAATTTTTTGGAGTTTAAAATGGCTGTAGAACGCACTCTATCTATCATCAAGCCTGATGCTGTTGCTAAAAACGTTGTTGGTGAAATTTACTCTCGCTTCGAACGTTCTGGTCTTAAAGTTGTTGAAGCTAAAATGGTTCAACTAGATGACGAATTGGCTGGTGGTTTTTATGCTGAGCATAAAGAACGTCCTTTCTACAAAGACCTAGTTGGTTTCATGACTTCTGGTCCTGTAATGATCTCTGTTCTTGAAGGTGAAGGCGCTGTACTTCGTCACCGTGAACTAATGGGTGCTACTAACCCTGCTGAAGCTGCTGCTGGCACATTACGCGCTGACTATGCTGCGTCTATCGATGCTAACGCTGTACACGGTTCTGACTCTCTAGAGTCTGCTGCTCGCGAAATCGGTTATTTCTTCGGAAAATAATTGCTTTTTTGCAGCGATTTAACTTATTAAATTTTTACTTTGTATCTGTTTGATAAGTAAAGAATCTCCTAAAAGAAACAGGCTTTAGCCTGTTTCTTTTTAGAAGCTTCTGAAAAGGATGTCTTTTTCAGAAGCTTTTTTGTTTTAAACTATTAATACCTAATGCTGAATTTTGGCAAGTGACATGACTATGACTGATGTTAAAAAGGTGAACCTACTGGGTTTACCACCTAAAAAAATGATTGAATTTTTTGAGTCTATTGGCGAAAAGAAATTTCGTGCTACTCAAGTGCTTAAATGGATTCATCAAAAGGGTGCTGACGATTTTGATCAGATGACAGATGTTAGTAAGGCTTTACGTCACAAGCTTAAAGATATTAGTGAAATTCGCGCCCCTGAAGTCGTTTCTCAAAATATCTCAAACGACGGCACACGTAAATGGATTATTCGTACCGAAGGTGGTGGTAACAACTGTGTTGAAACCGTGCTTATTCCTGATGGTGATAGAGCGACATTATGTGTCTCTTCTCAGGTGGGTTGCTCCCTTGATTGCAGTTTTTGCTCAACAGGTAAGCAGGGGTTTAATCGTAACCTAACCCCAGCAGAAGTGATTGGACAGGTATGGGTTGCTATCAAGTCGTTTGGTCCTTTTGATCCAAATGGCCCTCGTCGTGTAACAAACGTTGTTATGATGGGCATGGGCGAGCCCTTGATGAACTTTGAACCCGTTGTTGATGCTATGACGTTAATGATGGATGATAATGCCTATGGCATGTCTAAACGTCGTGTCACATTGAGTACATCTGGTGTTGTACCAAAAATCTATGAGCTAGCTGAAAGAACCGATGTATCTTTAGCTATTTCTCTGCATGCTCCAATAAATGAGCTGCGTGATGTTTTAGTGCCTATCAATAAAAAGTATCCAATTAATGAGCTATTAGGTGCTTGTCAGCATTATTTGACCAGCTTACCTGATAAGCGTCATATCACGATTGAATACACCATGATGGCAGGTGTGAATGATAGTGAAGATCAAGCTAGAGCGCTTTCTAAGCTATTAAAAACCTTGGAATGTAAGGTTAACCTGATTCCATTTAATCCATTCCCTAATTCTGGTTATGATAAGCCTTCAAATAATCAGGTACGTCGTTTCCAAAAAATTCTAGCAGATGATGGTTATACCGTGACTGTGAGAACGACACGCGGTGATGATATTGATGCTGCTTGTGGCCAACTTGTTGGTGATTTTCATGATAAGACTCGCCGTAGTCAAAAATATATTGAGCTAAAGGAAGTGCAAGACTAGTTAGATCACTTATTGCTAATTTTAGATGAGTTAGACTAGCCACCACTATTTATCGTATTCGAATGACAAGGATGTCAATGATGCGTGTTTTACCATTACTTGTATTAAGTTTGGTGCTGTTTGGCTGCAGTCATCAGTCCACTCCTATTGCAACTTCAAATCCCCCTCCAATTGATGTGACGACAAAGTTAGACTTTGTTCAGAAGTATTTAGCGTTAGCCTCCTTCCCTCAAGCAGGTGCAATTTTATCCTCTTTTACATCATCCGAGCAGAGTTATTTGTCTCAACATTCGTTGGACTATTTACGCTTAAAAGGTGTTTATTTAACTCAAACGAAACAAATTAATAAAGCTGAAAAACACTATCAAACAGCAGTGAAAAGCTTCCCTAATGATATTGTTCTGTTGAACAACTATGGCGTCTTTTTACTTGGGAATGAGCACTTTGTTCAAGCCTGTAATTATTTTGAAAAAGTTGTTCTGTTATCGTCTCAAAACTCATTTTCTGGGCTAATTAACCTTTCTCGTTGTGAACTTGGCTTTAAAAAGGTCGATATGGCGAGAATGTACTTGCAACGAGCGAAAGAAATCAACAATTTACCCTATATAGGTTTGCTGACTGAGCTCAATCTTGCTTTAATACTGGGTGATTTAAGTGGGGCGCGTCAATCTTACAACAAAATCCAGGCTAAACAAAAAAATGCTCCTTACATTGAGCATAAAAATGAGTATGAATGTCTATTGCAGCAGTTCAACGCAGCGGAGTTAGACTCAACACATTACTCATCTTCGCGACCCCCTTTTGCCTGCGTCGTTCAAGGTATTGAATATGGAATCTGGAATTCAAGAAAACAATGAAAATAAGATCATTGTTAATATAGGTAAAGAGTTACAACGTAAGCGTAATGAGTTAAATCTAGATGAGCGTCAGATAGCGACTCAATTAAAGATTCCAATTGAACAAGTCCGTGCTTTAGAAGCAAATGAATTTGATTACTTTCGTAGCTCAACTTTTGCCCGCGGCTATTTGAAAAATTATGTCCGTTTATTAGAGTTGGAAGAAAGTCGATTACTTGGTGCTTTCGATAGTGCTCTTGAAGAATGCGAACCTAGTGTTCAACCTATTAATAAGAATGGCAAACAAGCCCAAATGGCCGATCCGATTGTCATTCTTGTATCAGTGGTGATTGGTGCCATGCTAATTTTTCTTGCATTTTGGTGGCCGACCATGATGCAAGAGTCTCCTATCATTTCTACTGAAGAAATTATTGAGCAAGAAACCCAAATTGAAGAGACTCCTTCTAAGCCAACACTAGTGGCACAAAACGAAAATGCTGAAACTCTTGTTGAGGAAGAGCAGGTATCTGTGGATGCTGAAGCCGAAACACAGGTTGTCGTAGAAAATACTGCTCCATTAGCTGAAGACGTAGTGAAAAGTGAACGTTCTGATACAGCAAGTAATGAAGATGCTGATGTTGTAACTGGTCTATCTGCTGAAACCATTGCTATCTTGAAAGATGCTGGTGTTAATCCTGATAATATTTCCTTACCTGCTAATGAACCAAGTCTAGCTGAAAAAGCAGCAATTGAAGCAAGTTTACCTACACCTTACGATGATGATGTTGTAATTAATTTTAGTTCCGACTGTTGGACTGAAGTAAGAGATGGTAATGGCCGCATTTTATATTCAGGCGTTAAGAAAGCGGGTACAAATCTAACACTAACTGCACAAGGTCCATATAAAGTTGTCCTTGGTTTTGCTGGTGGTGTGTCTTCCCTCATTTATAAGGGTGAAGAGTTCGACTTTTCATCTTTTACCCGAAAAAACCTAGCTCGCTTCGAGCTTAACTAGAGAAAGCTATGCACTTTGAATCTCCCATAAAACGACGTCAATCTCGCCAGATTATGGTAGGAGACGTTGCTGTAGGTGGTGGTGCGCCTATCAGCGTACAGAGTATGACCAATACTGAAACCTGTGATGTTGATGCTACCGTTGCTCAAATTAGAGCGATTGCAGATGCCGGTGCTGATATTGTTCGTGTTTCGATACCTTCTATGGATGCGGCTGAAGCCTTCAAAAAAATTCGTCAAGAGATCTCAACACCTTTAGTTGCTGACATTCACTTTGATTACAAAATTGCTTTGAAAGTAGCGGAATATGGTGTTGATTGTTTGAGAATCAACCCAGGAAATATTGGTAGTAAAGAGCGTATTCGTTCTGTTGTCGATTCTGCACGTGATCATGGCATTCCTATTCGAATCGGTGTTAATGCAGGATCTTTAGAAAAAGATATACAAAAAAAGTATGGCGAACCAACACCAGATGCATTGGTTGAATCTGCTTTTCGTCAGATAAGTTTTTTTGATGAATTAGATTTTCAGGAATTTAAGCTTAGCTTGAAGGCATCTGATATTTTTATGACGGTTGAGGCTTACCGTAAGATAGCTAGCCAGATAGATAACCCTCTTCATCTAGGTATTACTGAAGCAGGTGGTTTACGTTCTGGTACGGTTAAATCTTCTATCGGTCTTGGTATGTTATTAATGGACGGTATTGGAGACACTTTACGGGTTTCTTTAGCGGCTGATCCAGTGCAAGAAATTAAAGTGGGCTGGGATATGTTACGTAGTTTGAAGCTGCGTAATCGTGGCATCAACTTCATTGCCTGCCCTAGTTGCTCTCGTCAAAACTTCGATGTTATTAAAACTATGAACCAGTTAGAAGAGCGTCTTGAAGATATTAAGGTGCCATTAGATGTTGCTGTGATAGGTTGCATTGTAAATGGCCCTGGTGAAGCTAAAGAAGCCGATTTAGGGCTTGCTGGTGGAACACCAAACAATATGGTGTATGAAGATGGTAAGCCATCTAATCAGTTACAAGCAGATGAGATTGTCGATCAGCTCGAAAAGCAAATAAGAGCTAAAGCTGAAGCAAAAGAGAAAGAATTAGAGCAAATTATTGCAAAGGCATAAACTGCGTTAGCAATCTAAGGAATACAAAGTGGCACGTAAAATACAAGCAATTCGAGGCATGAACGATATTCTGCCTGGACAAACTTCTATCTGGCAATACCTTGAAGCTAAGGTTACAGATGTTGTAAACAGTTATGGTTATGATCAAATCCGTTTTCCTATTGTTGAAACAACAGATCTTTTTAAACGAGGCGTTGGTGAAACTACCGACATCGTTGAGAAAGAGATGTATACCTTTGACGATAGAAATGGTGACTCTTTAACCCTAAGACCTGAAGGCACTGCAAGTTGTGTTCGTGCTGCCGACCAAGCTGGATTACTGTTTAATCAGGTTCAGCGCCTTTGGTATGTTGGTCCTATGTTTCGCTATGAAAGACCACAAAAAGGACGCTATCGTCAATTTCATCAAATAGGCGTTGAAACCTTTGGTATGGCTTCGCCTGATATTGACGCTGAATTAATTATTCTGACGGCTCGTTTATGGCAAGCATTAGGTTTATTAGAGCATGTTGAACTTGAATTAAATACCATAGGTACTGCAGCTGCACGTGAAGCCTATAAAGCAGCATTGGTTGCGTATTTAACTCAATATAAAAACGAACTTGATGAGGATAGTCAAAGACGCTTGGATACTAATCCACTGCGTATTTTAGATTCAAAAGATGCTCGTACTCAGGAGATCCTTAATGATGCACCTGATCTTGCTGATCATATTGATGATGAATCTCGCCAAGAGTTCGAAAGGTTAAAAGAAATACTAACATCAAGTGGTATTGCTTTTACGGTTAATAGCCGTTTGGTACGTGGCCTTGATTATTATGGTAAAACCGTTTTTGAATGGGTAACAACTCATTTAGGTGCTCAGGCAACAGTATGTGCCGGTGGACGTTATGATGGTTTAGTTGAGCAGTTAGGTGGTAAAGCAACACCAGCCGTTGGATTTGCAATGGGCATTGAGCGCTTAGTTCTATTGCTTGAAACGCTTGAGTTAATTCCTGCTGAAGCAAAAAGCCAAACTGATATCTTTATGGTGAGCATGGGTGAAACTGCTGAACTTGCAACCTTCACTTTGGCAGAGCGTTTGAGAGATGCCGATAAAGGGTGGCGAATTTTACGTCACTGTGGTGGCGGTAACTTTAAGAAGCAAATGAAGAAAGCTGATGCATCTGGTGCCAAATTTACCTTGATTATTGGAGATACTGAGATTGAAGAGGGTATCTGCCAAATTAAGGATATGAGTACAGGCGAACAGAAAAACTGTGTAATTGATGCCGTTGCAGATTACTTATCTACGAAAGAACAAAATTGAACTAATTCTGCAAATTGGGTACTAATCCAAAAGAGTTTAAGTGCAGAGTAATGCAAACAGAATAAAGAGGAATGTTAGGTGTCAGAACTTAAGACAGAAGAAGAACAGATAGAAGCGTTTAAAACTTGGTGGAAGAAAAATGGTACTTCACTTGTGCTTGCCGTATCTGTTGGTGTAGCGGGTTATTTTGGTTTTCAGGCTTGGCAACAAAACCAAGAAAACCATTTGGCTGAAGCCTCTTCTTTATTTGAGTCTATGAGTCAAGCAGCGACTGACCTGAGCGAAGAAAAGAACCTCAAGACAGTGTCTTTTATCGCTGATCAGCTAGTGAATGATTTTGATGATACAGGCTATGCAACTTTTGCTCATTTATTTCAAGCAAAAGTAGATGTTGTGGCTGAAGACTATGATGCTGCTATCGATACGTTAAATGAAGCAAAAGCAAGTACAGATGATGTAACCTTAAAGGCCATCTCTGATTTGCGTATTAGTAAAGTGTTAGTGCATCAAGGGGAATTGGATAAAGCGCTTACTCAACTGGCTATGATCAATTTAACTGAATTTGACAGCCTTAAACTTGAGTTAAAAGGTGATGTTTTGCTTGCTCAAGGTAAAACTGAAGAAGCAAGAGCTTCTTATCAAGCTGCACTTAGTGCTCAAACACCACAAGCTCAGAACCCTTTGTTAGATATTAAACTGCAAGACCTAGTAGAGAGCTAAGATTCGTGAATAAATTTTCTCTGTTACTAGTGGTTTTGACAGCATTTGTTTTACAAGCTTGCTCACAGTCTCGTCCACCCTTATCAGCCCCCGCTCGTATGGTTAACCAAGTTGACCTAAGAACGGACTGGCGAAGAAGTGTTGATGGCGGTTTTGGTGAAGCAAGTGAGCGTTTTAATATAGTAAATGAAGATAGCAGTTTATTTTTTGCTACTAAGCGCGGCGTAATTTACCAAATTGATGCAGAAGATGGTCATCGAATTAAGCGTATTAAAGTAGACAATGCCGATGTCAGTGCTGGTTTGGCAAAGAATGCAGACCTTGCATTTATTTCTACATATGATGCTGAATTAATTGCTGTTTCATTAACACAAGAAGCTGAAGTTTGGCGTAAAACGCTCACTTCAGAAATTTTGTCAGAAGTGGCTGTTGTTACCAATAAGCTAGCAGTTCAAACCTCGGATGGCTGGCTAAGTGTATTGGACGCTAATACGGGTGATACACTTTGGCGTACAAAAGAGTCTGTGCCAGTTTTAAGTGTACGGGGCACGAATGTTCCTATCATTACTGACGGTAAAGTGATTGCTGGTTTCTCTAATGGTCAACTTAAAGCATATAGCTTACTAAATGGTAAAGATGCTTGGTCTTTTGAAGTAGGCAAACCAGAAGGTAAGTATGAAATCGAGCGTTTGACTGATGTTGATGGACGATTATTACTTTCTGATAATACACTCTTTTCAACCGCATATAATGGTACAATCAGTGCCATTGATGTGAGCAATGGAAATGCATTGTGGCAGCGTAGTATTCCGAGTGCTTTATCAACCGCTATCATAGATGATTTGCTTATTGTTATTGATCAGGAAAGTAAAATCTTTGCTTTGAATACCAGATCTGGCAACTTAGTTTGGCAACAAGATCAGCTAGCAAACAGAGATTTGATTTCACCTGTGATTTTTAAGAATCAGATAGCAACAATAGATAGAGCGGGTTATGTGTACATATTAGATAAAGACTCTGGTGAAGTGATTGCTTATAAATTGGCTGATCAAAATTTACCAGTAGGCAGTAGGATGGTGTCTAATGGTGAACAATTGTTTATACTTACGCCAAATGAACATGTAACCGCCTTAACGATTGATTAATTAGCTATCGAGAGTCCTAATCTCTAGTTAAAATCCGCTAAGTTAGGTTTTTTAAGTGGCTAGCGTCTTCATATAGGCGCTAGCCACTTTGTATTTATAAAGGTAAAAAAATGATTCCAGTTATTGCATTGGTTGGTAGACCCAATGTTGGTAAATCCACTCTGTTTAACCAATTAACACGATCTCGTGACGCCCTTGTTGCAGATTATCCTGGCCTAACTCGTGATCGTAAATACGGTGATGGTCGTATTGGTGAGCATGAGTTCATTGTTATTGATACTGGTGGTATTAGTGGTGATGAAATGGGAATTGACGAGAAAATGGCGCGACAATCCTTACTTGCCATTGAAGAGGCTGATACCGTTCTATTTCTTGTGGATGGTCGCCATGGTCTAAACCCCGCTGATGAAATGATTGCTAATCACTTACGTCGTTCTAATAAACCTACTTTCATGGTGGTCAATAAGACAGATGGTATAAATGAAGACGTTGCGCTAGCAGACTTTTATAGTATTGGTCTAGGTGACCTTCACCCGATTGCTGCATCTCATGGTAAAGGTGTACATAAACTAATTGATATCTGTATGCTGCCTTTTGCCGAGCAAGTTCAAGAAGCCAAAGGTCAAATTGATATTGAGTCAAAAGGGACTCGTATTGGTGTGATAGGCCGTCCTAATGTGGGTAAATCAACTTTAGTTAACCGTATGTTGGGTGAAGACAGGGTTGTTGTTTACGATATGCCTGGTACAACACGCGATAGTGTTTATATACCTTACATTCGAAATGAGAAAGATTACACCTTAATTGATACTGCAGGTGTACGTCGTCGTAAACACATTAAAGAAGCTGTAGAGAAATTCTCGATCGTTAAAACCTTAAAAGCGATTCAGGATGCGAATGTTGTCATTGTTGTGATTGATGGCCATGAAGACTTGGTTGAGCAAGATTTGCATATGATAGGCTATGTACTAGATGCTGGCCGCGGTCTTGTTATTGCTGTCAATAAATGGGATGGGCTCGATCAGTACTCTAAAGAGAGAATTAAGACGGAAGTCGAGCGTCGTTTAGGTTTTGTTCCTTATGCTAAAGTGCATTATATTTCAGCTCTTCACGGCACGGCTGTAGGTAACTTGTACGATACAATTGATGAAACTTATGAATCTTGTTATGCGAAATGGTCAACTAATCGTCTAACACGTATTATGGAAGATATTGTTAGTGAGCATCAGCCGCCGCTTGTGAGAGGGCGCAGAATCAAGTTACGTTATGCTCACCAAGGTGGCTCTAACCCGCCAAGAATTGTTATTCATGGTAATCAGGTTGACTCTTTACCTGGTAGTTATAAAAAATATTTAGAGAATAAGTTTAGACAGGTTCTTAATATTACAGGTACACCAATTTCTTTTGAGTTTAAGAGCTCAGAGAACCCATACGCGCCTAAAAAGCATTGGCGTACAGGTTCAGGAAATGGATAAATAGGATAGTTTAAATAAGTTATTGATTTATAATGATTAAAAGCAGCCTTCTAGGCTGCTTTTTTTTACCTGAATTTTTATGTTACTAAATAGGCGCTTTTTTAATATTTTGATTTAAAACTAAAAGTGATATTTCTTATGACTTTAGTGGGGATGTTTGGAATAAGAACGGATGAAATTAGCGAATGTTAAGAAAACATCTGAGGTGCTACTTCAAAAGGGGTTAAATGCTCAAACTCTGAGTAGTTACTTTACCCAGATAGTTGAGCACCCTTTAAATCATGGAAAACGACTCGGAATGATTCGTTTAAGTCGTGATGCGCTATTGCAAACATCTGTCATTATTCAAATAGAAGAGCAATTAAATAATTGGCAATTTAACCACAAAATTTTAGCTATATGGTTTGAAGTGAGTGAGCAATCTAAGCTTTTAGATGACTATATTGGGTCAGAAAATGAAATCATTCAAAATCGCTTGCTCAAAAAGATTAAGAACTATTCAAAACCTAGTGTACTTTGGTGTGGTCAAGGCGCTATTTTATCAAATGCCTTATTCAGTAAAGTGAGTTATTGTTTGGTGGAGCGTGATGCTGGATACCCGCTTATAGAATATAAACCTATGTATGAGTGGGTTAAATCGAGTTTTATGTTAAATCACAAATTAGATTACTCTAATGCTATTAGTAAAGGTTCCCATACTTGTGTGTTACCTGTACTAGATGGTCGTAGAGGTTTATTAGAGCGTTTATCGAGCCAGCCTTGGCAGAAGCGGGTATGTTTAAATCCTAGTGCTAAAATGAAGGAGATTTTCCTTCAGGCAAATATTAGCTAAACACGCTGCATTTCATCTATTAGATGACATTAAATTTCATCGGTTTTAGTCATGTTACTATTGAGCTTTGCTTTATAGTCTTCCAACACAATACTGAGAGCTGCTATAGCCGTTTCATTATCAACTTTGTTGGTTTCCAAAATTTCTATTAGGTCAACAGCCAGTTGGATATGTTTAGGTGCACTTTCTAGAGACATTTTAGTTTTTACTTCCTTCCTATTTAATTAGTCGAAATATACCATATAGCCAAGTTTTAGTTTTATTAACAAGATACGATACATATAGAGGCGATAGTTTGCTTAAAAATACGTTTTGGTTAGAAAAATGGCAATCAGGACAAATAGGGTTTCATCTTGATGAGGTAAACCCATTATTAGTTGAGTACTGGCCTGAGCTTAATCATGATTCAAAAGTACTAGTACCTTTATGTGGTAAGACAAAAGACCTTATCTGGCTCGCAGAGCAGGGCTATAAGGTAGTTGGAGTTGAATTATCAGATATTGCTATACGAGACTTTTTTAAAGAGAACCAGCTTACGTATGAGCAGAATTGGTATGATGGTGTTGCTTATTATCAAGCGAAGGAGCTTGATATTTTGTTAATTGAACAAGACTTCTTTGAGTTTAGAGAAGCTGATTTTGATGCTTGTTACGACAGAGCATCTTTAGTTGCCATCACTCAGACCGCTAGACCTAGTTATATACGGCATCTCAAACAAAGGCTAAAACCTAGTGCCAAGCTTATGCTGGTAACACTCGACTATGCTTATCAAGATGGCAGAGAGGCTAACTCCCCCCCTTATAATGTCATGGATGATGAGGTTTTTGAGTATTGGTCAAGAGTTAAAAAACCACTATTTAGTCAAGACCTCTTCTCACAAAACCCACGATATAAAGCAAAGGGGTACTCTTATTTCGCTGAAAAGGTTTGGTTGATTGCTTAGCTGAATGTGATCAATTTGTGCTCTTGTATTAGTTGATTCTTATCATCTGAATTTAGGTGTTTCCCTATCTCATTCATTAATCAAGCTTTTTTAGAATAGAGATAGGAAGGCAGTCAGGAATGTCTAATTTTTACTTAAAAAAAGCTTTATATAGAGGGTGCTTTAACTTGGTTTTCAGGCTTAAAGCCCTTTGAAAATAGGCGTAAACACATAAAAAAAGCACATATCAATTCAATTGTGCAAGTGTAATAAAAAAATCCCTCATCTTCATTCCAAAAGGCTATTACTAACTAAACTTAAGTACTAAAAAATGATGCTAAAAGTGCCTAATAAAGGCTAAATTCAGCCCAATCATAAACATTTCTTTCACAATTTATTCTTCTCTCCCTATATGTGCATATTCATCACAATATATGCACATTTAATCAAATTAGCACATCGCTTTTCCAATTTTGTAAACACAGGGGAAGAGAGCGTTTGGCTATTTTATTTATTTTTGAAAACGCTATTATATATTTCATCAACAGGGGGGAACAAATCTTCCCAATTAAAAACTTTAAAGGTAAATAAATATGAAATCTATTATCTCTTCTTTTTTAGCAATTGCAGCATTATCAACAACCGCTACTACAAGTATGGCAAGTGATTATTCTGATGAAGTTAAAGATTTAAAACTAAGTGTATCTGCATTAGAGAAACAGCTTGAAATTATGGATGTTGACTATAATAACATCGAAATTAAATCAGGTTTAAATAGAGCTCAAGAAGTAAAAGCGTTAGAAGGTAAATATTCTGCTCTAAGAAATGAATTTGTTAATGCAACTTACTCTAACTAATATTTTAAATTTTAAAAGGTTAATCAAAATGAAAAGAATTACATCATCACTACTAGCAATCGCTGCGTTATCTACTGTAACAACTTCTGCACTTGCAAGTGATTATTCTGATCAAGTAAGAGATATTAAAATAAGTGTTTCAGCTTTGGAAAATCAATTAAAAAGCATGGACGTTGAATATCATACTGTAGAAATCGAATCTGGTTTAAATAGATCCCAAGAAGTAAGAGCATTAGAAGCTAAATACTCTTCTTTGCAAGATCAATTTAACAATGCTCAATACTAAAACTAGTTTAATTTAAAGGTAAATTATTATGAATAAAACAATCGCGACAATTCTTGCTGCTACTGCTTTATCAACTACTGCTAGTTCAGTGTTGGCAAGCGACTACTCTGATGAAGTAAAAGATATAAAGATTAGTGTTTCTGCTCTAGAAAGACAGCTTGAAAGCATGGGTGTTGACTATAACACAACTAACATCGAAGCCGGATTAAATAGGGCTCAAGAAGTTAAAGCGCTAGAAGGTAGATACTCTGAGCTTCAAGCTCAATTTAACAATGCACACTTTGCTAACTAATATATTAATTTAAAAGGTACTTTATTATGAAAAACATTATCGCAACCACATTCGCTGTAACTGCATTATCTATGGCCGCAACTTCAGCGTTAGCAACAGATTATGCTGACGAAGTAGAAGATATTCGAATCAGTGTTTCTGCACTTGAAAACCAACTTGATAGTATGGGTGTAGACTATAACTCATCAGGTATCGAGTCAGGGTTAAATCGCTCTCAACAAGTTAAAGCTTTAGAAGCTAAATATGATTCACTGCAAACTATTTTTCAAAATAACCATGTAGCTAACTAATATGGGCTGCTTAAGGAAAGCTAAGTTTATTCATTAAACTTAGCTTCTTTAGTTTTTATTACCTAAGTTTATTTCTCTTCACTTGTCTTTTTTTTGTATATTACCACTTCTGCATTGTTTTATTTCTCTTGTTTTTTCTATATTTTATTTGAGTTTTTCTTTAAATTTTAAATTGTTTTTGTACACAATCTTTTGAAATTTGTAAATACAGTGGAAAAGGATTTTAACTGCATATTTATTAGTATTTTACATATATAATTAACTTAAATATTGAACTTATCGGAGAAAATAGAAATGAAGTTTTACAAGCTAGGTTTTATAAGTCTTGCACTTGTGGCTTTTATGTCTAGTAATGTGCAAGCAAAATCAAACCCAGATAAAGAGATGTATGATCTTAGGGTTGATATTAGTGTTATGGAGAAAAAGTTACATACATTAGGTGTTGATGTAAATATTAATGAAGTGCCTAACTATGGTTCGCAATACTTGCAAGATCAAGCGTTAAGGTCTCAGTATACAAAGCTACAAAAAATGATGGAGCAATTTGATTAGAAAAAGCTTGTTTATTAAAGCTAGTCGAGAGCTTGAGCTTAGGTTCCCTTTAGGGAAGATACTAAAGTGCCTTGTTTAATTACATTGAATAAAGCCATATTAATTGAATACAGCTTTATACTTTATTTAAATCATTTAGTTAGCGTAATTCACAGATAAGAATGCGAGCTTTTTTCTTAACTCATTTAGCATGAGTATTGCGAGTAGGATAGCAGACATATAAGTTAGTGTTTCAGGTAGTAACTGATGTTCCATGCCTACAAGTGGGACAACACTAAAACCATAGTTCTGTACTAGATAGTCAACGACTGTTCCAAAGAATAAAGCGCCACCTAATACACCTGTTAAATAACCAATTAGAGATCTAGATCCCAGTTCCTTATAGACAACTCCTAAAGTGGCTATATTTGTCGCAGGTCCTGCCATCATGAAAACTAAAACTGCACCAGGGGAAATACCACTCAGCAATAATGCTGCTGCAATAGGAGTGGATGCTGTTGCACATATGTACATGGGAATAGAAATTACTACCATGACTAACATAGCTAGAATGCCACTCCCCCAAGTTTCCATAAAGCTTGCTGGTAAATAGGTTTGAATGGCTGCTGCGAAGAATAATCCTACCATCAACCAGATACTGATATCTTTTATTAGATTCGTACTGGCAAAAGTTAAGCCTGTAATAAGTTTTTGCTTGAATTCTGATTGAGTTTCCCCTTGCTCGCTTTCACAGCAAGAGCTCTCTTGTTCATTTTTTTTCTTATTGCCACAACTTGACCTTGTTATGTTTTCCTCTTTAGAGCACGGTGTCTTCTTGATGCTAGAAAATACTTCCTTACTGCTTTTCTTAGAGGCGCAACATGAGTCAGTATTTGTATCAGTCTTAATATCACTGCTTTCTATTTTAATTTCTTTTTTGTCATTACCAACTAATAGGCCAGCGACTATCGCACTGGAGATAGCGGCTATGGGTCTAATCACAGCCATAAATGGCCCTAACATGGCATAGGAAACAGAAATAGAGTCGATACCTGTTTCAGGTGTAGAGACTAAGAATGATGTGGTGGCTGATTTTGATGCTCCTGCACGTCTTAAGCCAACAGCAGCAGGAATAACGCCACATGAACATAAAGGTAAAGGCGCGCCAAAGAGAGCGGCTTTTAGTATAGGCTTAGTGCCAGTACCACCAAGTTGTTTTTGCATCCAGTTCATGGGGACAAAACTATTTAGTATGCCAGCTAAAATAAGACCAAGTAATAACCAAGGGGCAGAGTCTAAAAAAAGTTCTAAGAAGTTTTCTGCGAATAACATGCTATATCCTTTTTATGTTTGATTAAGCAATGACATCCAGTTCAAAGCTTGCTTGCTGAAGTTTGATTGTTTGCTAACGCTTCTAATATTGTGCAATGAAGAGCACTTTCGGCTCCGCCACAACAGGCATCCGATAAGCTTTGTAATGAGTTTTCAAGACGCTCTAGCTCAGCAAGTTTTTCCCTTACTTGAGTTAACTTGTCATCGACAAGCTGTTTTGCATCACCACAGGTTCGATTAGACTTATCCAAATTAATAGATAATAAGTCAGCTATTTCTTTCAAACTAAAGCCAACAGACTTTGAGGTTAAGATAAACTCAAGGCGGCTTTTATCCGATTCTGTGTAAAGACGATAACCTGCATTGGATCTTTTAGAGGCTTGGAATAAGCCATTCTTTTCATAGAACCTTAAAGTATCTGTACTGATCTGACATAACTCAGCAAGTTCACCAATTTTAAACATAGTGATGACTCCATAATTACGATAATGCATTGAGTATAAACCCTAGACTAAGATCTAAGGTCAAGGCTTTAAATGAAATATGAAAGGTTCCCTATATAGTACTCAGCAATGCAGTATTCGAGATGTTTAATTTAATGCTGAGAAGTTGTTATTTTTTCACTTTGTCTTGAATTATGTGGTTAATTAAGGCTATTTGTATTGAATTTTAAGAATCGTGAAAAGCTGAAATTGACAAGCTAACATGGCCTAGATAAGGTCACAGTTAAGACACGGTTTAGGCCGTGAGAATAATTACTTTTTGGTTTGTTTTATGACGTCTCTTCCTCACTTTGAGTTCCCCTTTACCGCTGTTGCCGGCCAAGAAAATTTTAAGCTTGCCCTTACGCTTGCTGCGATAAACCCCTTATTAGGTGGCGTATTGGTTAGTGGGCCAAGAGGGAGTGCAAAGTCGACGCTAGCACGTGGCTTAGCTCATGTATTACCTGATTTAGAAGCCCCTTTTGCAACTTTACCTTTAGGAGCAAGTGAGGAGAGACTATTAGGAACGCTTGATCTAGATAAAGTGCTAAAAAACAAAGAAGTCGCCTTTCACCCAGGCCTATTAAGTAAGGCTCATGGTGGTGTGTTATATGTAGATGAGGTCAATTTATTAGCTGACAATCTTGTCGATCAACTTTTAGACGTTGCCGCAAGTGGTGTAAATAGGGTTGAACGTGATGGTATTAGTCATGAACATGCCGCTAAATTTATACTTGTTGGTACCATGAATCCTGATGAAGGGGAGTTGAGGCCTCAGTTACAAGATAGATTTGGTCTCATGGTTGAGTTGGCTAATAACTATACTTTGGAAGAGAGGGTTCAGATTGTTAAATTGAGAGATGAATTTGATCAGAACCCTCAAGCCTTTTGCGAAAAATATAGAGTCAAACAGAAAAACCTTAGGCAAAGTATTGAAATAGCACAGCAAAAATTACCACATATTGAGTGTAGTGATGAGATGCGCCTATTAATCGCTAAAGCTTGTTTCCAAGCGAATGTTGATGGGGTAAGAGCGGATATTGTTTGGTTAAGAGCAGCAACGGCATATACCGCTTGGCGAGGTGGAAAATCTGTCACTCGAGCAGATTTAGATATGGTTGCAGAGCTAGTATTAGCCCATAGAAGGCAAGTAGGATCATCTTCACCGCCAAGTGCTGGCAGCTCAACTCATCAAGACATGATTCAAAAGCCAAACTCATCGCAGAATAAGACTAGGCGACCAGATACCTCAAGATTGAAAGACTCTCATAATCCTGTTGAGCAAAATCAGCAAGGACAAGTTGATAAACAAGATGAGGATGAGAGCCAGCCAAATCAAACTGAGGATGATTGGGGGAGCATGCCTGCCCAATCTCAAGCTTTAGATAACAATATTCGTTTTGATACAAAGCTAGAATCTAAACGAAATAATGAATTTAAAACCTCTATTGAAGAGCAAAGTTTTTTTTTAAGTAAAGGCGAGAGTGCTCAAGGAAAAGGCCTTAATAACAACTTGCCTGGTAAGGCAGTGAATTGGCATCAAACAATTTCGCAATCGGCTGATAGTGAGGGTTTTCAATGGCCTCCGACAAAGCTTCATAGACAAAAAGCACGGACGAGTCAGGGAATGTTACATCTGATTTTACTTGATTGCTCTGCTTCCATGTTAGGACAAGCCGTCTTTGGAAAAGCTAAGGGCGCTATTTTAGATATTGCACAACAGGCCTATATAAAGCGTGAACAAATCGCCATGTTTATCTTTGGTAATAATGAAGTTAAGCAAGTACAGGCGAAAGTAAGAGCACCTAAAGATATGAGTGAATTCCTCAATAAAATTGAAGCTGGAGGTGGCACGCCCTTTCGTGATGGACTATTAGAAGTCGCATCTTGGTTAACGCGTTATTATAAGCAATCTCCAATGAGCGTCAGTCATACTTATATTTTTACTGATGGGCGCACTCAAGCAGATGTTGCTGATATTGAGCTAAAGGGTAGTTGTAGTCTGATAGATATTGAAGCTAGCGCCATCAAAAGGGGTCGAGCGCAGCAGCTCGCCCATGCGATTAAGGCTGAATATTTTACAATTTAAATGATAAGCCATTTTATAACAGCAGGCTTATATTAAGTATTAACCATATTTTGGGACGGTTCTAAGTGAGTAACCAAGTTAAAGCAAGTATTTCTTGTCCAGCATTATTTTTATCTGCACCTGCATCCAACCAAGGCAAAACTACCATTACAGCTGCACTTGCAAGGTATTTTACTAAACAGGGCAAACGCGTTCATGTGTTTAAAACTGGACCAGATTACCTAGACCCTCAAATCTTAGCTCAGGCATCTGGGATAGCGGTTGAGCAACTTGATATCTGGATGGCAGGTGATGCTTATTGCCAGCAAAAGTTTTATGAAGCCGCGCAAGAGGCTGATCTTATTCTAGTAGAAGGAGCCATGGGCATGTTTGATGGCGAACCATCAAGCGCCGATCTTGCCGCTCGTTTTAATATACCGCTTGCTATCGTGATGGATGTAAAGGGCATGGCTCAAACTGCAGCGGCACTTGCCTCAGGTATGGCAAACTTCCGCGATGATATAAAAATAGCAGGGTTAATTGCTAACCGTTGCGGTAGTGAACGCCATGCTCAGCTGATAAGAGATGCTTTACCAGAAAACCTCCCATTACTTGCCAGCTTAAAGCGGGATGAGGATATTGTTTTGCCTGAGCGTCATTTAGGTTTAGTGCAAGCCAATGAAGTGCAGGATGAGCTTGAGCAAAAGTTTGAGGCCGCTGTAGATTGGCTGATGCAGTCAAATGATAATCAGCTTCTAGATTTGCCTGAGCCCGTGACCTTCTTCCCTGCTGAGTTAGAAAAGAATGAAGAGCACCTAGGATTATTAAAAGGGAAAACCATTGCAGTGGCTTCAGATGCTGCATTTAGTTTTATCTATGATGCTAATCTTAAATGCTTAACTGAGATGGGAGCTGAAATATGCTTTTTCTCGCCATTAAAAGATAAGGTTTTACCAGACGCTGATGCGCTTTGGTTACCAGGAGGCTATCCTGAATTACATACTCAAGCCTTGGCAGAAAATCAGGAAATCAAACAAGAAATTCAAAACTTCTTTGCTCAAGGAAAAGGTATTTTAGCCGAATGTGGTGGCTTGCTTTACAGCTTAGAAACCCTGACTGACTTAAATAATAATACTTATCCTATGCTAGGCATTTTAACGGGAGATGGTGCCATGAGAGGTAAACGAGGCTGCCAAGGAATGCAAACAGCCATTTTGCCAAGCGGCGAGGTGAGAGCTCATGCACATCACAGGTCTCGTAGTGAAAATACGCCAGAGCCTATTAGCTTTGGTCGTCGACAAAGACACCCGGCACCGGGTGAAGCTGTCTATAAAGAACAAGGCTTAGTTGCTAGCTATTTACATTTATTCTTCCCATCCAACCCTGTAGCCGTCGCTGCGATTTTTAATCGAGCTTAATGTTATATGTGGCCTGAAAGCAGCGAAAAGGTACAAACCTTACGAACAGGGCTGACAACTGGCTGTTGTGCTACTGCTTGTTGTGTCGCTGCAGCTCAAGCTCTATTAGTAAAACCAGATAACCTAGCTCGAAAAGTTGAAGTGAACTTGCCTAAAGGGCAGTTAGTTAGCCTAGATATACTTGCATACCAAGTGCTCAATGAAGGTATCAGAGTTAGCACAATTAAAGATGCTGGAGATGACCCTGATGCCACCCATGGTGCAACTATTTTTGTCGAACTTACGCTAACAGCTAAAAAAGGCATTACTTTTTTAGCTGGAGAAGGGGTTGGAACTGTTACCAAAACGGGTCTGGTATTGGCGATAGGGGAACCCGCTATAAACCCTGTACCAAGAAAAATGATGCAGGAGCATCTACAATCCTTGGCCGAAGGGCTGGGCTATCAAGGTGGTTTCCAAGTAAAAGTAGGCGTAGAGAACGGTGAGCAAATCGCGCTTAAAACCATGAATCCTAGGTTAGGCATATTGGGCGGCTTATCCATTTTGGGCACGACTGGGATTGTTAGGCCTTTTTCTTGTGCTGCCTATATTGCTTCTATTCATCAAGGGATTGATGTGGCAAGAGCCAATGGTTTTACTCACCTTGCCGCGACAACAGGTAATGCCAGTGAAGCGGCGATTAAAGCGCATTATCAGTTAGATGAAACCGCATTAATTGAAATGGGAGATTTTGTTGGTGCACTTTTAAAGCATATTCGTAAGTTGGAAAAAGCGAATAAAGGTTTAACTAAGCTGAGCATTTGTGGTGGTTTTGGCAAGTTGACCAAATTAGCTAATGGTCATATGGACCTGAATAGCAGAGTTTCAAGTATTGATTTTGAGCAGTTAGCGCAAATAGCAGCAGAGCAAGGGGCGACTGAAACTTTACTGACAAAGATTAGAAGTGCCAATACCAGTATTGAGGCCTTAAAGCATTGTAATGAGAGTTATATCGATTTAGCGGCTTTTGTGTGTGAAAAAGCGCTTACTTTTTGTCGACATTATATTCCTTATCATATTGAACTTGAGGTATGGGCGATTAATCGTAAAGGAGAGTTTATTGCTAGTGCGAAAGAGGCCGCAACACGATGAAAATACTTTTGTTAGGTGGCACAGCGGATGCCCGTCGACTATGTGATCGTTTAATTACGCAGAATGTAGACGTGATTTATAGTATTGCAGGTCTTGTGAGAACCCCTGATCTTGATTGCGAAATACTAGTCGGAGGTTTTACTCAGTTCGGTGGGCTAACTCAGTATGTTAAAGAAAATGGAATAGAACTAATCTTAGATGTTACTCACCCTTATGCTCAAAAAATGAGTGATCAAGCTGTGGTTACTGCTAAAGAAACTGAGGTGCCAGTATGGCGCTTTCATCGACCTGCTTGGGTAGCGACAGATAAAGATGACTGGCAATTTTATCGAAACTTTGACGAATTGGTTGCACTTCTAGAGAAGTATTCTTGTCCTTTATTAAGCGCAGGGCAATTGAGCTTAGAGGCGCTAATGTGCTTGCATGAGCAAGATAATTTTAAAAAACTTGTATGGAGAACGGCTGTACCACCCAAATTCTGTTACGAAAAACTGACAAAACTGCATTGGGTAAAGGCAATTGGACCCTTTTTGTATCAAGATGAAAAAATATTGATTCAAACGCAAGATATTGATGTTATTGTAAGTAAAAATAGTGGTGGTAGCTCAACATCAGCAAAACTACAAGTTGCTCAGGATATGGGACTAAAAGTTTTAATCTTGGAACGGCCAATATTATTAGAGCCAAATCGAGAGTTTGACTCATTAATTGAATGTGCTGATGCTATTATGCAGAGTCGAATAAAACCTCGCTAACATTGCTGCTAAATACGGATAAACTTTTGAAATTTGAATACGAGTTAAACCCCCAAACTATCGAAAAAAACAGCTTCCTACAAATTAGAGAACTGACTCAACTAGATAGCTTTAGTCTAGATGAGCAACAAGTTGTTATGCGAATTGTACATAGTATGGGGTTACCAGAAGCAGCATCTCAGGTTAGGTTTAGTTTGAATGCCTGTACTGCTGGTAGAGATGCATTAGCTCTCAATGCCAACATTCTATGTGATGTAGAAATGGTGAAGCAGGGGATTACTAAGCGAATGGTGAATAAAGAGCCTATGTGCTTTTTAAACCATGAACAAACCCCCGCTCTAGCTAGGCAAAAAGGTGAAACGCGTTCTATGGCTGCACTAGAGCTATGGCGTCCTTATTTAGCTGGTAGTGTTGTTGTTATTGGAAATGCACCAACTGCCTTATTTAGATTAATGGAAATGATTAAAAAGGGGGCTGAAAAGCCAGCCCTTATCATAGCTATGCCAGTAGGTTTTGTGGGAGCGGCGGAGTCCAAGCAGGCTTTGTGGGATTGCCACCAAGAATTAGGGGTTGAATGTATTACCTTGCTGTCTCGAATAGGAGGCAGTGCGGTATCGTCAGCCAGTTGTAATGCTTTATTAAGATGTAATATTGGTGAGTACTACTAGCCTCTTGTATCGAAATTTAATGTTAGTGCGTATTTGCAACGGAGTGGAAAGTGCCAGAATTAACCTTATCTGAGTTAGATTCTACAGGTTCAACAGTGAATGAACTGCTGATACATGTGGTTGGATTAGGCGTAAAAGAAAACGTTAAACTCGATCAAGAAACACAAGATATTTTGAACCAAGCTGATTGTGTTATGGGGTCAGTACGTCAACTAGAAACTGTCGCAGATTATCTAGATGCAAGTGATAATGGCCAAGTGAGTGGCTATCGTCAGGTTTTACCGCCTATTAAGGAGCTTAAAGCAAGGTTTGAAAGCTTTAAACAAGATGGCAAAAACAATATTGTTGTTTTAGCCTCCGGAGACCCATTATTTTTTGGAATCGGCGGTTGGTTAAGTCGCCATTTTGACGCTAAACAATTACGTTTTACTCCTGCCGTTTCGAGCGTGCAGGCAGCGTGCCATAAACTAGGTATTTCACTACAAAATGCTCAGGTTGTCAGTGTTCATGGAAGACCTGTTGAAACCATACGTCGTCATTTACAAGCGAATAAAACCCTTGTTCTATTAACTGATTCTAACAGCACGCCTCAAGTGCTCGCAAAAGAATGTATTGATGCTGGCCTTTCTCAATCCAAATTGCATATTTGTGAAGCAATTGGTTACCAACAAGAAAAACTCAGCCACTTTATTGCTGCGGATCTTGTTGAGCTTAAGTCACTGGTTTTTGATTCGCTAAATGTTGTGGTGATAGAAACCTCAAATCAGACGAGCTTTTTTCCTGAGTTTCCAGGCATTGAAGATGAGAAGTACATCACGGATAAAGGTGATGGCAAAGGCATGATTACTAAGCGTGATGTTCGCTTATCTATCCTTTCGTTACTGCAGATTTGTGATACAGATGTGGTTTGGGATGTTGGCGCAGGTTGTGGTGGTGTTGCGATTGAGATGAGTTACTGGCACGAAAAAGCTCATATCTATGCAGTAGAACATCATCTAGGCAGACAAGAGTGTCTCTCTGCTAATCGTACTCGTTTTGGTGTAATGAATAACCTTTCTCTTGTTTCTGGCAGAGCCCCTGAATCCTTATTAACCTTGCCTAAGCCAAATAAGGTATTCATCGGCGGTAGTGACGGTAATTTAGATTCGATACTTTCACATGTTTGGCAAACACTTGATACGAATGGTGTATTAGTAGCAAGTGCCGTGACTGAGAATACTAAGTTAGCGTTACAGCAGTTTTTCCAAGCTAGGTTAGAGGCGGGCGATGCAGAAACGGAATCGAAGCAAGTCTCTCAATCTAAATTAGATTTGCTTGCTGGCCAGCAAGTCTATCGCCCAAGTTTGCCTGTCACTCTGTTTAGATTTAGAAAACTAAACTAGTCTTATTCTCTATTAATCCATTGCCCCTAGCTGTTTTATTCAAGGTACGGGGCAAACAATTCTCTGTGGTGCCTTATGCCTTCTGTGTTTACTTCTGCAAGTATTCAAAACTCTCGGACAGACCTAGTTAAAGGCCGTTTTATTGGGGTGGGCGTAGGGCCAGGTGATCCAGAACTTATTACGTTAAAGGCACTAAGACTAATTCAAGCCGCGCCTGTGGTTTGCTATTTAGCCAATGATAAAGGGCAATCTCAGGCATTAACGATTGCCAGTGAAGCGTTTGGTTCATGTTCTCGTGAGCAAGTGCATATCGGCATTCAGATGCCCATGTCGATTGATAGAGGCTTGGCTAATCAGGCTTATGATGAGGCGGCGATCTCTATTAAGGCTCAGTTAAAAATGGGCTTAGATGTGGTTTTTTTATGTGAAGGTGATCCTCTGTTTTTTGGTTCTTTTGCATACCTGCTAGATAGATTAAATACTGAGTTTGAGTGTTTGTCTGTACCCGGTATTTCGTCTGTACATGCTGCATCCTCTGCTTTAGTCCACCCTTTAACCATGCTTAAAGAATCTTTTACGATAGTTAGCGGGCGTCATACTCAGGGGCAATTAGAATCGGCTCTTACTCAGAATGACACGGTAGTTATCATGAAGGCAGGCCGTGCCAGATCAAAGATTCTAGCTGCATTAGAGCAAACAAAGCGTGTGAAAGAGGCCCAATATTTAGAATATATTGGACGTAATAATCAAAAAATAGTTACAGATATTACTAACTTAAAGGATGAGTCAGGGCCTTATTTTTCATTATTTCTGGTGACAAGAAGTGATGAAAAAAGGCATAAGGATAGCTATTCATGATTCAAATTTTTGCTTTGACTGAACTAGGTTTATGCCTAGCCAAAAAATTAGAACAAGTCTTGCCTAGTGATGAAATTAAGGTGAACTATAAGCCAAGCCCTTTTGCAGAGCAGGTACAAGAAGCTTTTAAACAAGGTGATAAGCTGATCTTTATTTGTGCTACTGGCATTGTTATGCGCACTTTAGCACCTGTGTTAGAAAACAAATATCAAGACCCACCAGTGCTTGTTCTTGATGAAATGGGTGACTTTGTTATACCACTTCTGTCTGGTCATGAAGGGGGAGCAAATGATTGGGCCTATCAAGTATCTTCGCTGATCAAGGCACAGTTAGTTATTACTACTGCATCTCCTTATTTAAGGCCTGTATATAGTATCGGTATGGGATGTGAAAGGGATTGTGCTCTGGTGTATCTAGAAGAGTTAATGCATGAGAGCCTGCTAAAAGCTGGCCTTTCTATCGAGCAAATAGATAGCTTCCATAGTATTGATATTAAAGCGGATGAAGTGAATTTAATTGCTTTAGCGCAAAAGTATAATAAGCCTTTTAGAACTTGGAGTATTGACGAGTTAAGCCCAATGAAGCGCTTACTAAGCACACATTCAGATTATATTTTTAATACAGTTGGAGTCTATGGTGTGGCTGAGTCTGCGTGCCTCGTTGGTTGTCAAAAAATTACTGAGACTGAGCCAGAGTTAGTCTTACCTAAGCATAAAAATGCAAAGGCAACCTGTGCTATCGCAAGAAGCTTTCCCGCTAAAGACGCCTAATTTAATAAAGAGTGAAAACGAATATGTCTAAATTTACCTTTACTCAACTAGAAAAAGATAAATTAATCCCTAAGCTAAAGCAGCATATGTCAGCAGAGTTTGAATTAGATCTTGGCGGTTTTGAAGCAGAATTTTTATTAGATTTTATTGCTAAGGAATTTGGGTCTAGTTTTTATAACAAGGGTCTTCAAGATGCTCAAGCGGTTGTACTTGAGCGAATGGAAGTCATCAACGAAGAGATCTATGCATTAGAGAAATAGCAGGTTATCTGATAGTCAGCTACTTTTCCTTATGGCCAGCTTTTAAAGTTGGCTTAGATCTGCATAGACTAAATAATCGACTATCTTGTCATCTTCTAGCTTTAAAATAGTGGCAAAATTCGCACTCGTCTTTGTTTGATCTAATCGAATATAACTTACCTCACCATGGCAGATGAGTCCGCCTTCCACCTGCCAAATATTGTCTAACCTATGTTGCATACTTTGAATGCTAGTAAAGAAAGCTTTGTTTGCTTCTAGTACAGCGACCTTGCCTTGTGTGCTAGGAAAGTTTGCTAGTTTAAAGTTGACCTGATCAGCTAGAAAAAGAGAGAGTTTATCTAGGCTTTTTTCATCGACAGCCTGATATAGACGCTTCATAAACTGATTTGCTTGCATGTGAGTATCTCCTGATATTTAAGTTTTACCTTGTTAGTCTTAATGGCTTTTTAGGCGCTTGCTACTCGAGTAATGCCAGACGTTTCACCACCGTATAAATTTCTCTGTGCGTCTTGATCTGACAAGTACTCGATGAACTCAAATTCAAACCCCGCTGGGTCAATAAAATATAAAGTTTTACGATAGGGATGGTCGGCGCCAATCGTCGCAATTTCATAGCCCTTATCCTTCAGACGCTGAGCAATTTCTTCAAGTTCTGTTACCTCAAAACCTATGTGAGCTAGGCCCATATCATGGCTTTTTAAATTACGGTTTTCTGATGTGCCACCATCATTTAGGGTGATGTAGTTTTCCTGGGTACCCACATGGCACCAACGACGAAAAACGCCATACCATTCACTTTTACCTTCTCCTCTAATTTCCCATTCAGGAAAAGCTGTTAGAAGAAAAGAGCAACTAGCTTCTATGTCCTTTACCACCAAATTTACATGTTCTAAACGGATCATATTTCTCTCCTTACATGAGTTAGTAGGTAAAGCTTAGTGCTAGGGCGATTGTTTGATAAGCCCGCTTATGGGAAGATGATTAATGAAAAAAAGTTAATAATTGGTGGTTTTATGTTTGAAATTAACAGTATTCCTGTCTTTATTTCAGTAGTTGAGCAAGGTAGCTTCTCAAAAGCCGCAGAAGTGTTAGGTTTTTCTAACTCTGGTGTGAGCAAGCGGATTAGTGCTTTAGAGGCTCAGTTAGGTGTAAAGCTTTTATACCGATCTACCAGAAAACTGAGCTTAACTGAGGCGGGTGAACGCTATTATCAACACGCTCAAAGAGCCTTTGAAGCGGCAAAGGAGGCTGAAAGTGCTGCAACGGGTTTGCAGCAAGAAGCGCAAGGTGTATTAAGAATCAGTGCGCCTATGTCTTTTTCGCGTAGTCATATTGCCCCTATTATCCCTAAGTTTTTAAAAGCTTACCCTAAGATCAGTATCCAACTGGAATTAAGCGATACCTGGTCTGATGTGATATCAGAGGGATATGATCTTGCGTTAAGGGCGGGAGACCTTCCAGATTCCAGTTTGGTTGCTAAGCCTCTAGCGCCATTACACAGTGTGATTTGTGCTGCCCCAAATTATCTAGAAGAGTTTGGTTCCCCCAAGGAGCCTGCTGACTTAGTGCAACATAACTGCCTTTTATACTCATATCACTCGACTTCAAATGAGTGGTTTTTTAATCGCAATGATGAAGACGTTAGGGTCGAAGTAAAAGGCAATTATCAGGTAAACAACAGTGACGCATTGAAAGAAGCCCTGTTAACGGGTTTAGGAGTGGGGCGCTTACCTAGTTTTATTGCAGGTGAGGAAATTAAAAAAGGGAACTTAATCCCTTTATTAACAGGCTATCAAATGCCGTATAAAAACCTCGTTGCGCTTTATCCCCAGAGGCAATATCTTGCTAAAAAAGTCAGTGTATTTTTGAGTTTTCTAGAAGAGCAGTTTGATCAGAGTTTACCTTATTGGGATGATTGGAAAAGGTCACCATCATAACTGTGATCCTGGATGTTTAAAGACATCTCAAATTGAATTTATATGATTTGTGGGTTTATCTCCGATCTTGTTTTGAATAAGGATAAGCCCAGTAAAAATATAACAATTAATGCAAAGAGTGATGCCATTACAACCCCGTTCCAGCCATAGGCTTGCCAGAATGGATCAAGGTAAAAACTGCCAAAACTTGCCCCCATATAATAGAAGGTCAGATAGAGGGCACTTGCACTCGCATTGGCTTTTACTTTGGAGCGACTTGCTTGTTTACTGACCCAAGCACTTGCAGTGGAGTGAGTCAGAAAAAAGCCAAAGCTGTTTATTGTTAAGCCAAAAATGATGGCAAAGAGACTTAATTCTAGCGTGATTAGAGAGCCAAGTATTAAAAAACTTGTACCCAGCATCATACAAGTAGGCTGAGAGTATTTAAGGGCTAGTTTTCCTGATAAAGAAGAAGCACATGTGCCTGCTAAATAGGTTAAAAACAGCATGCCTATTAATTTACTAGAGAGTGAATATGGGGCTGACTCAAGAACAAAAGTAATATAGCTATATTGATTAATAAAAATAAAAAAGCTTAAACCTCCAATGAGATAGGCGATGATGAGGTACTTATTTGCTAGATGCTGTCTAAAGTTGCCTAAAATAGTACTTAAACTTAAGGTTTTTGCAGAAAAGTGCTGAGAATTAGGCAGTAAATAAGCGAAGCTAATTAGGCAGAAACTTGAGATACCAGCCATGATAAGAAAGGTATTGCTTAAGCCTTGCCATTCTCCTAGAAAGCCTCCTAACAGACGGCCTCCAATGCCTCCTAAAGAGTTTCCTGCAATGTATAGACCCACAGCAATTGTCATAGCATCAGATTGATATTCTTCTGCAAGATAGGCTATTGCCATGGCAGGCAGACCGGCTAAAAAGAACCCCTGTACTCCTCTCAATATTAATAAGTCTTGATATTGGGAGGCAAAAGCCAGAGCAAGGGTGGTGATAATAATACCCAGCATGGCCGCTAGCATTAGCCACTTTCTACCGAGTGCATCTGAAAGAGGGCCGAATATCAGCAAAGACAAACCTAAAACAAAGGTTGTTATAGTAAAGCTCGCATTTGCTTCTAGACTAGAGATGCCAAATTGGCGGGCTATCATTGGCAACAAAGGTTGGGTCACATAAACATTGGCAAATACCATAAAAGAACCAATAAGTAGGGCTAGGTTCGCTCGCCAAAAAATTTTACTGCCTGTCTGTATCACTGTCATTACTCTATTGTGCTTAAGATAAATTGACTATACGCAGACATTTAAAATCAATAAAATTCATATTAATGATCAAATCTATAAGGATTGTTGATGGAAATTAAGCAGCTTAGATATTTTTTAGCCGTTTCAGATGATTTAAGTTTTACCAAAGCCGCATCAAGACTAGGTGTGGCTCAGCCTGCTGTGAGCATGTCTATCCAAAAACTTGAGCAAGATCTTGAATTAACTTTACTTCATCGCGCTGATCGTAAAGTCAGCCTGACTGATGAGGGCAGAGCGCTTTATCAATATGCTCAAAGAATTATTCAGACACATGATGATGCGGAATTGGAGATGAATGAGCGCAGGGGCTTAGTAAAAGGCGATGTGAGAATCGGTATTTCTAGCATGCTGGGTTCATATTATTTTCCGCCTATTCTGATGGCATTTAAGCATCAATACCCTATGCTCAACCTTGAAGTCATAGAAGGTGGAACCTCAGACCTTCAACATAAAATAGAAAAGGGAGAAATTGACCTTGGTGTTGTTGTCGCAGAAGATGTGCCTGACAGCTTGGAAATGCGTTCTATTTTAACCGAAGAAATGCTAGTCACAGTGGATGAAACACACGCCTTCACTGAACTTGAAAAAATCACCCCAGAGCAGTTTTTTTCACAAGAGTTAGTGATGTTTAAGCAAGGTTATTTTCATCGAAAAGCGGTTGATAGATTAGCAAAAGAGACGGGAGCAAGTCTTAACATTGGTTTTGAAACAAACCTACTTCCTCTTATAAAATCTATTATTAAACAAGGGTTTGGTATCTCCACCTTGCTTGCTATGGTAACCCAAGATGATGAGGCTTTGATTACTCGACCTTTTGATCCTCCTATTTTTTTAGATCTAAATAT
The DNA here is from genome assembly GCF_000967665.1 of Marinomonas sp. S3726. Classification (NCBI taxonomy): domain Bacteria; kingdom Pseudomonadati; phylum Pseudomonadota; class Gammaproteobacteria; order Oceanospirillales; family Oceanospirillaceae; genus Marinomonas; species Marinomonas sp. S3726. Next base: position 15,933 of record NZ_JXYC01000013.1, on the reverse strand, counting down.
AGCGTGGCGAAAGCATGGTTATTTATCCCATGCTAATAAGGCATTCTTGGACTTTTTATTAGCCTATACGCTTACTCAAAAGAAAGATTTGTAATGGCGTAAATTGAGCAAGATTTGCTAAATGGGCACTTGTTAAACTGATTTTACTGAAACCATGAAGGGAAAGTTTGAATGGCGGTATCTAAAGTACGTTATGAATCACGATTGCAAAAGCTTATTGATTATATTTACTCACACTTAAATGAGAGTTTGGATTTAATCACAATGGCTGAAGTAGCGGGTATTTCTCAATATCACCTGCATCGAATTTATACCAGTATTTATGGAGAAAGCCTCTCTAGTATGATCAAACGTCTACGGTTGCATAAATCAGCTGGTTTGTTGGTGAATACTGATTTAGCGATTGAAGAAGTGGCGAAACAATCGGGTTATCGTCACCTTCAATCCTTCTCCCGTGCTTTCAGTGCTGAATTTGGCCTTCCTCCAGTCGGTTTTCGACAGCAAAGGCAGGTTAAAACCAATCATCAAACCCACTTATTAACGCCACATGAGGTGGCGAGGGAGAAAATGAGTATGCAAGATGCCAAATTGAATAATGAGTTTTCGGTCACGCTAGAGCAAGTCGAGCAAGATCTAGCCTTAGTGGCTTATCCTCATCAAGGTTCTTATATGAACATAGGGCAAGCATTTGAAAAGCTCCTAGGATGGGCGGGAATGCGTCAATTATTTGATCAAGATAGCCGAATGATGGGGGTATATTTTCATGACCCTGATAATACGCCAGAACAAGATTTGCGTTCTCTTGCTGGGTTAACGTTAGCGTTAGAAAAGCAGCCTAGTTTAGATGCGCCTTTAGAGCAGTATCAAATAGATGCCGGTAAATACGCTGTTTTGCATTTTAAAGGCCCTTATGCGGATATGCACAGCGCTTATCGTTGGTTTTTCGGTACTTGGTTACCTGAATCAGGCCATGAAGTTGCGGATAAACCGCCTTTTGAAGAGTACTTGAATGACCCTAGGCAAGTTCCTCCAAGTGAATTACTCACTGACATTTATATGCCACTTAAATAGCGAGCAGGTGCTTGTTAAATGGAATATAGCAGCTAACCATAAAGCTAAACTGCTTTACGGTTAGCTGGTTTTGTTAGGCCAGACGTCGGAATTGCTTAACCAGGGAGTCTTGATCTCCTAGCTGCTGACTTAAACTAGAGCACTCTTTCACGGTTTCATTTGCTAGCGATGAAGTGCTGTTACAAACGTCGCTGATAGATTGAATATTGGCATTCATTTCACTTGAGACTTGGGCCAGCTCATGAATAGCGCTGGCAATTTGATCGTTTTTATTTGAAATGTCTTTTACCTGATTAGAGGATGCTCGTAACTTTTCACCAGTACGCTCTGCGCTTTCTACACAGATATCCGCTTGGATATTACCTTCTTTCATGGCTGATACTGCATCTAAAGTCGCTCCCTGAATTTGAGTAATAACCTCCTGAATCTCCTTGGTTGAATCTTGACTGCGTTTAGCCAAAGCCCTGACTTCATCAGCAACTACCGCAAAGCCTCGGCCTTGTTCTCCCGCTCTAGCCGCTTCAATTGCAGCGTTAAGTGCCAGTAAGTTAGTTTGTTCTGCAACGCCTTCGATAACACCTAATACATCATTAATTGTTTTGCCGTGCTCTTCTAATTGGCCTATCACATGTGATGCATTATTGAGTTGGCCCGCAAGACTATGAATTGAGTTAACGGTTTCGCTTACTGCTTGTAATCCATCTGTGGTGGCATCATTAGCTTGCTTTGCAGCATCAGACGTATTGACTGCATTTTCAAGAATTTCATTGGCAGTGGCATTCATTTGGCCAACAGCAGTAGCAACCAGCTCTGTTTCTTGGGTTTGTTTATCCAAGTTATCCGCTGTCATCGAGCCATTATTACTGGATATTTGGGCAGAGGAACCTAGCTGGATATTCGAATCTTGAATCCTACCTACTATGGCATTTACTTCGAATTGGCGCATTTTTAAGGCTAACTTTATTTCAGAAATATCGTTGATTTTGTCGTTATAAATCAGTTCCATAAGTGGATTATCAAAGATCTTTCTCGACTCTTTACTTAAGGCTTCTAATGGCCTGGTAAGCCAATAGGTTGCTAATGAGCTAGTTAAGAATAAAAATGCCAAAGCACCAATTGGCGACACACTTTGGATAAAATAGGAAATAACTAAGCAAGGTAAGAAGCTGAGGCAGGCTCTTTGCCAGAGTCGTGTACGAGGAAGCTTAAGTGCGAGAGGGCTCTTACCAGAACGGATTTTTGCATAAATCCTTTCTGCATTTTCCACATGCTTTCTTTTTGGTGTTAAACGTACTGATTGATACTCGGTTGTTTTACCATTCTGAATAATGGGAGAAGCGAAGGCATCAACCCAATAATGATCTCCGTTCTTACAGCGGTTTTTTACCAGCCCCATCCAAGATTTTTGCTGCTTGAGGTTATCCCATAAATTTTCAAAAGCCGCTTCTGGCATATCTGGATGTCGAACAATATTGTGAGGCTGTCCCAATAGCTCAGATTCACTGAACCCAGAAAGGCTAACAAAGTCCTTACTGACATGGGTAATATGACTAGAAGGGGAGACAATAGATAGGATGTTAAAATCTTCTGGGTAGCTTTGTTCTTTGCCTGTGACTGGGTTGTTTATTCTCATAGTTTTCTCAGTAAATACTCTAAAGCTAATACAAATGTCGGTAAAGTTTTCACTAGTTCACGAACAGTGTATATGCCTTGAGAGCGCTTATTTGTAGTGAAAAGTTTACTGAAATAATGGCAATTTCATTTTAGTGTAAACTTGTGTTTTAAAAATGATATGGGTCAGACGAAGGCCAAATGAGTGGTTTTTTGAAGGTCTTTATTTCTTCAATTATGTTCACTTTTTCCACTCTTTTAGAGGCAAAAAAGCGCTTTTTAAGGGTAAAATACAAATTTATAATGAGACAGATAGCTTTGCTTTAACCCTAAAGAAGGCCTTAAGTAGGGATGAATAACAGCTTTCTTTTTATAAATCCTTAAGGCTTCTTTAAGCTTTGATGGTTAGGCTAGATAACCTGAAATTAATCACCTTTTAATGTAAAAGGTGCGAGTAAACTGCTATTAGTATTCGAGTTTAGATTCTCGTTTTATGTAAAGGATTTTGAGCAGGCAAGAAAATCGAGGAACTTATTCGTAGGTTACCTTGTTATTAATTAATATTTGAGAGAATGAAATGAAACTACTAATTACCTGCCTTTTTATCGCAATGACTAGCTTTGCAAATGCTTTTTCTTATACGCAAAATTTTACTCAAGCAGAGCTGCAACAAGAAGTTGAGAAAGTAATGCCGATTGTTAAAAAGAAATACTTTATGACAATCACCCTATCTGATCCAAAAATTGACTTGATAGAAGGTTCTGATGAGCTAGGCCTTAAATCTCATATTAATGTGACTGCTCCGGGCGGTTTGCAAGGGGATGGGATAGTTCATGTGGTAGGTCAACTTGATTACAATCAGGCTGAAGGAGCACTGTATTTCAAAAATGCTCGTTTAATTGAATTGAGCCTTAATGGCGTTCCACCAGAAATTCAGCCAGAACTGAAAAAAATTGCCCAGTCTAGCCTGACTAGAACTTTATCTCAGCGTCCTGTTTATGTACTAAATGATCAGGATGTAAAACAGAAGATTGCTAAAGCTACCTTGCAATCCATCATTGTGAAAAACCAAGAGTTAGAAATTACCTTTGGTATTCTTTAATTCGCAATAAGCTTGGTATAAGGCTCAAATGGAAGTTTTAGAAAGAAGGTGTTCTCCTAAAGAAATACCTTCTTTTTTTGTGTCAGTATTTTTTATCTATTCTTTTATTAAGGTCGCCACGGACTGAATATTAATGGCATCGTGGCGCCAATATTCTAGATCGCAATCGATTAAGCGGCCATTTTGGTCATGATTGACTCTTTCTACTAGCATGGCTGGGCTTCCTGATGTTGCTCTAAGTGCTTGCGCAATCTCCCCCTGTAATGAACTAGTTCGAATATGATATCGGGTTTGGCTATAAAGAATGTCGTAATCTTCCTTATAGGTATGGGTAAGAGACGCTATAAAATCTTTTTCTTGTAACTCTGGGAAATATTCAGCGATCACATAATTTATTGTGACAGCAACGGGCCTATTATCTAAAAAACGCAACCTTTCTAACTTATACACCTGAGTAAAGGCTTCTACTCCTAATAACTTGGCTGCATCCCTTGGGCAAGGTAATAACTCCGCACTCAGCAACTCAGACCTAGGTTCACGTTTGGCTTTAATTGCCATAGTTTTAAAGTTGTCGGTATTTGTTGGATCATAGGCAAGTGCTGTAGGTGATACAAACCAACCACGCCTATCTTCACGGAAGATTTTTCCATCAGACTCTAATAAGGAGAGGGCTTCTCTTAATGTTACTCGGCTAGTATTAAAGGTCTCTGCTAGTTTTCTTTCAGCGGGAAACTTACTTCCAGGGGCGAGTAATCCAGCTTCAATTTGTTCATTGATGGATTCCATTATTTTTAGATACTGCAAAAAAAGCGTTTCCTATCATTAAAAGCGAGTGGGGTATTTGGGGAATCATAACAAAGGCACCTTCTTTACTAAAGTAGGTGCCTGAAAAGCTAACTAGGTTGACGCCAAGCTTGAAACTTAGAATAAAAGGTCTGTTGTAACAGTCCGTGGACTATTTTTACGAGTACACAAGTGAGCATGATAAGACTGGCCATGGCCGCCGCTGCCCCCAAGTTACCTGTATCACTGATATTCAATACAGCAACAGCAGCAGGGAGCGTATTACTTGAATATAAGAAGATGATGGCAGAGGTGGTCGTCATGGCATTGATAAACAGATAAATACCAATGTCTAAAATCGCAGGAAAGCACACAGGCAAGGTGACTTTAAAGAAAATCTTATATTGAGGAACCTTGAGAGAGGCTGCAACAGATTCAACCTCTTGTGGCAGTTGTTTTAATGCACTTAATGCCGTGAGATGTCCCACTGTGTAGTAATGAACCAGCGTATTGATGACTAAAATGGCTAAGGTGCCATATAGTAAATTAAGAGGATTACTTGGGTGATTAAAAAAGAAGATATAACCCAAACCAAGTACCATGCCAGGTACGGCCATAGGCAGTAAGCAAAGCATTTGTAATACTTGTTTTAGGCCTTTGTTCAACTGCCCCTTGTCTAGTAAATAAGCACCAACAAAGATAAGCAAAGCGCCAATAATAGCAACTAAACTAGCTAGTTTGAGCGAAGTGAAGTAAGGCTGCCAGCCGTATACACTGAATTGGCTAAATTGGTAGTTATCTAGGCTAATACTCATATTCCAGGGCCAGAACTTGACCAAGGAAGCATATAACGCCATCCCCAAGATACAAAGAATCAGTAAAGCAATGGTGCTGCAAAAAGCGAAGCAGGCGAGGTCTTTCTTCATATTTGGTTTAGGCTTATAAACAATTGAGTTAGAGCTAAAGAGCTGCTGTTGTTTCTTTTGTACTCTATTGTCCAAGATGAAGGTAATAAGTGCGGGTAAGAGTAATAACACACTGGTAACCGCTGCCATTGAAAAATTCTGCTGACCGACCACTTGCTTAAATATGTCTGTGGCCATCACGTTTACATTTCCACCTATTACTTTAGCAACACCAAAATCACAAACAGCTAAGGTAAAAACCACCATAAACGCACTAATTAGACCATATTTTGCTGTGGCAAGAGTGACGGTAAAAAAGGTTTTAATTGGTGACAATTTTAGTGCCGATGCGGCTTCATATAACCTTGCATCTGTCGTCTTTAATGCGGTATTGATAATCATAAATGCGTGGGGGAAACACCAAAACACAAGCCCTATCATTATGCCTATCATGCCGTAAATCGAATGACCTAATAGCACCTCTTTTATTAAACCTTGATTGCCAAATAAGTAAATCAAACTAATAGCAGGGAGCAGTGAAGGGGCGAAAATAGGGCCTAAAGCAATATTTGCAAAAATGTTTTTGCCCGGCATACAAGAGCGATTAATCGCATAGGCATAAACAAAGGCTAGAACTGAAACTATGCCACTAACCGAAAACCCGAGTGTTAATGTTGTGATAAAGGATTGCCTAAGGGTTGGGCTTTGTAGGTAATGGATAAAATTGCTTAGTGCGACAAAACTTCCTTGGCTATCCAGTACACTTTTTTGCAACATGCTAAAAAGTGGCGCAGCCGTAAAGATGAAAAGCATTAGGCTCAATAGACTAATTAAGGTGAACTTAATCAAGGTATCAGTGTTAAGAAACGAGAGCCAACTCGTTTGATTGGTTGCTGGATTTGTTTCAAGAGCAAATGTTTTTTGTCTGGTGCTTGTTTTAGTCGGTTCTCTTTTCTCTTCAATCGTTACAAAGGCGTCAAGAAAATCCTTACTAGGGATATTTCTAGGAGTGTCTTCCTTGGAAGCAAGTGTCGTTTCTTGAGTAGTGGATTGCTCTTGATAACCAAGATGATAATCCAGTACCTGAGCACCTGTTGTTTTCATTTTAGTTGTTATCATTGGCTTATCTCAGTACGAAAGTAGTGAAGCTTGTTGTGGGGGAAGAAGATTTGCTTGTGATCACCAATTTTTAAATCTAAATTCAGGCTTTCTTGCAAAGGGATTTCGACCTGTATTTCCTGCACTATTGTTTCACTAGTTCTTTTTTCTTTATCTTTTAAAAGTTGGCAGTCAACTTTAATACTTGCACCCTGAAAGGTAAGCGATTGAATATTGATAGGAAAACTGATGTTAGAGGCAAGATTTTGGTTGCTCTCTTCAATGTTCGAGAATTGAATATCTTCGGGACGAACGCCTAAAATAAGAGATTGCTGAACATCCGATTCTGTATTCTCTATGTAGTCACTAATAAACTCAGGCCAAAGTGGAGAAAAACTTTGGCCTGCCAATCTAAATTCATTATCTTGTCCAAGTTGTGCTGGGAGAAAGTTCATACTACCGACAAAATTAGCGACAAAATGGGAGGCCGGTTCTAGGTAAATTTCACTGGGAGTGCCTACCTGCTCTATCTTGCCGTGATTCATCACCACAATTTTATCCGCCATTACCATGGCTTCTTCTTGGTCGTGAGTCACCATTATAGTGGTGATGCCAAGTTGCTTTTGTAATTGGCAAATTTCTGTACGCAAATGATGTCTAACCTTGGCATCAAGCGCGGATAAAGGCTCATCGAGTAAAAGTAGCCCTGGCGATAAAGCTAGCGCTCTTGCAAGTGCGACTCTTTGTTGCTGACCGCCGGATAGTTGGCTTGGGAACTTATCGCCAGAACCCGCGAGGTCAATAACAGACAGCCAGTGGTTAACTTTCTTTTGCACTTCTTTTTTATTATGACCTTGCTGTTTGAGAGCCAAAGCAAGGTTGTCAGCAACGCTCAAATTGGGAAAAAGTGCATAGGACTGAAAGACAATACCAAAGTCTCTGTGGCTTGCGGGTAATCGAGTGATATTTTTACTTGCTTGAGTAATATAGCCTTGGTCTGCAATTTCTAAACCTGCAATACAGCGTAATAGGGTGGTCTTACCACAGCCTGATGGTCCTAAAAAACAAATAAACTCTCCTTCTTCAACACTAAGAGAGATATCTTCCAAGGCTTTAAAGTTTGCAAAGGATTTATTGAGCTTATGTATATTTAAGTAGGCTGACATGGGCGTCCCTATTCTTGTCTAGTAGGTGATGAGTTTTACGCTAGCTGTGTGACCGCATGATGACGTTAGCTAAGAGACTTTTAATTTTGTGGTAAGCCAAAAAAAGTGGCTTACCACAAAAAATGTAAAGCCTTATTTTGGTTCAGACTTGGCATCAAATTTTTGAGACCAGATTGCCAGTGTGGAGCTTCTACCTTGTGCCATAGCGCTAAAGTCCAATTTCACCATGGCTTTTTCAACGTCAGGATAGTTCGCCACTTTTTTATTAACCTGTTTGTGAGACACAATAGGATAGAATTGGCTGTAAAGTTCATTGGCTTTTCGAGACAAAGACCACTCGACAAGGCGTTTAGCCGCTTCTGATTGAGTGTTTACTAAACCAACCGCTTCCGCTTCCCAACCTATGCCTTCACTTGGCATAAGAATATCAATGGGTGCACCTTGTGACTTTAACTTGGCACCACGGCTTGCCATAGAAATACCAATTGCTACTTCCCCCATAGCTGCCTGTACGCAAGGTTTAGAGCCGGAGTGGGTGTAGTGAGCAATGTTTTGATCAAGCTCTTGCATAAATTGCCATGCTTTTTGCTCTCCCATGGTTTGTAGCCAAGTTGAGACTTGCATATAACCCGTACCAGAAGAGGCTGGGTTTGGCATGGCAATATGTCCTTGATAAACCGACTTAGTTAAATCCTTCCAGCTGTTTGGCTTAGGTAAGTTGTTTGTCTTAGCAACTCTTTCGTTAAAGCATACGGCATTGAAAAAAGCATCATTACCGAACCAAGCTTGTTGTGCTTCAGGGTCATTTAGATAGGAGCGAGTTTCGGCCAAACCCTGTGGTACATAATGTTTTACTATGCCTTCGTTTTTAAGTAGAGCCATAGAAGAGCCAGCTAGCCCCCAAATGACTTCTGCTTGAGGGTTATTTTTTTCAGCTAAGAGTTTTGCCGTCATTATGCCAGTAGAGTCTCTCACCCAACGGATAGTGATATCTGGGTTTTCAGCTTCAAAACCTGCTTTGTAAGGTGCAAGTTGCTCTGTTTCAAAAGCCGTGTAAACAGTTAGCTCTTTTGCACTTGCAAGTGAGCTAGTGAACATGGCAGCACATAGAGAAGTGACACTAAAACATAAAGACGTGTGGAGCTTAGAGAAGGTTTTCATAAGTTTTCCTTTTGGTATTTACCAGATTGTTTGTTTCATACTAGAAAAGGAATATGACACTCATGTTTCAAAGATAAGTCATTATATTAAGTTTTGATGACAATGAGATATTGCATATATCATGAGTTTATCGTGTCAAAATCCATTAAAAGACACAGTATTTAAAATACTTCTCTTATGAAATTTTCATTTATGGCTTTACAAGAAAGTGAAAGAGTCAGTATAGTTTCTCCAAACTGGTATATACCAAATGGAGTTTTTGAATGCGAAATCTTGAAAATCAATACTTACTTCTCACCCCAGGCCCTTTAACAACGACAAAAACAGTACGTGAAGCCATGCTACAAGATTGGTGTACTTGGGATGATGAATACAATTTAGACATAGTGCAGGTCATACGATCTAAACTGGTTTCATTAGCCGTATCAGCATCAAATGCAGAACAATATACAGCGACCTTGATGCAAGGAAGTGGTACCGCTTCAGTGGAAGCAACGATTGGGACTGTGATACCAAAAGGCGGTAAATTGCTGGTGGTTAATAACGGTGCTTATGGGGCACGTATGGCAGAAATTGCGAGCTATTTAGAACTAGATTGTCATGTCTTTGAGCTGGGTGAAATGGCCATGCCAAGTGCCGCCATGATAGATGAAGTTTTGCAACAAGATGCTCAGATTACCCATGTTGCCATGGTGCATTGTGAAACAACCACTGGCATGCTGAATCCCGTTAAAACCGTTTGTGAGACAGTTAAAAAGCATGACAAGGTTATGATTTTAGACGCCATGTCTAGCTTTGGTGGTATACCGCTTGATATGTCTGAATTAGGCATAGATTTTCTCATTAGTTCTGCGAATAAATGTATCCAAGGTGTACCAGGTTTTGGTTTTGTGATTGCTAATAAAAAGCGATTAGAAGTCTGCCAAGGTCAAGCAAGATCGCTCTCATTAGACCTTTATCAGCAATGGTTATGTATGGAAGCGAACAAGGGTAAGTGGCGCTTTACTTCTCCTACTCACACGGTAAGGGCCTTTGCTCAAGCTATGCTAGAACTAGAGGAAGAAGGTGGTATAGAAGCCAGATATCAACGTTATTCACAAAACCAAAAAATCTTGGTTGAAGGTATGCAAGGATTGGGCTTTAAGTGTCTATTAGACGAAAGCCATCACTCGCCGATTATTACCTCTTTTTACTCACCAAAAGAGCAAGGTTACAAGTTCAAAGATTTTTATAATGCATTGAAAAAACAAGGCTTTGTTATTTATCCAGGCAAGGTATCTGATGCGGACTGTTTTAGAATTGGCAATATCGGGGATGTGTATCCTAGGGATATTGAGCGTCTTATTTTAGCCATCAGCAATGCTATGTACTGGTTGAAATAGAATATGAAAATCTCACCGCTTAATCCGCAAAGTGCTTGCAGCGAAGGGGATACAAATACCAGTGCTGCAAGACAAGACTGGATAGAACAAAGTCACGATCAAAAAACTAAGGATCTGCTATCACAAGATAGCCGCCATTTTTTGCATCAGGCTATGTCAACACCTTGCTTGGATGCCTTAGTTGCTGCCAAAGGGATTTATTTAGAAGACCTAGCTGGCCATAAATACATGGACTTTCATGGCAATAATGTTCATCAGTTAGGTCATGGACATCCTCATGTGATAGCGAAAATACAAACTCAATTAGCTGATTTACCTTTCGCTCCAAGGCGCTTTACTCATCAAGTCGCTGTTGATTGTGCAGCTAAGCTCACTAGCATTGCTGGAGAGTCTTTAAATCGTGTGCTTTTTGCGCCAGGTGGTACTTCAGTTGTTGGTATGGCGCTAAAACTTGCACGGCATGTGACAGGAAATGCCAAGGTGATTTCACTGTGGGACAGTTTTCATGGCGCTTCCATGGATGCAATTTCAGTCGGTGGTGAAGCCTGTTTTAGAGAAAACATGGGACCATTGATGGCTGGTGTTGAGCGCATTCCACCAGCGGTAAGTTATCGTGGCGCTTTACCTTCACCCGATGGTAGTGACCTTCATTATGCAGACTACTTAGAGTATGTGATTGAAAAAGAAGGGGGCGTTGGTGCTTTTATCGCAGAAGCTGTGCGTAATACCGATGTTCAAGTGCCAAGTAAGGCTTATTGGAAGCGAGTAAGAGAAATCTGCGATCGCCATAATGTGCTCTTGATATTAGATGATATTCCTAATGGCATGGGGCGAACAGGACATTGGTTTAGCCATCAATACTATGACATAGAGCCAGACATTCTCTGTATAGGTAAAGGTTTAGGCGCAGGCGTCGTGCCTTTCGCCGCCATGCTGACGAGGGATGAATACAACACGGCTGAGCAAGTGTCTTTAGGCCACTATACCCATGAGAAAAGCCCCATAGGCTGTGCTGCTGCATTGGCAATGATAGAGGTGATTGAAAGGGATAATTTGTTAGAAAAAACACGGCAAGATCATGAGTTTGTCAAAGCAAGATTAGCTGAGTTATCGGCTAAATTTCCCATTATTGGCGATGTTAGAGGCGTTGGCATGCTATGGGGGATCGAGTTAGTAACAGATCCTATAAAGAAAACCCGCGCTCTGGTGCAAGCTGAGCAAGTGATGTATCGCTGTTTGGCATTAGGCCTAAGTTTTAAGGTGAGTCAGGGTAATGTGCTGCAACTTAGTCCACCTCTCATTATTACTCGTTCTGAATTAAGCGAAGCGCTAGCCATTTTAGAGCAAGCCTTGTCAGAGCTTGAATTCACGGTTCTTAAATAGACCGTTTTTAATATGCCATTGTTAATAGACATTAGATTTTTATAGATGCTAGGGCTCAGCCTGATAGCAAATAAACGAGAGGATTTAAAATGCAAAAGTTACAAGCTGTTATTTTTGATTGGGCAGGCACCTTGGTTGATTTTGGGTCCTTTGCGCCAACAACCATTTTTGTGGAAGCCTTTAAACGAGGTTATGACTTTGATGTTTCCTTGGCAGAGGCACGTGTTCCTATGGGGCTGGGTAAATGGGATCATATTCAGGCCGTTGGGCGAATTCCAGAGGTTGCAGAGCGTTGGTTAACTCAGTTTGGCGAGCCAATGACAAATAAGAATATCGATGATATTTATGAAGTTTTTATGCCTTTGCAAATTGCAAAGGTTGCCCAACATGCTGACCCGATCCCTGGTGCGCCACAGGTACTAAATCAGTTAAGAGAGCAAGGCTTAAAAATAGGTTCTTGTACGGGTTACCCTCGTTGTGTCATTGACGAATTATTGCCTGCTGCAAAGGCAAATGGTATCGCACCTGATAATGTGGTGGCGACGGATGATCTTGCCTCTGGTGGCCGACCAGCACCTTATATGGTGCTTAAAAACGTCATTGATTTGGCGGTTACTGATGTTAATGCTTGCGTTAAAGTTGATGACTCAGTGCCAGGTATTACAGAAGGACTGAATGCCAGCATGTGGACAGTCGCTCTTTTATTATCAGGTAATGAAGCTGGTTTAACCCAAGCTGAGTATGAAGCGGCTAATGAAGAGACATTAGCTCAAGCAAGAGCTAAGGCAAGGCTGGCTTTTAAAGATTCAGGAGCACATTATCAAATAGATACCATTGCTAGCCTACCGGCTGTACTTGAAGACATTGATAAGAGAATGGCGGCGGGAGAAAAGCCATAGTCGCTAACTTGTTTATTAAACAAATATCAGCCTTCCACTAATTTAGATAGGCAAATTGAAAGCAAATCTAAATTGATTTTAAGCCGCCTTAGGGCGGCTTTTCTCTATTTTATCCTCTTTGATACTTTCACTTAGAGTAAAAGCCAGTCACACTGCAAAACTGAATGTATATCAGCTATTAAGCTTTACATAACAAGGACTCAGTTTTGTTCTCACGACTTATCACCTTAGCTCCCTTTTTCTTTGTGTTCCTATGGAGTACTGGTTTTATTGGTGCCAAGTACGCGCTGGTTTATATCGAACCTTTTACGCTGCTTATGGTACGTATGTTTATTACCTTAGTGCTTTTAGGGGCTATGTGCTGGTATTGGGTCAAAAAGTGGCCAACCAAAAAAGAAATTGGACACCAGATGGTGGCTGGTTTATTAATTCATGGCGTGTACTTATCTGGTGTGTTTGCTGCCATTAAAGCCGGACTTCCTGCTGGTATAACCGCCATTATTGTCGGTGGACAACCTATCTTAACCGTCGTTTTGAGTTGGTATCTTTATAAAGCCAGGCTCACCTTAAGGCAAAGTTTTGGTTTTGGGTTTGGTTTAATTGGTGTGATTGCTACTGTCTTATTTACTCAGGGAGTAGCTGATTTTAGCTTCTCATTTACGGCCGTTTTATATGCCTTACTGGCACTATTAGCGATTACACTTGGTAGTCTTTATCAAAAGCACTTTGGTGCCAAAGTAGAGTTATTAGCGGCTAATTTTTGGCAATATGTGAGTAGTTTAGTGCTAGTCACTATTTTGTCTTTTACCTTTGAAACGCAAGAAATTGAATGGTCGCTAACCTTAATTTTGTCACTCACCTGGTTGATTTTAGTATTGTCTTTCATGGCCACATTTTTACTACTTTATTTGATACGTGAAGGGGAAGCTTCACAAGTGGCTAGCTATTTTTATTTGGTGCCACCGACAGCAAGTCTCAATGCTTGGGTCCTTTTTGACGAACGCTTAGTCCCCGCTGCCTTATTTGCCATGGGGCTAACGGTATTAGGAGTCTATTTAGTGACTTCAAAAGGGCGTTCTAAATAAAGAGTCAGATTATTAATTTGGTTTTGTTAATTGCTTCAATTAATGGGAATGTTGAGCCCTGTTTTGACATTGTCCATGACCACATTGGTATGAAAACGCTGGATGTTATTATTACTAAAAAATAGCTTTTGAGTCAGCGCTTCGTATTTATGCATATTTTCAACGGTAATAATTAAAATAAAGTCCGCATTACCTGTGACATAGTAACATTGTTGAACTTCTTCATGACTCAGCATAGCTTGTTTGAATTTTTCAATCTCTTCGCTGCCTCCATATTTCACAATAATCTCAACTAAGACAGTGACATGATTTGCTAGTGTTTTGCTATCTAAGATAGCGACTTCTTTTTTGATAGTACCCGTTTCACGCAAACGCTTAATACGCCTTTGGCAAGCGGTTGCTGAAAGGCCAATTTGAGCGCCTATTTGCTCTGTGCTGGTTCGACAGTTCTCTTGCATAATTTTGAGTATTTGATGATCAAAGTTATCCATTGAGTCTTTATTCCTCTTAAAAATAAAATTAACGCATAAAAAGAGCGTATATGAGTGTTCTTTAGTGCGCAACGTCGGCATCTATCTTTTAAGCTTATCACCTTAATTAGTTAAAGCGGGTTAAAGCGATTTAGCGTGATTTGAAGTATTTTTTTGCATTAGGCGAAAAGAGTGAGGTGAGTGATGGGGCAATTAGATCGTAATCAAATTCTAGGCATTGTTTTGGGCATTAGTGCCACTGTCATTTGGGCCGGTTGGCCTGTGCTTTCTAAAATAGCGACGAATAGTCAGTTAGCGCCTTATGATATTACTATGCTTAGGTTCAGCATCTCTGGGCTAGTTTTGTTGCCGTTATTTATTGTGCGATTTGCTAAATTAAAAGCCATTGCAGGGAAAGGCGTAATACTCGCATTTGGTGCAGGCGCACCTTATGTATTGGTTGGTACCTCTGGTATGGCTTATGCGCCTACCTCACACTTTAGCATAATTATGCCTACCTCTATGTTGCTGTTTACCACCATAGCAAGCGTGCTTTGGCTAGGAGAGAAGCTCACCCTGGCACGTATCCTAGGCATTAGCTTTATAATTGCTGGCGTGGTGTTTGTGGGAGGTAATAGTTTAGGTAGTTTGGCCCTAGAAGACACACTTATTGGTGACTTTATGTTCCTTATGTGTGGTTTTTTATGGTCAATTTATACTGTTCTCGCAAGATACTGGAAGATCAATCCATGGGATGCCACTGTGTTAGTTTCTATGGTGTCTATTGTGCTCTATATGCCATTTTACCTTTACCAATTTGGTGGACAAATTTTAGCTGTTGATACTGATACCTTAATTGTTCAAGGCTTGTATCAAGGGGTATTTGCTTCAATTGGCGCGCTTTATTTATATTCGAAAGCGATCAGTTTGTTAGGTGCATCAAAAGGGGCAATTTTTTCCGTTTTGCTTCCACCTTTGTCATTATTATTAGGTTCATTCTTGTTAGAAGAAGTACTTACTTGGGTTGAGGTTGGAGGTTTAATTCTAGTGTGTCTTGGAATGTTGTTTGCCTTTGAGGTTTTCCGTATGCCAAAGCGTTTGATTAAAGCGCCAAGCTTTTCTTCTAAACAAGATAGTTAGGACTGTTTTGCTTATCAGAGGATAAGGATGAACTCTATTTCTTTATAAGTGCTATATACTCATAAGAGAATAGAGTTCTATCTTGGTTAAGTTATTTACCTTAGTGACGGCCAAAGTCTGCGGCATATAATTGAATCCATTCCTGCGCTGCTGTATTGCTGTCTAGCTCTCGGCCTTCTTCTTCTAGAATGCGTCGTCTGTACTGTTCTATATGGCAAATTTGCTGCACCATTCTGACCTTGTACATCTCATCATTATCAGTGAATTTAATACCGACTTCATAACGATGAGTGGCGCTATCGTCATCACATAATTTCGCCCAAACGATTTTCCCTTGACCATAATAAGGTGGGTCAATTGAGGTAATGGTAATATCGACAATCATGCCAACTTCGATAAGTGAATATAAAAAGCAAGACAATCCACCTTCACTTAAGTCCTTCATGTCACATTGTTCTTCCTTGCTCACGACCGCTGTTTTGACACAAATTGGAATATCAGTTGGGTGTCTAAAAAAACGCCTCATCTATTTCTCCAATCAATTTACGAGCAATGTATTTAAGGAGCCTGCGAATAAGCCACCTCGTCTCAGTCTTTTCAGAAAAAGTATCACACAAGGCGTTACTTTGACGTAATGTAGTACCTTTCGAGAAGTAACAACACAGGGTGTTACTTTT